>NZ_NRDP01000021.1:0-14817 GCF_002878475.1 Dyella sp. AD56
GGGATCGGCAGGACGCCGATCCCTTTTCGCCAGGGCAGGAGGCCCTGTCGAAAAGCCCGGCCACCCCTCACGAACTGGCCGGCTTCACCGGCCAGCGCCAAGTGGGGGTGCCCTTCTCTTTGGTTACTTTCTCTTGGGCATGCAAGAGAAAGTGACCCGGCCTCCGGCAGGAGGTCGGAAGCCCGCCGCAGGCGAGCCAGGTCGCCGTAGCGCGACAACCAAGCGCAAAGCCACTGGATCCCGGCCTGCGCCGGGATGACGGTTCTATCGAAACCATAAGGCGAGCACCCTCCCCTCACCCCAACCCTCTCCCCAAAGGGGCGAGGGAGACAAAACCATCGCGGCCCCCCAAAGAAGAAGCCCATCCCCCGATCCGCTACCATTAGCCAATGAGCGACCAGCCCCAACCCCAAACCACCCACTTCGGTTTCCGCGACGTCCCCCTCGACGACAAGCAAAAGCTCGTCGGCCAGGTCTTCACCTCCGTCGCGCGTAGCTACGACCTGATGAACGACCTCATGTCGTTCGGCGTCCATCGTCTGTGGAAGCGCCATTTCGTGGGAATCAGCGGCGTGCGCCGGGGCGATCGCGTGCTCGATCTGGCCGGTGGCACGGGCGACATCGCCGCGCTGCTCAAGCCGGTCGTCGGCGCTGAGGGTGAGGTCGTCGTGGGCGACATCAATGCCGCCATGCTCGGCGTGGGTCGCGACCGCATGACGGATCGCGGCCTCGTCTCAGGCCTCCGTTGGGCGCAGCTCAACGCCGAGAGCCTGCCGTTTCCGGACAACAGCTTCGACGCAGTGACCATGGCTTTCGGCCTGCGCAACGTCACCGACAAGGACAAGGCGCTGGCGGACATCTGCCGCGTGCTCAAGCCGGGTGGCCGTGCACTGGTACTGGAGTTCTCGCGCGTGCAGAGCGATCTCTTCAGCAAGCTCTACGATTTCCATTCGTTCAAAGTGCTGCCCAAGCTCGGCCAGTTGTTCGCTGGTGACGCCGATAGCTATCAGTACCTTGCCGAGTCGATCCGCAAGCACCCGGATCAGCAGACGCTTAAAGGCATGATGGAACGTGCCGGCTTTGGTCGCGTCGACGTGCGCAACCTCACCAACGGTATCGTCGCCATCCATCGCGGGTACAAGTTCTAAACGCCAGCCTCGTGGCTACTCGCAGTCCTCATCGGAAGAGGCCCTAGTTCATGCGCGTACTGGTCACCGGCGCCTACGGTTTCATCGGTTCGCATATCGTCGCTGCGCTGGTGGCAGCAGACCACGACGTGGTGTGCGCCGTGCGCGGCGCTCGGTTGGATTCACGATTTCCTGGCTTGCGCGCCGTCGCCTGCGACATGTCGCGCGATGTCAAGCCAGAGGTATGGTTGCCACGCCTAGACGGCATCGATGCGGTGGTGAATTGCGCCGGCATCTTGCGTGAGCAACGCGGCGACCGCTTCGACACCGTGCACGTCCAGGCGCCTGTGGCTTTGTATCAAGCCTGCTTGCACGCAGGTGTTCAGCGCGTCGTGCAAATCTCCGCATTGGGCCATGCCGACGATGGCGAATTCATCGCCAGCAAGCATCGGGGCGATGAGCAACTCGCATCGATGCCATTGGACGCAACGATTCTTCGCCCTTCGCTGGTCTACAGCGCCCACGGCTCGTACGGCGGCACCTCGCTGTTGCGGGCCATGGCCGCATTGCCCGGCGTCATCGTTGTCCCGCGCGCCGCCGTGGCGCCCTGCGTGCAGCCCATCGCAGCGGAAGACGTCGCGCTAGCCGTGGTGGCCTCGCTGGCACGAGCGACGCAGGGCGTGGACATCCTGGAGCTGGTGGGCCCGAAAGCCATGGGCCTGGCGGAATACCTGCAGGATTGGCGGCGCTGGCTCGGTTTGCGCGCTGCGCGGCTGTGGCTTGTGCCGACCGCGCTGGTGCGCGTCGCCTGCCGCATTGGCGAGCGCCTCGGGCAAGGTCCGCTCGGCCAAACCATGCAGCGCATGCTGGAGCACGGCAATCTCGGTCAGGCAGGTGCGCTGGAACGCATGCACGAGCGACTCAGCCTATCGCCGCGCACACTGCAACGCGCGCTGGCGGAATCGCCCAGTCACGTGCAAGACCGCTGGCACGCCCGCCTGTATCTGGCGCTGCCGTTGCTGCGCGTCACCCTGGCGCTGCTGTGGCTTGCGTCGGGCGTGATTGGTTGGGCGCTTTCTTCCGAAACCGTGGCGGCGTCGGCGAAAGGTGGCCCCCTTTCGCCCGAGGCAACGCTGATGCTTGCCCGCGCTACCGCCACGCTGGATTTGCTGTTGGGCGCGCTTTGCCTGCTGCGCTGGCGACCCCGCCTTGTGCTGAGTGGCATGCTGCTGATGCTGCTGGGCTACACGATTGGCATTGGCATGCTGTGGCCGATGCATTGGCTCGATCCGCTGGGCGGCCTGCTGAAGAACGTGCCGCTGATGGCAGCCATTGCCATTCTGCTACTCACGGAGGAGAAGCGATGACGGCCTACGTGCTACTGAAGCTGGTGCACATCTTGTCATCGACTTTGCTGTTCGGTACGGGCCTGGGCACGGCGTTCTTCATGTGGTTCACCTGGCGCACCGGCAACGTGCAGGCCATTGCGGCGGCATCGCGACTCACCGTGCGTGCGGACTGGTGCTTCACCACGCCGGCAGTGATCGTCCAGCCTGTCACCGGCATCGCGCTGGTGCATCTGATGGGCTTTCCGTGGAACAGCCCATGGCTAGTCGCAGCGATGGGCCTGTACGTGCTGATCGGCCTTTGCTGGATACCCGTAGTGGTACTGCAGATGCGCGTGCGCGACGCAGCCGCTGTCGCCGCTCGCACCGGTCAGCCGCTGCCCGCCCGTTGCACCGTGCTCATGCGTTGGTGGTTCGCATTGGGCTGGCCGGCGTTCGTCGCCGTCATGGGTATCTTCTGGCTGATGGTGGCCAAGCCCGCGCTCTGGAGCTAGACGATTTCTTGCGATACGCCACATGCCATCGCCGAATGGCATAGTGGGAATCTGTCGCCTGATGGCCGTTCCCCGTCGTGAACATCCGCTACCGCCCCCTTGCCGCTTTTGCTGCCCTGCTCGGTTGGTTCGGGCTGGCACTACAACTCTGGTTTTCCATTCGCCTGGCGCTGGATCACGGCGGCACAGCCCAGCAGGGTGTGTGGGTGTACCTGGGCTACTACACCATCCTCACCAACCTGCTGGTGGCTGGCGTGCTGACTGCCGCGTCGTTCGACACACGGACGGCACTGCCGCGGTTCCTGCAACGCCCAGGCGTGCAGACGGCCGCAGCGATGAGCATCGTGATTGTCAGCGCCGTCTACAACCTGATGCTGCGCCAGTTGTGGAGCCCATCGGGCTGGGTGCTGGTGGCCGACATGATCGTGCACGACTTCATGCCACCGCTCTACCTGCTTTACTGGTGGCTCGCCGTGCCCAAGGGCAGCCTGCGCTGGTCGCAGGTGATCGCGTGGCAAAGCTATCCGGCAGGATATTTCACCTATGTGCTGCTGCGCGGCGCCGTAAATGGCTGGTATCCCTACCCGTTCCTTGATGTGAAGTCGCTGGGCTATCTGCAAGTCGTTATCGACGCTCTCGCCGTGCTGGTGGCTTTCATTGTCGTAGCCACGCTGCTCGTCGCGCTCGGCCGGTGGCAGGCGCGACGACGGAACGACACGGTGGCGGAAGCCGCCTGATCAGGCGAGGCGAAAGTCCTCAGTCACCTCACCATAGCGGTGGGTTTCCGCTTCATGCGCGTGATCGCGCCATGGCTCCGCCAGCGCAGCGGTGTACCACTCACGCATCGCTGGCAATGCCAGCATGCGTTGCACGTACGCCGCTACCGCCCCATCCGCCGGCAGACCATAGGTCTGGAAGCGGAACACCACCGGCGCGTAGAAGGCATCGACAGCGGTAAATGTCTTGCCCGCGAGAAAGGGGCCGCCGAAGCGTGACAGCCCTTCGTTCCACAGCTCGTTGATGCGCGCGATATCCGCCTGCAGCGCTGCACTGATCCCATGCAAGCGCACGCGCACGCCACAGCTCATGCCGCATTCGTTACGAAGCGTGCCGAAACCCGAATGCATTTCGGCGGAAGCGCAGCGCGCCCATACACGCGCCACGCGATCAGACGGCCAAACGCCCGCGTGACTTTCCGCAAGGTATTCGGCGATCGCCAACGAATCCCACACGACCGTGTCGCCATCGCGCAGGCAAGGCACACGGCCATTGGGTGAGAAGCGGCGGAACGCGTCCCAATTGGAGCCTTCGCCAAACACCATGAGCTGTTCGTCAAACGGCAGGCCAAGGTGCTTCATCAGCACCCACGGGCGCAGCGACCAGGACGAGTAGTTGTTATTGGCGATGTAGAGCGTCGTCACGGATAGGCTCCCGCTGGCTTCAGGTGTGCACCACCGAACTGCCAAGCCTCCGGCAACTGCGAGGCGGCGTCGATCAAATGAATCGGCGCCATGCGCTCAGCTCTGCTTGGCGGGAGTGGCGATGACGGGCGCGGGCGATGGTCGGCGGCGACGCGCATTAGCCAGCACCACACCGCCCACGGTGATCACGCCGCCCACCAGGGTCAGCAAGGTCGGCCGTTCGCCCAGCCACACCCAACCGATCAACACGGCGATGGGCGGTGAGAAGTAAATGAAGCTGCTCACCTGCGATGCCGAGGCGCGATGCAGCGCGGCGTTCCACGCTACGTAACCGATAAAGGTCGGCGCGATACCCAGCCACACCAGGGCGCCGATATGCGACGGCGGCGCGTGCATCAGCGCCTGCGGCAAACCCAGGCCGAACGGCAGCGCACCCAGCGTGCCGGCGAAAAAGGTGAAGCCAGTGACGCCCAGCAAGGTGTTGCGGGTAAACAAGGGCTTTTGCCCCACAAAGAAGATCGCCGAGGCCAGCACGCTGACCAACACCAGTGCAGCCATGGGCTCTACCTTCACATCTTTGCCGCTAGTCAGCACCACCACGACCACGCCCACCAGCGCCACGCCCAGGCCCATCAGGGTGCGAGCCGACAGGCGCTCGCGCAGCCAGATGGCCGACAACGCCGCCGTGGTCGCCGGCACCAGCGAGATCAGAATGGCCGCGGTGCCGCTGGCCACGCGCGTTTCCGCCGTATTGAGGCACAAGTGGTACACGGTGAGGCCGATGATGCCGAGCAGCGTCAGCACCGGCCAATCGCGGCGAGCCGGCAGCGGCACCCGCTTCACCGTCAGCAGCACGGCAAAGCACAGCGAGCCGATGGCCAGGCGCGCCAGCGCAACCTCCCCCGGGGTGAACGAAGCCAGCGCATAGGCGATCGCGGCATAGGCCGACGACCAGGTAACCAGGGCAATGCCGATATAAGTCAGGGCACGCCCGTCCAGGCGTTCCGGGGTTTGCATGGGAAAATTTCCGGAGGGGAATGCTGCAAATCGTAAGATTCGCCGCGCTGCGCTTGAATGATGAATCAGCGTAGGATGAGAATGTTTCGCCAACGAACGAAATGTCCATGAACGCTGCCACCTTTGAATCGAAACCGATCTGGGACGCTACGGATTGGCTCCTGTTGGAAGCCCTTCAGCAGGACGCCCGCCTGGGCTACGCCGAGCTGGGGCGCAAGGTAAAGCTCTCCCCGCCGGCCGTGGCCGAGCGGGTAAAACGGCTGGAAGAAGCCGGCGTCATTGCCGGTTACCGGGCCGTGCTCAACCCCCGCAAGCTCGGCTACGAGATCGACGCGATGATCCGCCTGCGCTGCGACGGCGGCATCTGCGCCCGCGTGGGCGTGCTGGTCGCGGATATCCCGGAAGTGCTGGACTGCCGCCGCCTGGCGGGAGAAGACTCGGCCCTTTTGCGCGTGGTCGCCATGTCCATTGCCCACCTGGAAACCGTGCTGGACCGGTTGCTGAAGATCCACCCCAGCATCAGCACCACGACCCTGGTGGTGCTGCAGACGCCGCACGAGAACCGACCGCTGACCCGTGGCATGTGGAATACGGCGCGCGCCCTGCTGGACGAATAGCCCTACCCGGCTCGCCTGGGGCCGCATGATGAGCCGGGCGGGCAAGCATGGGGACGGCACGCATCTTGCCTGACTGCTGGAAACCGCCAGCACTCAGCCAGAGCCAGCCGTCCAGACGCCCGCCATGGAACCTGTCGCACTCAACAAGATCATGGATCTCCTTTGGGACGCCATCTGTGTCGTCGACGTGGAGGGGCGCTATGTCTTTGTCAGCGCATCCTACGAACGCATCTTTGGATACAAACCGGAGGAAGTGGTCGGTCGGACCATGCTCGAGATGGTGCATCCGGACGACCGTGAAGCCACGCTCGACATAGCCGCCGCCATCATGGCCGGCCATCCGCAGTCGCACTTCCAGAATCGCTATATCCGCAAAGACGGCACCATCGTGCACATCATGTGGTCCGCGCGCTGGTCCGAATCCGATCGCATGCGCATCGCCGTGGCTCGGGACATCACCGCACTCAAGCGCGCGGAATCGATGACGACGGCGCTGCATGCCATCTCCGAGGCGGCCCACACGGCGGACAACCTGACCGCGCTCTATGGTGAGATCCACCGCATCGTCGGCACCTTGCTTCCGGCCAACAACTTCTTCGTTGCGCTGTACGACCCGCAGCACGCCGAGTTGAGTTTTCCTTACTTCGTGGATGAGCGCGACCCGACGCCGCCTGCACAAGCTATGGATTCGGGCACGCTGACGGCGCAACTGATCCGTACCGGGCAGGCCTTGCTGGTCACGCCGAACGCACCCACCGATCCATCCATACCCATCAGGGGTACCGACGCCCAGCACTGGCTGGGCGTACCGCTGTGCTCGCAAGGAACCACCGTCGGCGCGCTCGTGGTGCAAAGCTACTCCGACGCCACGCGCTACACCGAGTCGGACAAAGAGCTACTGCAGTTCGTATCCACCCAAGTAGCCGCCGCCATCGAACGCAAACAGGCCGAGGAACGGTTGCACCATATCGCGCGGCACGACCCACTCACCGATCTCGCCAATCGCGACCTGTTCCACCAACAATTTGAGGCAGCGCTAGACAACGTGTCGCGCTTCGGCGGCAACCTCGCCCTGCTCTATATCGATCTGGACAAGTTCAAGCTGGTCAACGATCGCTTCGGCCATCACACCGGCGACCTATTGCTATGCGAAGTGGCACAACGCATCCGCAGCCACCTGCGCGAAGGCGATGTGGTAGGCCGCATGGGTGGCGACGAGTTCGTCGTGCTGCTATGTCGGCTGCAATCCATCGCCGACAGCGTCTCCGTGGCGGAGAAACTACGCGCAGCCATCTGCGCACCGCTCCGTTTGTCCGACCACACCTTGCACGCAGCGACCAGCATTGGCGTCGCCACCTATCCCCTGCACGGGCGGAGTTCACGCGAACTCATGCGCGCCGCCGACACCGCGATGTACTGGGTCAAGAAGAACGGTGGCAACCGCGTGCACGTCGCGGCCACACAGGATATTCAGATCTAGAACGTGCCTCGCTCACAACACGCCCAACCCGCCAGGCCCATACTTGCGCTGCTCGCACGCCATATCAAACTCCGTTTGCAACAGTACCCAGTAAAGCGCGGTGGTGCTGAACACGGTGGCAAAGCGGGCAGCGCATAGGGCGCCGATGGGCTCGCCGGTGAGTACGCCGCGAATGCACACCACCGGTAGACCGGCACGGTGGGCCAGTTCCATGACGGTCATGGCGCGGGGATGCATGTGGTCGTCGCGTAACACGTCACCGGGTGAGCGCACACGCACTGCGGTGCTCGCGCCGGGGCGGGTGCGTGGGGTGGTATCAGACATGGGGCCTCCTTGAAGGCGCAGCCGATCGCCGGATCCGCGTGTGATACGTGTCAGGGAATACCGTGTGCCCCGTCCGTCATCGCCCGAGTGGTGGCGCATCGACCCATGAGCCGACGCGCCACAGGGACAATCATCGGACGGGGTTTAAGCGGCGGCGATAGGCAGTAGCTGCTGCCTACGAATGGCTTGTTCGATGCTGAGCACGGCAACATCGAGGGCCATCCTCACTTCACGGGTTAGCACCTTGGCGCTCCATCCCTCCCGGTCATGCCACGGTATGACCACCCACTCTCGCCTCTCAAAGCGCCCGCGTAGTTACGCGAGCACGTTCAGGGCGGCAGCGGTGTGGTCATCGGGGGAATCCGCGGGAGCGGAGGCGGAGCCGGGGGTTACCGCGGCGCGGGGCGAAGCTGCTTGGCTACCGTCACGGGAGGCTGACGGGCGTCGCCCTGCCTTCTGATCACGTTTAGCCATGATCAACTCTGAAGGTTGGTGATGGTTAGCGAGTCGTCGGTGCTTCGCGACATCGCAAACGCTTCCAGCACGCCGATAAACAGCGTGAAGTTGCCTGGTGGCGACATTCCTGCACGTCGCCAACATCTAGAGCACTCAGTCCAAACACCCTACTGATCGCAAAGGGGTCATAAGCAGGAATCACCAGAATCACTATCGACATCCTTGCAGCATGCAGTCCTAGTGATTCTAGAGAATCCGCTCGGCTCGTCTGCACTTCATAACAACACGCTGGGTGTTTCAAAACGGAAAAGCCTGACAAGCGGGAAAGCGATCTTACTGTTGTGCGATGCGCTCGTCGCGTCCGAATAATAGCCAAGATGATCTGCATGTCGTATCCCGAGGAAAGATTGGGCGCTATGCAAGATACCGCCACGTTTTCCTAGAGAGCCGCCCACCATGCCGCGCTTAAATAAGTGCCTTTACGTCAAGGTTTTGTGGACGGCGATGCTATCCGCCATACCGTTGGCGGTCGCTGCGATGGGTACCGATGCACCCCGCCTCCCTACGACGTACGTACCGGCCTTCTACCACGTTCCGTCCTTGACCGGCGGCATCGTGGGATCTGATGGTGGTAATAGTGGAACCCATCGTCCAGGCGCGCCCATCCCGGCCAAGGATCTGGAGGGCGTTTCGGTAACGGCGTCGCTGTACTCCCCATCCAATCAGGCATCGTCCAATCTCGACGAACAAGATAAAAACGGCGGCAGGTGCAGCGGCAACTATGTCGGCATGCCCATTGATGTCAGCAAAGGCACCAAGCTGGAAACGTATCCGTTGTTTTCAGTGCCCGGCGAGATGGCGCTGAGCTATGTGCTGTATTACAACACCTCGCCATTCCACAGTTGGTTCTCCAGTTTCGACTATTCGCTCACCACGTCGGCTCTCTGCCAAATAGGGACGCAACTATCCTGCACGTTGGTCAGTCGTCCCGACGGCTCGTTGTTGAAATTCTTCGGAGGGCCTAAGTCCACAACCTATAGCGCCACGGCGGGAAGTGTCGCCACGCTGACGCGTGATGAAGGTTCGGGCAACTACACACTTCGGGATGAGAACGCCACGACACAGGTGTACTCATCGGCAGGAAAAATTCTATCCGTCACGAACGCGTCGGGTATTGGCTGGACATTTAGCTATAACGCGAATGGCTATCGTGTCACGCATACCAATGGCACCTTTGTCGACGTGATCAACGGCCCCCTTGTATCCACGCAAGCGCCAGGCGGCGGCTACTACCGTTCCCAGGTGACTACCGTCAAGGACCCCGCGGGTAACGCTTACGTGATTACACGCAATAACGGGTCCTTTGCTAACGATGAGATAAAGGTTGCGTCGATAGCGCTACCGGGCACGCCGGCAACATTGCTCTCGTTCAAATACGCGCTGTACACGCCGGGCACGAATGTCATTGGAAACAGCCTCATGACGGAGCTGGATATCAATGGCGTGCCGTATAGCTATACGAGCTACATGGACAATGCCTCGAGCCCCTACCACCAATGGGCCAATGGAACCTATCTCGCGGATGGGTCGGATTTTGTATCCGTCCTCTATGGCACCGACAGTCAGGGGCATCTGACTGGTGTCGTCACCAATCCTCTTGGGCATAACGCCAAAAACACGTACGCCGGCATCAATGGACAGCTGACGTCTGTGAGCAATGATGCTATGGCCAGTTGCGGCGCAACCGTGGCATCGCGTGCTTACGACAACCGCGGAAACTTATCCCAAACCATAGACAACAACGGCAATGTGCATACCTATAGCTATGCCGCCAATGGTCAGCTGCAGACAGAAACGGAAGCTTCCGGCACCGCCGTAGCGCGAACAACTGACTACACATGGGATCAGAACGCGCAACTGAATCGGCTACTGAGTGTGACCATCCGTGGTCTTCGGAGAACGGCTTATAGCTACAACGAGAAGAATCGACTGGCCTCGATTGCCGTGACAAACCTGACGGGGAACGGCAACGCCAACCAGACGCTGACCACCACGTACAACTACAACCTTTACGGCAACGGCACAGTGCAGAGCATGACCGTGGTGCGCCCCTCACCCAACGGCAGCGACACCACCACAGTGCAGTACGACAACTACGGCAATCTCACCTCAGAAACGAATGGACTTGGCCAGAGGACCATCTACACGAACTACAACGCGCTTGGTCAGGTGGGGTACGTGCAGGGGCCAAACGGGAACGTGACGGAGTACACCTACGACGCGCGCGGTCGTATCGCCACCCAAACCACGCACCCCAATGGCACGACGGCTACCTGGGCCTATGCCTATGACGGTTTCGGCCTGCCAGCATCGATCACAGGACCCGATGGCCAAGTGACCACGTGGACCCGCGATGCGCGGATGTGGGTATCTCGCATCACGCATAACGACAAGGATGGAACGTCCAACGAAACCTTCGACTACGACGCGAGCGGCAACGTGCTTCAACGCACCGTCGCACGCGGCGGTGCCGTTGGACTAATGGAGACCTTTCATTACGACGCCTTGGGTCGGCTCTATCAAAAGGTTGGGCAGAGCGGGCAGACGCTGACCTACGCCTACGATGGCAACGGCAACCCCCTGTCCGCGGCCAACGCGATGGGACACACCATCGTCTATCAATATGACGCCCTCAATCGCGTAACTCAGCAGGCCGAAAGCGGCGGCGCCAGCCTACCGATTCCGCCAACCATTGGCAGCATCAACTTGCCCGGCGAGGTATGGGCCGCGACAGGCAGTGTCAGCAATCCGTACACGGTGAGCTGGAACAGCGCCCCCTACGCGACCGACTACGTCCTGCAAGAACAGGCAGATGACGGCGACTGGGTGACGGTACAGAGCGGATCGAATATTAGCTGGTCAGCATCGGGCAAACCGAAGGGCGTCTATAGCTATCGCGTACAGGCCTGCGATGCAACGGGATGTAGCGCGTGGAGTCCAGCCGGAACATTTGTCGTGAACGGTCCTAATCCGGAGTTGCCGGCCATTCTTCAGATCGTTTTGGACAGTCCGTAGCAGACGCTGTCGATAGCGACCATTCCCAGGGGCTGACGCATTGACTCGCACCTTGATCACCGCGACTGCTCAGCCATCGCACATCCAAACAAAGCAAACAACTTACTCAATCGGAGAACGATGATGTTGAATCGAATGAAATCGGTGACGTTGGCGCTGCTACTGACGGCGACTGTCATGAACACTTCCGTATCGATGGCCCAGACCGTTGTGTACCCCGTGCAAATCACCGAGGTAGCAACAGGGTGGGCAGATGCCACCATCGGCGTCTACACCGATAAACCCGTTGTCAATCCGGCCCATTGCCCGACGCCCGACCTCTATGTCTCAGAAGCAGCCGACCCAGGTAATCGCACGTACTACGCAGCCGCGCTGACAGCGCTGGCAAACAAACTGACGACTACGCTCGTGATCAGCAACACGGCCTGTTCTGCCACTGGGCGCCCCAAGCTTTGGGCGGTTACCCCTTCAGCCCCACGCTGACGCATGGCTGCGCGAATGCGCGACGCACGGCGTCGCGTGTTCATCGATTCGGGCGGTCATACGCCACCGTAGCCGTGAGTCGACATGGCGAGATCCCTATACCCCACCGATATGCCATGGCAGCCCCGATGGCATGTCACCTCAAGGAACGTGTTGTCGATGGAAACCTTTGCCCGCTACCGATCGATTCCACCTATCGCCCTGGCAGGCGGGCTCCTGCTTACGCTGTCCATCACAATGGCCTTACCGGCTTATGGTCAGGTCGTGACTCGGTTCACCTACGACACCGGAGACCAGCTCACCAGCATCATCGACCCACGAGGCTTGGTCACCCGTTATGCCTACGACGGGCTGGGTCAAAAATGGCAACAAGGTAGCCCCGATACCGGCACCACGACCTACAACTACGATACCTATGGTCGGCTGGCCAACATGACCCGTGCCGGCGGCAACCAAGTTAGCTACGGCTACGATGGCCTCGGCCGTCGGACGAGCGTTAACGCTGGCGGAGTCACGCAGACCTTCACCTACGACAACTGCCCCCACGGAATGGGTCGCTTATGTGCCGCCAGCGACCCCACTGGGCAGACCAACTACGTCTACACGCCAGAAGGCCGGATCGCGTGGCGTGGCTTTGTCATAGGGAGCACCAACTATGTCCTGGGATACAACTACAACGTCCTGGGCCAGCTGACGTCGCTGCAGTACCCCGATGGTAATCAAGCCCTCTATACCTACACCCGTGGTGCGGTGTCGGCCGTGCAGATGAATATCAACGGCGCCGTGTTGAATGTCGCCACCGGTATTACCTATCAGCCGAACAATGTGGCCATGGCGCAATGGACCTCTAGCAACGGCTTAACCAACGCGCTGACCTACGATGCCAACGGACGTCTCACCAGTATCAATGTGCCGTGGATTCAAAACCTTGACCTGAGCTACGACACGGACGATCGCATCACCGCCATCAGTAACGGTGGCGACCCGGCGATATCGGCGACCTTTGGTTATGACGCCATGTCGCGCCTCACCTCGGTGAGATCAGCGTCGGACAACGAGGACCTCGCCTACGATGCCAACGGCAACCGCACCAGCCAACAACTCAATGGCACCTCAGCCAACGTAGCCACCAGTGCCTCCAGCAATCAGCAGACGGGCCTGTCCGTTGGCGTCAACACGTCCTACGGTTACGACGCCAGGGGCAACCTGACCACCGTCAATGGCGTGGCCACTTTTGCCTACGACCCGTTCAATCGCCTGCAGACGGCAGGCACGGCGAGCTACTACGTTAGCCCCGAAGGACAGCGGTTACGCAAAACGGTGACCGGTGCTTCCACCTACTTCGCACCCGACGCAGGCGGTCCTTTGCTGGCCGAAAGCTGGGCTGGCGGATGGAATGATTATGTGTGGTTGAACGGCCGCCTAGTCGCTCGTGTCGTCAATGGCCAGCTTCAGGCGATCCACGACGATCAGGTCGGGCGCCCGGAGGTGATCACCGATGCCAACAGGAAAGTGGTGTGGCGCGCGCGGAACTTCGCCTTTGATCGCACGGTGACGGTAGCCAATCCAGTTCCGCTGAACCTCGGTTTCCCCGGACAGTATTACGACGCTGAGTCGGGACTGTGGAACAACGGGTTCAGAGACTACAGCCCGGGCAAAGGGGGATACATCGAGGTGGATCCTTTAGGGCTCGCCGCTGGAATCAATCCGTATGCGTACGTCAACAACAACCCCCTAAATCACCTCGATCCGTTCGGGCTGTGGTCGTTTTCGCTTGAGGCATATGCCGGATTCGGCGGAGCGATCACATTCGGACGAGACCCAACGACCAGTGAATGGTTCCATGGTGGGCGGCTTGGTGTCGGGCTTTCTGTCGGCGGAAGCGTGGATCCAAAGGGCGCCCGGCCGGGCGCCGATGGTAAGGATTGCGATCATGCAACCACGCTTGGCGTATTTGAGCAAGGCAACTACACCGCCGGCGTAGTCGGGGGCAATCTTTTCCAGGCTGCCGCCGGTATCTATCTAGACGATTCAAAGAGAGAATATTTCGATCCGCCAGGCCCGTCGGATCACTTGCAATTCAACAGGTATGGCATTGGCTTGGGCTATTCCGTAGGTCTTGAAGTAATTGGTCATTGACCAGAGGTCATATGATTTCGAACTTCTTTCAGATGCCAAGTTTTCTAAGGCTCCTAACGGGGCTTGCACTTTTGAGTTTGCTGTTCGTCGTGTCGACCGTACCGCCGGGGACTATTGATTTATACGGACATGTCATAGATGCCAAGCAGTGGTGGGCGAACGGTAGCGGATACGTCATGACGTCGGCCCATCTCGTTCTTGGACTGTCCGCCGTCCTGATGCTAAAACGGATTCCATGCGGCCGCGCGTTGCACGTTTTCGGTTGGCTCCTGTCGGGCATCAGCGCTTTCATTGTTGCGAAGATAAATGACGTGACGCCGCCGCCTGTTGTCGAGCACGTCTATCCCTGCTTGATAGCTGCATCCGCGGCGATATTCGCCATCTATCTCTATCTCGGCAAGCGCGTACTCGCATATTTCAGGAAGCAATAGATTGGCAGAGCAGCCAATGCGTATGCCTATTTAGGAGGCAACTCCTGCGTTATGTTGATCCGCTAGGCCCCTACTGCTTTAAGGAACGGCAGATCAGAGCGTAAGCTCCCCCTATCAGGGATCTGAATCGCCCCGGGATTGGTGGAGGCTCCAACTCTTGAGAAGATGGAGCCATGAAGAAGTCAAACAAGTTCTCACCTGAGATCCGTGAGCGCGCTGTGCGCATGGTGCAAGAGCATCGCGGAGAGTATCCGTCGCTGTGGGCGGCGGTCGAATCGATTGCCCCGAAGATTGGCTGCGTGCCGCAGACGTTGCTGGAATGGATCAAGCGTGAAGAGGTCGATACCGGCGTACGTCCTGGCGTGACCAGCAGCGAGACGCAACGCATCAAGGATCTGGAGCGCGAG
>NZ_NRDP01000022.1:0-147452 GCF_002878475.1 Dyella sp. AD56
CTTTGCTTGCCCAAAGAAAAAGTAACCCAAAGAAAGGGCACCCCCCACTTGGCGCTGGCCGGTGAAGCCGGCCAGTTCGTGAGGGGCGGCCGGGCTTTTCGCCAGGGCATCCTGCCCTGGCGAAAGGGATCGGCATCCTTGCCGATCCCCCTGCGGGCCTTTTCGTCCACCCCTCACCGCCGCACAGGGGGCCCGAAGGTCAAAAGCGCCGAGCCGACGGCTCGTGCAGCGGCGCTGCACATTGCGTCGCGGCAGGTCGCGTTGCTCCTCCTCTAGAGCACAAAGCCAAGGCAGAAGAGAAAGACGATGTCGTTGTGTGGCGAGTTCTCGACAGCGGCCGGGAAGCGTAGCGTCCCTTTTACCTTGCCCCAGTGGTGGGAAAGCGTAGCGCTCCTTTTATCTAGCCGCTGCGGTAGGAAAGCGTAGCGTCATCTTTCCCTAACCTCAGCGATCGGGAAGCGTAGCGAAGGCTGCTTTAAGTCCTCTCCGCATCGGCGCGTTGCGAAGCGTTCCGAAGTACCCGCTGTGTAGCGGCGAAGGTGGCCCAGCAGCAAACTGCCTCGAGCGTTCGGGCTTATTCCAAGGTAATGCTGCAGGCGTTGGCTATACGGCCATTTTCTTTGGGTTACTTTTCTTTACTCCGGGCATCCTGCCCTCCGCCCTTCGGGCCGGCTTCGCCGTTCGCACGCGCTCCTGCGCGTGCGTGGGCCAACAAAGAAAAGTGACTCGAGCGTCCCACGGGACTAGCTTCGCGTCGTCGGCAGACGATCGAAACGCCCGCTGCGTAAGCGGCCAGATCGCGGTAACGCACGAGGCGACAGCCGACTACTGACGACACGAGATCTTTGCCCGCGCGTGATGACGGCTTAGATGAAGGAGTGAGGCTAGATTGACCCCTCACCCCAACCCTCTCCCCGTAAGGGAGAGGGAGCAGAACTAGGGGCGCCGCGCATTCCAAGCCAGTACCCGCCCCTCACGAGGCCAACCATCAATACCGCGTCACTCCACAACCTTCGATACCGCCGCCGCAGGTGCGTGCGCCAACTCATCCGCCGACCAACCACCACCAAGATCACCAATCAACGACACCGCATCCAACAACCGCTGCTGCTGCACACTCAACGCGTCCTGCTCGGTGCTGAGTTGCGTAGCCTGGGCTGTCGCCGCCGTGGTGTAGTCGACCGTGCCTGCCTGGTACTCGTTGAAAGCGATCTCCGAACCACGCGTGGCATCTTTCACCGCGGCATCCAGCACCTGCGCCTGTTGTGCCAGGATCCTGACTCCGGAGAGATCATCTTCCACGTTCTGGAACGCCGCGAGTACGGTGCCGCGGTAATTGGCGACGGTGGATTCGTAGGTGGCCCGTGCGGCGGCTACCTGGCCGTGACGGGCGCCAGCATCGAAGATGGTCTCGCTCACGTCGGCGCCAAGCGACCACACATGGTTGGCGACATGCAGCAACCCAGCCAGGGGCGACTGCGAAAAGCCGTCCGCTCCCGATAGCGAGATGGACGGGTAATACGCGGCGATAGCGACGCCAATGGCCGCATTGGCCGAAGCCATCTGGCGCTCGGCCACGGCGATGTCCGGCCGGCGCTGCAGCAGCGTGGAAGGTACGCCTGTCGGCACCTGCGGCAAGGTTGGCAGGGTGGCGTTGTGCGGGATGTCGAGTTCTTCTGGATTTTTGCCAACCAACACCGCAATGGCATGCACGTATTGTTCGCGCGACACACCGAGCGCAATCAGTTTTGATTGCGCGTTCTCCAATTGCGTGCGAGCAGTGATGACGTCGGACGGCGCGATCGTGCCGGCCTTGCCTTGGTTGTCCACCACGCGCAGATATTCCTTGTACGCGTCGACGGTCTTCTGCAGCAGGTCGATATTGGCATCGGTGACGCGCAGGTCGACCACGGCCGTGGCCAACGCGGTTTGCTCTGACAACGTGGCATTGGCCAGCGTGGCCTGACTGGCCTGCGCGGTGGCTTTGTTCTCTTCGACGGTGCGGCGAACCTTGCCCCACAGATCAGGTGCCCAGCTCACGTTACCTTCCAGCGAGCCGGATGTACTGACCGGGCGCAGGTGCTCGACGCCGCTGCCCGCATTGCCTGCGGCAGTGCGTTGCTTGCTGCCCGAGCCGCTGATGCCGATGGTGGGAAACAATGCGCTGCGCGCCACCTGTACGTCGGCCATGGCGGCCTGGTAATCGGCGTAGCTCTTCGCCACCGTCTGGTTGGATACCGACACCTGCGGCTCCAGCTCATTGAGCAGCGGATCGTTGAAAGCCTTCCACCAGTCGCCCTTGGCGACGTCGTCGGCGGGCGTGGCAGCGGTCCAACCAGGCAGCTCCTTGAACTGCGTGGGCGTGCTCACGTCGGGACGATGGTAGTCGGGGCCTACCATGCAACCGCTGAGCGCCACCGTCATCGAGACGGCGAGAGCGTGACGGGAAAAGAGCTTGGAATAGGAGGGCAGACTCTTGTTCATGCGCTTGCGTCCGATCGGTTCCACGGCAGGCTTTCCGACCACTGCGCAAGCCGTGCGCGCAGGCGGTCGAGGTAGAGGTAAATCACCGGCGTGGTGTAGAGGGTGAAGACCTGGCTCAGGATCAAACCGCCCATCACCGTGATACCCAGCGGTTGGCGCAGCGAAGCACCCTGGCCAATACCAATGGCTAGCGGCACAGCGCCGAGCACGGCGGCAGCGGTAGTCATCATGATCGGACGCAGTCGCACGACGGCGGCGTCATGGATGGCCTTTCTGGGTTCCAGCCCGTCGTCGCGCTGCAGATGGATGGCCACGTCGATCATCATGATGGCGTTCTTCTTCACGATGCCGATCAGCAGGATGATGCCAATCATGGCGATCACCGAGAACGGCGTGCCGAAGATCAGCAGGGCCAGCGTTGCACCGATGCCGGCAGAGGGCAGGGTGGAGAGGATGGTGATGGGATGCACGGTGTTTTCGTACAGAATGCCCAGCACGATATAGACGGCGGCCAGCGCAGCGAGAATCAGCAGCGGCATGGTGCCCATCGATTGTGCGTACACCTGTGCTGCGCCAGCGCTCGATCCGTGGATCGATGCGGGCATGCCCAGCTCCTGCCCAGCTTCGCTGATAGCGGCCAGTGCGTTGCTCAGCGAGCCGCCCGGTGGCAGGTTGAACGAGATGGTGCCGGCGACAAGTCCGCCCTGGTGATTCACCTGCGTCGCTGTGTGGTTGCTCACGTACGACGCGAGCGCAGGGAACGGCACCATGGTTTCCGACGCGGTGCTGTCCGCGCTGCCGCTGGAACTGCCGCCCTTGGAGTTGGAGATGGCATTGGTGAGCTGGTTGGCCTCAGCGTTGGCATTGCGCGTATTGGTGCTGGCGTTGGCTGTGGTCGTCGAGGTTGTGCCGCTGACCAGCGCACCGGACATCTGCGTTTGCTGCGTGCCGCTGGGGTTGCCGGCAGCCGTGCTGAAGCGGATACGTTCGATCGATTGCGGGTACTGCCAATACTCCGGCGCGACTTCCATCACCACGTAGTACTGGTTGAGCTGGTTGTAGACCGTGGACACGGTGCGCTGGCCGAAGGCGTCGTACAGCACATTGTCGATCTGGTTGGGCGCGAAGCCGTAGCGGGCCGCTGTGGCGCGGTCCACGGATACGTAGAGTTGCAGGCCGTTCTGTTGCAAGTCGGAGTTCACGTCGGTGATGCGGTCGTGGTACTTGCCGAGTGCCGTAATGAGCTTAGGCACCCAGGTGTACAACGCCTCGGGATCGTCGCTGGTCAGCGTGTATTGATACTCCGATGCCGATTGCCGCCCACCGATGTGCAGATCCTGCGCCGCCTGAAGGAACAGCTTGGCGCCCGAGACTGCGTTGAGCTTGGGACGCAGGCGGTCTACCACCTGGGCGGCGGAGATCTTGCGTTCGGCCAGCGGCTTCAGCTCGATGAAGACATTGGCGGTGTTGAGCGCACGGCCGCCGGAGAAGCCCGCGACGGAGGCCACAGCCGGGTCCTTCTGCACGATGTCTTGCAGTTGCGCCAGCTTCTTTTCCATCGCTTGGAAGGAGATGCTTTGGTCGGCGATGATCTGGCCCATCAAGATGCCGTTGTCCTGTTCGGGGAAGAACGTGGACGGCACCAGGCGGATCAACACCACGTTCAACACGATCAAGCCGATCAGGGTCAGGATCACTGCGAAGGCGTGATCCAGAACGAGCGTGAGCGAGCGCGAATAGGCCTCCCGAAAGCGGTCGAACTGGCGCTCGTACCACACCGCCCAGCGCGCTTTCGAGTGCAACGATTTGCGGCTGAGCGTGTACGCCGCCATGGTCGGTGTCACCGTGAGCGAGATCACCAGCGACAGCAGGATCGCGATGGACAGCGTTACGGCAAATTCGTGAAACAGCAGGCCTACGATGCCGGGCATCAGAAGGATGGGCAGAAACACGGCGATCAGCGACAGGCTCATGGATATCACGGTGAAGCTGACCTCGGCGCTGCCGAGCGTCGCGGCTTCACGCACGTCCATGCCCGATTCCACGTGGCGCACGATGTTTTCCAGCACCACCACCGCATCGTCCACCACGAAACCCGTGCCGATGGTCAGCGCCATCAGCGACAGGTTGTCGATGCTGTAGCCCAGCAGGTACATCGGTCCAAAGGTGCCGATGATGGACAAGGGCAACGCCACGGCCGGCACTAACACGGCGCGCGGCGACTGCAGGAACACGTACACCACGCCGATCACCAGCAGGATGGCGATGAACAGCGTGCGCTCGGTGTCGTTCACCGCCGCATTGACCGATTGCGATCGGTCCACGGCAACGCCCACGTGGACATTGCGGGGAAGAGTGGCCTCGATGGAGGGCAGCGACTTCTTGATCTGCGCGACGGTCTTGACGATGTTGCTGCCGGGTAGCGGATAGACGATGACCAGCACCGCATCCTTCCCGTTGTAGAGGCCGGCGTTGCGGACGTTCTCGGCCGAATCGAGCACCTGGGCTACGTCGCGCAGCTGTACGGCCGAGCCGTTGCGGTAGGCGACGACGAGATCGCGATACGGTGCTGCCTTGTTGATCTGGTCGTTGGACAGCACTTCGTAGCGCTGGCCGTCCTGGTCGATGTGTCCCTTGACGCTGTCGGCATTGGCCGCACTGATGGCGGCACGTACGTCCTCCAGGCCAATGCCGTAGCTGTTGAGCTGGTCGGGTTGCAGCTCCACGCGAACGGACGGCAATGCACTGCCGCCCAGCGTGATCTGTCCCACGCCATCGACCTGGGACAGCTGCTGCTGGATCACGGAGTCGGCCGAGTCGTAAAGCTGGGCGCGAGTCAGCGTCTTGGAGGTGAGCGCCAGCACCATGATCGGCGAGTCGGCCGGGTTGTACTCGCGATAGGTCGGGTTGTTGCGCAGCGTAGTCGGCAGGTCCGCGCGCGATGCCTGGATGGCCGCCTGCACATCGCGCGCGGCGCCATTGATATCTCGGTTGAGGCCGAACTGGATGACGATCTGCGACGTTCCGACGGTGCTGGTGGAGGTCAGCTCGGTGACGTCCGCGATCGTCCCCAGACGCCGCTCCAACGGCTCGGCCACCGTAGAAGCCATGGTGCTGGGACTCGCGCCCGCCATGCTTGCCTGCACCACCACCACCGGGAAGGTGATGTTAGGCAGCGGCGCCACGGGCAAGCGGAAATACGCGAGCACGCCCGACAGCAGGATGGCGACGGCCAGCAGCGTCGTCGCTACCGGCCGCTTGATGAATGCGCCGGGGATGTTCACGCGGTTTCCCCGTCGGCCGCCTCAGAACGCTTACGGCCAAAACGTTGCGCGAGGCGATCGAAGTACAAATAGATCACCGGCGTGGTGAACAGCGTGAGCAACTGGCTGAGCAGCAAACCACCAATGATCGCGAGGCCCAGCGGGCGCCGCAGCTCTGAACCCGTGCCCGTGCCAAGCAGCATCGGCATGGCGCCGAGCATGGCGGCGAGGGTCGTCATCAGGATCGGGCGGAAGCGCAGCAGCGAGGCTTCGAAGATGGCCTCGTCCGCTGGTTTGCCGTGTTCGCGTTCGGCTTCGAGGGCGAAGTCCACGATCATGATCGCGTTCTTCTTCACGATGCCGATCAACAGCACGATGCCGATGATGCCGATCACATCCAGATCACTACCGGCGATCATCAGCGCCACCAGGGCGCCGATGCCGGCGGAGGGCAGGGTGGAGAGAATCGTCACCGGGTGGATGAAGCTCTCGTACAGCACACCCAGCACGATGTAGACGGCCACCAGGGCGGCAATGAGCAGGTAAACCTCGCTGGACAGCGAATCCTGGAACGCTTGCGCCGCGCCCTGGAAGGTCGAGGTGATGGACGAGGGCAGATGCATGGCTTGCTCGGCATCGTTCACCTCTTTCACCGCCTTGCTGAGCGATGCGCCCTTGGCGAGGTTGAACGACACTGTGATGGCCGGGAACTGCGACAGGTGGCTGATGACCAGCGGGGACTTGGTGACCTGGATGTCCGCGATGCCCTTGAGCGGCACTTGACCGCTGCTGGCCGTCTGGCTGGGCAGGTACAGATCGCCCAGCGATTCCACGGTGGGGATGCTTTCCGGCTTCGCCACCAGGATCACGCGGTACTGGCTGGCCTGCTCGAAAATAGTGGAGACGATGCGTTGGCCCAGCGCGTCGTACAGCGCGTTGTCGATGGTCGCCGAGGTAATGCCGTAGCGCGCCGCCAACTGGCGGTTCACCTGCACGTTCACCGCAAGGCCGTCGTTGTTGAGGTCGCTGGTGACGTCGGTGATCGACTTGATGTTCTTCATGCGCGAAATCAGTTCGGGCACGTACTGCTGGAAGGCCTGCTGGTTCGGTCCGCGCAGTACGAACTGGTACTGGTTCGGCGAGATGGTGGTATCGAGCGTCAGGTCCTGCTCGGGCTGCATGTACAGGTGGATGCCGGGTACCGTCGTCACCTCCTGTTGAATGCGGCGTGCGATCTCCTCGGCGGTGGATGAGCGGTCATCGCTCGCTTTCAGGTTGATCAGGAAGCGCCCGTTGTTGAGCGTGGTATTGGTGCCGTCGATGCCCACGTAGGAGGTGAGGCTGGCGACGTCCTCATCCTGCAGGATGGCATCAGCCAACAGTTTCTGGCGGTCAACCATGGCGCCGTAGGACACCGAGTTGTCCGACACGCTGATGCCTTGCAGCACGCCCACGTCCTGCACCGGGAACAGGCCCTTGGGAATGACCACGTAGAGCACGATGGTGAGAGCCAGCGTGCCGAAGAACACCAGCAGCGTAGCCAACTGGTGGGCCATCACGAAATGCAGGCCTCGCTTGTATGCGGCCAGCGTCTTATCGAACAAGCCCTCACTGATGCGCTCGAAGCGGCTTGGGTGGCGGTCTTTCTGGGCCTTGAGAATGCGCGCGCACAGCATCGGCACCAGGGTGAGCGAGACCACGGCAGATAGCACGATGGTCACCGCCAGCGTCACGGCGAACTCGCTGAACAGGCGGCCGATCACGCCGCCCATGAAGAGCAGGGGAATCAGCACAGCGATCAGTGACACCGTCAGCGACACGATGGTGAAGCCGATCTGTCCTGCACCTTCCAATGCCGCTTCCAGTGGCGTCTTGCCTTCCTCCAGGTAGCGCACGATGTTCTCGATCATGACGATCGAGTCGTCCACGACGAAGCCAGTGGCGATAATCAGCGCCATCAACGACAGATTGTCGATGGAGTAGTTGAGCTCGTACATCAGCGCGAGCGTGCCGATCAGCGACACGGGCACCGAGATACTGGGAATGATGGTGGCCGGCACGTTGCGCAGGAACACGAAGATCACCAGCACCACCAGCACCACGGCAAGAATCAGCTCGAACGCGGCGTCGCTCACCGATGAGCGGATCACGCCCGTACTGTCGTTGACCACGTCCACCTTCATGCCTGCGGGCAGCGTGGATTCCAGCTGCGGCAGCTGCTTCATGATCTGGTCGACGGTGGCGATCACGTTCGCGCCTGGCTGCCGCTGCACGTTCAGCACGATCGCCTGCGTCTTGTTGAACCACGCGCCTTGTTCGGTGTTCTGTGCGGCCTGTGTGACCCGTGCCACGTCACGCAGGTAGACCGGTGCGCCGTTCTGATAGGAAATGACGGTGTCGAGGTAATCCTGCGGGTTCTGGATCTGGTCGTTGCCGTTGATCGTGTAATCGAGATCGGGGCCGTCGAAGTTGCCCTTGGGCTGACTCACGTTGACGTTGGCTATCAGCGAACGCAGATCATCGATATTCAGGCCGTAGCCCGCCAACTTCTTGGGGTCGGCCTCGATGCGGATGGCCGGTACATTGCCGCCGGCCGGCGTGACCAGGCCCACGCCCGGTACCTGCGAGATCTTGGCGCCGAGGCGATTGTTGGCCACATCCTGCAGCTGCGGCAGCGACATGGAATTGGATGTGACCGCCAGCGTAAGAATCGGGCGGTCGGCGGGATTCACCTTGGCGTACGTCGGTGGCGCGGGCAGGCCCGAAGGCAGCAGGCTGTTGGCGGCGTTGATGGCCTCCTGCACGTTCTGCTCGGCCACGTCGAGGTTGAGCGACAGGTCGAACTGCAGCGTGATGATGGACGCGCCAGCGGAGCTGTTGGAGGTCATCTGCTGCAGGCCAGGGATCTCGCCCAGCTGCACCTCCAGTGGCGCCGTGACCGTGGTGGCCATCACCGATGGGCTGGCGCCGGGATAGAACGTCTGCACTTGGATCGTCGGGTAATCGACGTTGGGCAGTGACGACACCGGCAGGAACCGCATAGCGACGAGGCCCACCAGCACGAGGGCGATCATCAGCAGCGAGGTTGCTACCGGCCTGAGTACGAACAGGCGGGAAATATTCATCGATTTACGCGCCCAAGGCTCACGACGAGCTGCTGGCGGAGGCACCGTGCGAATGCTTGCCGCCATGCGTGGTGGCCGGTGCGCCTGTACTGCTTGCCCCGGCGGGCTGCGCCTGGGCGACGCGAATCTTGGCACCATCGCTCAGGCGGTCCATGCCATCCGTCACCACCTGCTGGCCTGCATCGAGGCCGGACAGGATCGCCGTGAACTTGCCGTCGCTGGGGCCGGGCGTCACCTTGTGCACGGAGACCGTCTGGTCGGCATTGACCAGATACACGTAGTTGCCGGGCGCGCCGCTCTGCACGGCGGGTGTAGGTACCAGCACCACTTTTTGCAAGGTATCCACCAGCATCTGCACGTTGACGAACTCGTTGGGGAACAGCGACTCGTCATCGTTGGGGAAGGTCGCGCGCAGCGTCACCGTGCCCGTGCTCGTCGCCATCTGGTTGCTCAGCGCGTAGAGCGTGCCGGCGGCGATCTGCTTGCTGTTGTCGCTGGAGTACGCGGTGACGGGCAGCTTGGCGCCCGAGTTCACCCGCTGCAGCACCTGGCCCAGTGAGTTCTGCGGCACGGTGAACTGCACCGTGGTCGGCTTCATCTGCGTGATGACGACGATACCCGGCGAGGTCGACTGCGTGACGTAGTTGCCCGGATCCACCAGCCGCAAACCCACCCGGCCGGCCACCGGCGCGGTGATGTGACAGTAGATGAGGTCGAGCTCGTCCTGCGCGATGGCGGCCTTGTCCGCCTTTACTGCGGCCTCCGCCTGGGCGACCGTGAATTTCTGGTCGGTGTAGGTCTGCTCGGCAATGGACTTCTGCTCATGCAGCTGCGTATAGCGGGCGAGGTCGGCGCGGGCCTGGTCCAGGGTGGCCTGGTCCTTTGCCAATTGCGCCTCGGCCTGCTGCTTGTTGATTTCGTACTGGCGCGGATCGATCTGCGCGAGGAACTGGCCCTTCTCGATGTCCTGGCCTTCCTGATAACCCACGGCCGTCAGGTAACCGCTCAGTTGGGGCTGCACGTTGACCGTGGCGACCGGCGTCACAGTGCCCAGCGCGGTGAGCATCTCCGGCATGTCGCCAACATGGGCGGTGGCCGCGCTCACCACCTGCGCAGGCTGGCCGGTCTTGGCCTTTTGCCCGGTGAGGATGTGAATCACCATCAACACCACCAGGAGCACGATGATCACGGCCGCGATCAGTACGCCACGCTTCCTACGAGGGTGCCCAGATGTTCGGGCGGTATCGGCACTCATGCACCATCTCCCAGCAGCTCAAATTCACAAGACAAACAAAGTCGGATCGTTCTCGTTGCAACCGGTACGCGACCATGCGGCGGTAGGAACGTTGTCGACGGATCTCTAACGATCCGTTGTCCTTGTGGTTGACCCTGGCGACAAGCCCCCATACCCCAGCCACCGTGGGGTAAAAGGCCGGAAAACTCATGGCACAAGCGCTGTCACGGACGAGTGATGCCTCACGACAGGGCTCGTCCGGTTAGCTTTTTTTCATTAAACATTGTTCATGTGGATGGCCATGGCCATGCTGCGGGATGGTCATACCATGCGCGCGCGCTTCCACCAGCCGGTGACCTTCTCTTCGCGCACCAAGGTGAACAGGCCGGAACCGAGGATAAGCGCGATGCCGATCAGCATGGGCCAGTCCAGCCGGTCGCCAAATAGCCAGTAGCCGAAGAAGATGGCCCAGAGCATCTGGCTGTACTGTGTGGGCGCAATGCGATTGGCGGGCGCGTGATGCGTGGCAAGCATCAGCAGCACGCCAGCGAGGCCGGCAAGCAGGCCGTAGCCCGCCAGCAGGAACCACTGGTGTAGATCCGGCCAGACAAAATGCGACAGCATCAGCACGCCGCCACTGACCAACGGCCCGACCACACCAGCGCCGTACAGGCTGATGCGCTTCTCATGGGGCCCCGCCATACGCAGCGCAACGACGGACACCGCTCCAGACAGCCCACAGGTCATGGCGGCGAAATGCCCGACGCCCAGTGCGCGGAAACCTGGCCGCAACACCACCAGTACGCCGATAAAGCCCACGATCACCGCTGACCAGCGTCGCCAGCCCACGTGCTCCTTAAGGAAGATCACAGACAGCAGCGTCACGAAGATCGGCAGCAGGAAGATCAGCGCGAATGCCTCCGCCATGGGCAGGGCAGTAAAGGCGATCACCGCCGAGATGTTGCAGATGGCACCGGTGATGGCGCGGATCCACCAAAGGTGCGGCTTGCGCGCACGGAACACGTCTATGTAGCGGTCACCGGGATTCCGGATGAAGGGCAGGGCGCTCAGCATCAACACGGCACCGAAGAACACTGCCTCGTAGGCAGGCAACGTGCCGTGTAGCGATTTCACGAAAGCATCGCTGATCGCGTAAGCGGCGTAGCAAGCGAAGCCGAGCAGAACACCTTTGAACATGCAGATCCCGGGAAGTGGCCCGTCAAGGCGTGATGTGGCTGGCCGGGCGGAAGAAGGCGATGGGTATAGTCCCATAGTCCAGCCCCTACACACAGCCGGCTCTGGCCGTCGCGACTTTGAAGCAGGGTTCTTCTGATGCGATATGGCGGGCTGGGTACCCCATGGGGGATTGTTCTGCGTCTTTCCCCACGAGCTTGCTCTTCGGGGCCGTTGTTAGGGCATCAGCTGCGCGCCAAGGCGCAGCACACCGTAGTTCGCGCCCTGTATTTCAGAATGCTCCTATGCAACAAGCTATGTCTCAACTTGTACGATTTCGCTGAGACGTACAGGTTCTGTTGCTGATCGTGATGAAGGGGCATGCGGTGTCGATTGCATGACTCCTCGATGGACAGGACGCACCTGCTCGCCGCCTCACGTCATCAAGTCGGCCCGCCTTGCGCGCTGGCCGCGGATGCATTCCCTCGGTTCCGTTGAATACCTCTGCCCTGCGTGCCCCATGACCTACGACTACATCATCGTTGGTGCCGGTTCCGCCGGCAGCATCCTTGCGGATCGCCTGAGCGAATCAGGGCGTCATTCCGTGCTTGTGCTGGAGGCGGGTGGCAAAAATCGTGCGCTCGCCATCAAGATGCCGGGCGCCGCCGCGACGCTGTACCGCCATCCCGCACACAACTGGATGTTCCATTCCGCCCCGCAGCCTGCGCTTGGTGGGCGCGAACTGTACGCGCCGCGTGGCAAGGGTCTGGGCGGATCGGGTGCCATCAACACGATGATCTATCTACGCGGGCAGCCCAGCGATTTCGATGACTGGGCGGCTGCAGGTAACGACGGTTGGTCCTGGCATAACGTATTGCCGTACTTCCGCAAGCTGGAAACGCACCCGTTGGGCAATACGGTCTATCACGGTGGCGATGGTCCGATCCGCATCAGTCGCATGCGAGGCAAGGCGCACCCGGTCTGCGATAGTTTTCTCGCTGGCTGTGACGAACTGGGTTATCCGCGAAGCGACGATTTCAATGGCGGCCACGTCGAGGGCGCAGGCATCTACGACCTCAGTGTCCATCGAGGCGAACGTTGTTCCAGTGCCAAGGCCAGCCTTCGTCCAGCGATGAAGCGGAACAATCTGCGCGTGGAAGTGGATATGACCGTGGACCGTTTGCTTTTCGACAGCGAAAGAAGGGCGACCGGTGTGCGTGTGAGAAGGCACGGCATGCCACTGGACTTCCACGCCCGTCGCGAAGTCATTCTATGCGCGGGTGCGGTGGGATCGCCGCAGATTCTCGAGTTGTCGGGCATCGGTGATGTTTCCCGCTTGCGTGACCTTGGTATTTCCCCAGTCCATCATTTGCCTTCGGTGGGAGAACACCTGCAGGACCATCTTTCCGCCAGTTACGACTACCTCGCGAACATCCCGATGGCTGGCACAGGACCGCGGTCATGGTTCGGACGAATGATGGCGCGCCTGCAATATGCGCTTAGCCACACCGGGCCCTTGTCGATGAGCCTGGTTCAGGCGGGTGGTTACTTCCGTGGTGACGACACCGAGTCGACTCCGAATGTGCAGGTCTATTTCAGCCCACTAGCTCCATTGGTTTCGGTGGGCCATGGCGGCACCAATGCGGGTGAACCGTATCCGGGGTTCCGGCTCAGCTTCAATGCGTGCCGCCCCACCAGTCGGGGGGCGGTGCATATTGTTTCCGGGCGGGCGGAAGACACGCCGCGTATCGACCCGAACTACCTCAGTACGGACAGGGACGTCGAGGAGGCCGTTCAGGGCAGTCGCCTGATCCGCCGCATCGCACAGAGCAGGGCGATGCGCGCCATCACCGCTGGAGAAATCAGGCCGGGGCAGCAAGCGCAGAGCGATGCCGACCTGCTCGCCTATTTCCGTGAAACATGCGATTCCACTCATCATCTGTGTGGTACTTGCGCGATGGGTTCCGATTCGGCGAGGTCGGTCGTGGACAGGTCTCTGAAGGTCCATGGGGTGCCTGGCTTGCGCGTGGTTGATGCGTCGATCTTCCCGAACATCACTTCCGGCAGCATCAATGCGGCCACGATGATCGTGGCGGAAAAGGGCGCGTCGCTGATCCTGCGCGACGGCTCCTAAGATACGGCGACAAAAAGTCGGGGCAAGCCTGACTTTTTGTCGTTTGCGCCTGCCTGTGGGGATGAATAGTTTTTTCACTCCCGTGGCCCCGTTCTGACGACGGCTTGCCGCATCGGTTTCCCGTATCAGGAAGAATCTCGCTATGGAAGTTGCACGTCGTCTCGTCGTGCTGGCTGCCGTCACATGGATGGTTTGCCTGGGGAATGCCAACGCGGTACAGGTCTCGGACAACCTCGACCTTGGCGGCGCCATTCGCGTCCGCGTTGACGAGGATGGCAGTCGGGACATACACGAGATCGGCTTCGATACGCTCATGCTGAGCGCCAAGTACGACTCAGACAGTTGGGAAGGCGCCGCGCGTTATCGCTTTTACGGCAATCACTACCCGTTCCAGTACATGGAGCAGTTTGGCAATCTGCAGTTTATGGAATACGCGTGGATTGGCTACAAGTTCGATCCGGAACGCCAGGTGCAGGTTGGCCTGAACAAGGTGCCGTTCGGCCTGCAGCCGCTCTACAGCGACACGTTCTACGAGACGCTGGGCAACGCGCTCGGCCTTGAGGACCTGTGGGAGCTGGGTGCCAAGTACGTGCAGGCCGGTGAGCGTTGGAACTTCCAGGGTGGGTACTACGCGCGCCCCGCGCCATCGGGTCATGGCAGCAGCAACGGCACCACCTATTCCATCGTGCCGACCCCTGCCGACAGCTATGTTGACGGTGGCAGCCGTAACGTGGAGCGCGACATGGTGATGGCGCGATTGGCGCGCACCACCACGCTAGGCGCCTGGGAAGGCGAGGTTGGCGCATCGGCCCTGGTATCGAAGCTGTACAACCGGGATACGGCAGACAACGGGCATCGCATTGCCTACGCGCTGCATTATTCAGGCGCAAATGGACCGTGGAGCACCGAGTTGCAATACACGCGTATCCAGATGTCGCCGCGGAATCCTCTCGACAACAGCACCGTGACTTACGGTGGCTACGATGGCACGTTCAACATCGCGAGTCGGGGTAACCTCTATATCGGCAGCCTCAGCTACGCGTGGCCGGGGAGCTTTCTCGGCGGCTGGTTCTCGGGCGTGAAGACCTATGCGACGTACAACTACTACGAAAAATCGCAGCGTTCGTTCAACGACAGCCAGCGATTCATCCTTGGCACGTCGTTCTCGGTAAAGAAGCTTTGGATCGCCGTGGAATGGCTGAACGGCCGCAACGATCCGTATTTTGGAGGCAGTAGCTACACACAGAGCCTCGCTGCGGGCGGTACGGATCGCTGGACGGGCCAGTTCTACATGAACATCGGCTACTACTTCTGATCGTGCGTGGCGCGCCGGGTTGCGCCGACGCTTTTGGGATCTATCCGATGGGGCGGGGCGTCGCCGGCCGGTAGCATCGACCGGCATAACCTGCCGCTGCTGCGCCGCCGACTTCCTCGGCTCAGGCGCGCGTAGCCGCGACCGTCCAAGGAAAGCCCCATGAAGCGCAAGATGCCCACGCTCAACGCGTTGAAAGTATTCGAAGTGGCCGCCACGCTGGGCAACTTCACGCGTGCTGCGGAAGTGTTGAACGTCACGCAGAGCGCGGTCAGTCGGCAGGTTCGCCAGCTGGAAGATCAACTGGGCGAAGCTTTGCTGATCCGCTGCCATCACCAGCTTCACATGACGGATGCCGGCCGCGCACTATTGGGAGCGTTGCAGCACTCGTTCGATCGCATCGAAATCGCCGTGCGTGGTATCCAGCAGAGGCTGCAGCCTACCCGTTTGCACATCAATGCACCGCCGACGTTTGCCATCCGCTGGTTGCTGCCGCGTATCCGGCGCTTCAAGGAGCGGCACCCCCGCCTGGAGTTGTCGATCACCAGCGCATTACGCGACACGCTCAACGAATCGGGTCAGCTCGATTGCGCCATCCGTTTCGGCAATGGCGAATGGAGCGATGTTGATGGATCGCTGCTGATGCACGAACAACACATCGCCGTATGCTCGCCCGAGCTGTTGCGCAGGTGTCCATCCTCGCAGGCCAATCTGCAAGGCCTCCCTCTACTGCATGTGTTGGCATCGCACGACAGGCGCTATATGACTTGGTCCCATTGGCTCAACGCGGCCGGTATGGGCGAGGTCGATATCAGCCAGGGCTACGAGTTCGATCTGCTGGACATGGCCATTCGCGCCGCCGTGGACGGCCTCGGCATCACCATCGCCGACCGCCACATGGTGGAGCAGGAGCTGGCGGATGGTCGGCTTGTGCAATTTCGCAGCACGCAAGTAGAGGGGCATCAGTCCTACTGGTTCGTCGCGCGGCAGGGGCAGCCCCTCAATCCCGCGATAGAGCACTTCCGTGCATGGCTTTACGGTGAGATTGGGATGCCCTGTGAGTCACCAAAGGGGCAGCGCGTAATCACCGGGGATGCACGCGACTACGCAGGCCTCGCGCTGTGGGGCGAAAACCATTCCTTTTTTGAATGATGGCTTGGCGAATTAATCGTTTGTAGCGTCTTGTCGCCCTGAATCACTCTGGAATCTTGCCGCCGACATCGGCGCGAAGCCGGAGGAATTGACGCACCATGCGCAACGAGAAGAACTTCATTGACGGTCACTTCGTGGATGCAGGCTCAGATGCCGGCATCGACGTCACCGATCCCGCTACCGGTCAACACGCGGGTAGCGTCGATGCGGCAAGCGATTTGCAGGTACGTCAGGCGGTGCACGCTGCGGCGCAGGCCCAGCGCATGTGGGCACGACTTCCCGCCATCGAGCGCGGAAACCAGCTTCGGCGTTTTGCGGACGCCATCGAGCGGCATGCCCACATCGTGGGCCACACACTGGCGATGGAGTCAGGCAAAAGCGTGGCGGATGCCACCGGCGAAGCCATCTACGGTGCGGAGATTGTGCGCTATCACGCCGAATGGGCCCGTCGCATCGAGGGCGAGGTCATTCCGAGCGACAACACGGACGAAACGATCCTGTTGCAGCGTGAACCGCTGGGCGTGGTGGCCTGCCTTATCCCGTTCAACTATCCGGTATACACGCTCCTGCGGAAGATCGCTCCCGCGCTGATTGCAGGCAACACTGTGGTGGTGCGCCCGAGCAATCACACGCCGTTGAGTGCGTATGACATCGCGCGCGCCGCGCAGGACGCGGGCATGCCCGCCGGCACCATCAATATCGTGGCGATGGAGCACGAGCAGGCCGAGGTCCTTTGTACTCAGCCGGATGTGGCGATGATCACCTTGACCGGCAGCGTTCGCGCGGGACGCGCCGTGCTCGACTACTGCAAGGCCAATATTGCCAAGCCCTCGTTGGAGCTTGGAGGGAAGACGCCCGCCATCATCGAGGCCGATGCCGACCTGGAACGGGCAGCAGACGCCATCGTGGCTTCCAAGACAACTCATTGCGGACAGCTTTGCACCGCCATCGAGCGCGTCTACGTGCACGAGAGCGTGCATGACGATTTTCTCGCCCTGCTGAAGGCGAAGTTTGCCGCCATCCGCATCGGCAATCGCGCCGAGGATGCCCGATACATGGGACCGCTGGTCAGCGCCCCTGCGCGTGATGGCGTCCACGCCAAAGTCCTGCGCGCGGTAGCCGAGGGCGCCGTGGTGGAAACCGGAGGCACTCTTCCCGAGGGGCCGGGTTACTTCTATCCCGCCACGTTGCTCAGCGGCTGCCGGCAGGACATGGAGATCGTGCAAGAGGAGACCTTTGGCCCGGTACTTCCTGTACTGCGGTACGCCTCGCTGGACGACGCTTTGCGCATGGCGAACGATCATCAATTCGGACTGTCTTCGGTGCTCTATACCGAGAACTACCGCGCTGCGCTTCGCGTCGCCAACCATATCGAGGCTGGCGAGCTGTACGTGAACCGCACGCCCGCCGATCCCTACCAGGGTTTTCACGCGGGCTGGAAGCGCTCAGGGCTGGGTGGCGACGACGGCAAGCACGGCATGCTCGAGTTCACGCAGACGCGTCTTGTGGTGATGAAGCACTGATCGCCATGGACATGCCCATCAACGCAAAGGCAACCCGCGAAGGTTCCAATAAAAACGTCCAGCGTTACGCCCAGCTTGTGGTGCTGGTACTCGCCGCGGGCGCCATTTATCCGGTGCTGTATCTGCGTCAGGTGTACCAGAACAGCATGATGCTGGCTCTGGGCATCGACAACACGCAGCTGGGCTATCTGTATTCGATACTGGGCGTGGCATTCATGGTCAGCTACCTGCCTAGCGGCTGGCTGGCGGATCGCGTATCGCCCCGCCTGCTGATCAGCGTGTCGCTCCTAGGTACCGGATTGCTGGCGCTTTGGTATGCCACGCTGCCAAATTTCCACGTGTTGCTCATCATCTTCTCGGGCTTTGGCATCACGACCGGCCTGACATTCTGGGCGGCGCTGCTCAAGCGGGTTGGCTGGCTGGCTGGCGAGAAAGAGCAGGGGCGATTCTTCGGCGTGCTCGATGGTGGCCGGGGCCTGGTGGAGGCCCTGCTGGCCACTATCGCGATCTGGATGTTCGCGCGTGCGACGACCAGCGGTGGCGAATCGACAAGTGAAGGTTTTGAGCACGTCATTCTGCTCTACGCCATTACCTGTCTGGTGCTTGGCATCGTCATGTGCTTGTTGCGCGATCCGCCGCGCCCTGAGTCGTCCGCGACAAAGGACGAGAAGCCGGCGGACGCCAACTTGCTGAAAGACCTGAAGCAGCTGACCCGCATGCCGGAACTGTGGCTGGTCACGGCCATCGTGTTTTGTGGCTATCACTTCTTCTGGGCAACCTACAGTTTTTCCGCCTATCTGACGCAGGACGGGCTCGGTCTGTCCGCGACGATGGCGGGCGTGGTCACCACGATCAAACTGTGGATGCGACCCATCGGCGGTATCGGCGGTGGTTGGCTGGGCGATCGCTTCAGCAATCTGCGTGTGCTGACGTACGCGCTAGCACTGGCTTCCGTAGGCATGCTCGGGCTGATCTTTCTTCCCGCACTGCATGTCACGCTGCTTGTCGTAATCCTGGCCGTTCTCATTGGATTGGTGACCTACACCATTCGCGCGTTGTACTGGGCCATCCTCGATCAATGCGCCATTCCCAGCCGCATCACGGGGCTGGCCATCGGCATCATTTCCGTCGTGGGCTATTCGCCTGACGTGCTGCTACCGCTCATCAACGGATGGCTGACCGAGACTTTCCCAGGAATGCTGGGTTATCGCCTGTACTTCGGCTACGTGTTCGCCATCGGCTCGATGGGCGTGTTGGCCGCGGTGGCCTTGAAGAAGCGTATCGACAGAAGGAACTGCGCATGAAGATCGTCTCCCTGCAGACGCATGTCGTTGCCGTGCCGCCGCCGCACATCGGCGGCATGTACTGGTTGTTCGTAAGCCTGAAGACCGATGATGGCATTGAAGGCGTCGGTGAGATCTACGCGGCCACCTTTCATCCGAAAGCCATGGTGCCTGTGATCGAGGACGTGTTCTCGCGCTATCTGCTGGATCAGGACCCCCACCACATCGAACGTTTTTTCCGGCGCGCGTATTCCAGCGGTTTCACCCAGCGTCCCGACCTCACCATGATGGGCGTCGTCAGCGGCCTGGAAATGGCCTGCTGGGACATCATCGGCAAGGCCGCGAACAAACCTGTCTACGAACTGCTGGGGGGCAAGGTCCACGAACGTCTTCGTTCGTACACCTATCTCTATCCCGTCAACAGTGAGGGCGAGTACGACTACAGCGATCCGGACCTTGCGGCCGAATATGCCGTGCGCGCGATGGAACAGGGTTTTACCGCAGTTAAGTTCGATCCTGCGGGCCCGTACTCCGCGTTCTCGGGTCATCAGCTTTCGCTGGAAGTATTGGCGAGGTGCGAGACGTTCTGCCGCAAGATCCGCGATGCCGTCGGCGATCGCTGCGATCTGCTCTTCGGCACGCACGGGCAGATGGTTCCGTCATCTGCCATCCGTCTCGCCAAACGCATTGAGAAATACGACCCGCTCTGGTTCGAGGAGCCGGTGCCACCAGGGCAGGAAGAAGCCATGGCACAAGTCGCCCGCGGCACTTCCATTCCCATTGCGGCTGGCGAGCGGCTCACCACCAAATATGAATTCTTCAAGTTGCTACAGGCGGGTGGTGCATCCATTCTGCAGCCGAACGTCGGTCGCTGCGGCGGCCTGCTCGAGGGCAAGAAAATCGCGAGCATGGCCGAGGCTTTCTATGTGCAGATTGCGCCTCATCTCTACAACGGTCCGGTCGGTGCGGCGGCAAGCTTCCAGCTTGCCGCGTGTACGCCCAATTTCCTGATCCAGGAAAGCATCGGCACATGGGACGGCTTCCACGCGGAGATTCTCAAGAAGCCTTTGCAGTGGGAGGACGGCTACATCATTCCGTCGTCGGAGCCGGGCCTCGGCATCGAGCTGAATATGGACGTCGTGCGTCGCCATTCGCCGTACACCGGTGAGCGCCTGCACCTGCAGATGGCCGCCGATCCCGTTGACGTCAAGGAAAACGCCCCAGCGCGGGGCTGATACCGCACGTTCGCCTTCGTTGAAACCACTCATTCGTTGCTCATGACCTACGACTACATCATTGTTGGCGCCGGCTCTGCCGGTTGCATTCTTGCCGATCGCCTGAGCGAATCGGGTCGTCATTCCGTGCTTGTGCTCGAGGCCGGCGGCAAGGACAACTCGCCCTGGATCAAGATGCCGGGCGGCTTCGTCAAGCTGTACTACAACCCGACCTATAACTGGATGTTCTACTCCGAGCCGCAGCCCGCACTCGGTAACCGCAAACTCTACGCGCCTCGCGGCAAGGTGCTGGGTGGCTCGGGCGCCATCAACGCGATGATCTATGTGCGCGGCCAGGCGCACGATTTCGATGATTGGGCGGCGAACGGCAACGACGGCTGGTCCTGGCAGGATGTGTTGCCGTATTTCCGCAAGCTGGAAACCCATCCGTTGGGCGATACTGCGTATCACGGCAGCGATGGCCCGATCCACATCAGCTCCATGCGTGGCAAGACGCATCCGATCTGCGATACGTTCCTCGATGGCTGCGATGAACTGGGCTTTCCGCGCAGCGACGATTTCAACGGTCCGCAGATGGAAGGTGCCGGCATCTACGACCTCAATACGCGTCATGGCGTGCGTAGTTCCAGCGGCGCTGCTTGTCTTCATCCCGCGATGAAGCGCAACAACGTTCGCGTGGAGACGGATGCGTCAGTGCAACACCTTCTTTTCAACGGTGAGCGAAAAGTCACTGGTGTGCGTGTCAGGCAGCGGGGCATGGTGCTGGACTTTCGGGCGAGTCGCGAAGTGATCCTATGCGCGGGTGCGGTTGGCTCGCCACAGATCCTGCAGTTGTCTGGCATCGGCGATGTTACGCGCTTGCAGGCTTTGGACATTCCCCTCGTGCAACATCTGCCGGCCGTGGGCGAGCGGCTACAGGATCATCTGTGCGCCAGCTACTACTACATGGCGAACGTGCCGACGCTCAATGATGAGCTGCGCTCGAAGGTAGGGCAGATCAAGGCAGGCCTTCAGTACCTCTTCGGCCACAAGGGGCCCCTGGCGATGAGCGTGAACCAGTCGGGCGGTTTTTTCCGTGGTGACGGCGCAGAGAGCACACCTAACCTGCAGTTGTATTTCAATCCACTGTCGTACCAGATACCCAAGAGCAGCAAGGCCACCATCGTGCCTGAGCCGTATTCGGGTTTTCTTCTCTGCTTCAATCCGTGTCGCCCCACGAGCCGTGGCTCCGTGCGGATTGCTTCGCGCCATGCAGAAGATGCGCCACGCATCGATCCCAACTACCTGAGCACCGACAAGGACATTGGCGAGGTGATCCAGGGCAGTCGGTTGATCCGTCGCATCATGCAGACCGAGGCGCTGCGCTCGATCACGGTGAAAGAAACCTTGCCGGGTCCGCAGGTGCAGAACGATGCCGAGATGCTCGCGTACTTTCGCGAGAACAGCGGCTCCATCTACCACCTGTGCGGCTCATGTGCGATGGGCGCGGACCCGGCCACGTCAGTGGTGGACAAGCATTTGAAAGTGCACGGTATTGATGGCTTGCGCGTGGTTGACGCGTCGATCTTCCCGAATATCACGTCCGGCAATATCAATGCCGCCACAATGATGGTGGCTGAGAGGGGGGCGTCGCTGATCCTTCGCGATTCTGGCTGAGTCGGGATGTAGCCGAAAGCGGGCGCTAAAAACCGGGAAAGGGATAGCAATCCCTTTTGCGACAATGGTTTGTGGATGTTGCCCAGCGACGTGACCGGAGCGGGAGGCATAGCTAGAATGGCTGACTCCCTTAGGTCGTCTCCGGAATTTCTATGGCATCCCGTTTGAACCCGCTGGATCTCTACGACGTTCGTTCCCTCCTGACCGACGAAGAGCGCATGGTGCAGGACGCCGTCGGCCGCTTCGTCGACGAGCGCGTGCTGCCGATCATCGGGGATTGCTTCGACCAGGGCCGTTTTCCCAATGAACTGATTCCGGAGATCGCCAGCCTGGGCCTGCTGGGTGCCACGCTTCCCGAGAAGTACGGCTGCGCCGGTATGAACGGTGTCAGCTACGGGCTGATCTGCCAGGAGCTGGAGCGTGGCGATTCGGGCTTGCGTAGCTTTGCTTCCGTGCAGAGCTCGCTGTGCATGTATCCGATCTACGCCTACGGCACGGAAGAGCAGAAAATGCAGTACCTGCCGAAGATGGCGGCGGGCGAGATCATCGGTTGCTTTGGCCTCACCGAACCGCATGGCGGTTCCGACCCGGCCAACATGAAGACCCACGCCAAGAAAGACGGCGGCGACTGGGTCATCAACGGCGCCAAGATGTGGATCACCAACGGTAACGTCGCGAACATCGCCATTGTGTGGGCACAGACGGAGGACGGCATCCAGGGCTTCATCGTGCCGACCGATATCAAGGGCTTCACCGCGCAGGAAGTGCATAAAAAGATGAGCCTGCGCGCGTCGGTGACGTCGGCGCTGTTCTTCGACAATGTGCGCGTGCCAGAAGCCAACCGCCTGCCGAACGTCAAGGGTTTGAAGGGTCCGCTGGGTTGCCTCACGCAGGCCCGTTACGGCATTACCTGGGGCCCGATCGGCGCTGCGCAGGCCTGCCTGCAGGAGGTGCTCAACTACACGCAGGAGCGCATCCTGTTCGGTCGCCCGCTGGCTTCCAACCAAGCCATTCAGATCAAGATGGCCGAGATGGCCCGTCGCATCACCATGGCACAGCTGCTCTCGTTGCAGCTCGGCCGCTTGAAGGACGCCGGCAGCATGCAGCCGACGCAGGTGTCGCTGGCGAAGTGGAACAACTGCCGCATGGCCATCGACATCGCGCGCGAGTGCCGCGACATCCTCGGCGGCGCAGGCATCACCACCGAGCACGTCGCCATCCGCCACGCGCTGAACCTGGAATCGGTCATCACCTATGAAGGCACCGAGACGGTGCATCAGTTGGTGGTGGGCCGTGAGCTGACGGGTATCAACGCGTTCTGAGAAGTACGCGAAGACTTTCATGCTCGTCATCCCGGCGCAGGCCGGGATGACGGTGAGGGAGGTTAGATGCTTCCGCCGAGATTCCAATGAGCTGGCAAGACATCCATATCGAGACTGACCGCCTCATCCTGCGCCCGCCGCAGGCCGAGGACTTCGATGGCTGGGCCGCCAACATGGCCGATGCCGAATCCGCCCGCTTCATTGGCGGGCAACAGCCGCGCGCGGTCGCATGGCGTGGTTTCCTTACCATGGTCGGCTCGTGGGCCATTCAGGGCTTCGGTATGTTCTCGGTGATCGAGAAAGACACGGGGCAGTGGGTTGGCCGCATGGGGCCGTGGTTTCCCGAAGGCTGGCCGGGCCGCGAAGTCGGCTGGGGCCTTGCGCGGCCTGCATGGGGCAAGGGCTATGCGTTGGAAGGCGCCGCCGCCTGTATGGATTGGGCCTTCGACCATCTTGGTTGGGACGATGTTATCCACAACATCGATCCGGCTAACGCACCGTCGCAGGCCCTGGCGGCGAAACTTGGCTCGCGCTTGCGGGGCCCTGGTCGTCTGCCGGAACCCTTCCAGGACGTCCCCATCGAGATCTGGGGACAAACCCGCGACGAGTGGAAGCGGCGCACGTGAGTCACGTCACGCCCGCCCTGTACGCCACCCTGGCCGAGATCGTGCCGGAGTTGCATGTGCACTGCGCGGAACCCTGGTGCGTGATCGGTAGTGCTGCCGCGTTGCTGGCCGGCGCTGACGTCGCCGTGGCGGACGTGGATCTACTGGTATCGCACGCAGACGCCGATGCCTTGATGGCGCTATGGGCTGACCGCCGCGAGCACGTTTATGAGCCGGCGGGCGCCGAACGTTTCCGCTCGCATTTCGCCCGCTTCCGTTTTCCAGGTATGCCCGTCGAGGTGATGGGCGGGCTGGAGCTCAACCAGGGTGACGGTTGGCATCCGGTCAAGGCCGGACGCTTGACACTGGTGGGCCTGAACGGGCTCGCCGTGCCGGTGCCGTCGGTCGATGACCAGATTCGTATCCTTGAAAGCTTCGGGCGCGACAAGGATCTCCAGCGGGCGACACTCTTGCGCAAGCTTTCCTCCTCGCCGCTTCGGATAGTGGATTGAAGCGAAATGCACGCCTGCCTGAATCGCACAACGCACCGTACTGGCGCGTGTGTTGCCAGCAACCCAATAATCCCCTGATTGCCGCCTCGCGGCTGCTTGTTGACGAGACATCATGACCGCCATTCCGTACTCCCTCACGGGACGCCACAAGGGTTTCAATCGCGCCGAGATCGTCGACCAGAACTTCACCGAGTTCGTGCAGCTCTGGCAGGGCGAAGTACATCGGCCCGGTGGTGATGACGCGCCGGTGCTGCCGGGCAGCGAACTCAACGCGCGGGGCTTCTGCGAACTGCTGGAGTCGCAGTTGATCAGCCGTCACCTGGACCTGATGGCGCGCGTGCTGCGCGTGCAGAACAAGGTGTTCTACACCATCGGCTCCAGCGGCCATGAAGGCAACGCCATGGTTGCGCGCCTCACGCGCCATACCGACCCGGCCTTCCTGCATTACCGTTCCGGCGGCTTCATGGCCGAGCGCTTCCGCAAACTACCCGGCATGGATCCGGTGATGGATTCGGCGCTGTCGTTTGCCGCCAGCATGGATGATCCCGCCTCCGGTGGTCGCCACAAAGTGTGGGGCAGCAAGCCGCTCTGGGTGTTGCCGCAGACGTCCACTATCGCCTCGCATTTGCCGAAGGCACTGGGCACGGCCGTTGCTATCGAACAGGCGCGCCGTATCGGCCACACGCTGCCGATCCCTGAGGACAGTATCGCCATCTGCTCGTTCGGTGACGCGTCGTCCAATCACGCTACCGCGCAGACCGCATTCAACGCCGCGGGCTGGACGGCTTACCAGAAGCTGCCCGCGCCGGTGCTTTACGTGTGCGAGGACAACGGCATCGGTATTTCGGTGAAGACGCCGAGCGGCTGGGTGGCAAACAATTTCCGTCATCGTGCTGATCTCGACTATTTCTATGCCGATGGCCTGGATCTCGCCGGCGGCTATGCACAGGTGCAGCAGGCGGTGGAGCACTGCCGCACCACGCGCCGCCCGACCTTCCTGCATCTGCGCACCACGCGCGTGATGGGCCACGCCGGCACCGATTTCGAGATCGAATGGCGCAGTGTGGAAGAACTGTTTGCCGTCGAAGCGACCGACCCGTTGCTGCGTTCGGCAGAGATCGCGCTGTCATCCGGCCTGTACACGAAGGAATCGCTGCTCGCGCTGAACGAAGCGACCCGCAAGCGTTGCTTCGAGGCCGCCGAAGATGCAGACCGCCGTCCGCGCCTGAGCACACTTGAGCAAGTGATGAAGCCGCTGGCGCCGTACACGCCCGACGCGGTGAAGGCCGAAGCCGAGCGCATCGATTACCAGGAGCGCCGTGTCGCCGCCTTCGGCAGCGAAGAGAAGCTGCCGGAAAAACAGCCGCCGCGTCATCTGGCCATCCAGATCGGTCAGGCGTTGCACGACATCATGGCCAAGTATCCCGAGTCGCTGCTGTTCGGCGAGGACGTGGCGCAGAAGGGTGGCGTTTACACCGTCACCAAGGGCTTGCAGAAAGCCTTCAAGGGCAGCCGCGTATTCAACACGCTGCTGGACGAGACCATCATCCTGGGTCTGGCACAGGGCTACGCCAACATGGGCATGCTGCCGCTGCCCGAGATTCAGTACCTGGCGTACTTCCATAACGCCTGCGACCAGATCCGCGGTGAAGCGGCGTCGTTGCAGTTCTTCTCCAACGACCAGTATCGCAACCCGATGGTGATGCGCGTGGCCAGTCTGGGTTACCAGAAGGGTTTCGGCGGCCACTTCCACAACGACAATTCCATCGCTGCACTGCGTGATATCCCCGGGCTCGTTGTGGGTTGCCCGAGTCGCGGCGACGACGCAGCGACCATGTTGCGCACGATGACGGCGTTGGCCAAGGTCGATGGGCGTGTGTGCGCCTACCTCGAACCCATTGCGCTGTACATGACTAAGGATTTGTATGACGCCGGCGATGGTCAGTGGCAGTTTGCCTACCCCGCGCCGGGCGAGGCCATGCCGCTGGGCGAAGGCCGCATTTACAACGAAGCGGCCAACGATCTTGTGGTATTCACCTTCGGCAACGGCGTGACGATGTCGCTACGTGCGGCACGCACCATCGAAGCCGAACTCGGCTGGAAGGTGCGTGTGGTGGATCTACGCTGGCTCGCGCCCCTCAACAATGGCTTTATCGCAGCGCAGGCAAAGTCGGCCAAACGCATCATCGTGCTGGACGAAGGTCGTCGCAGCGCAGGCGTGGGCGAGGGCATCATTACCGCCATCGTGGAAGGCGGCTCTGGCGCCACGCCGCTGGAACGCGTGGTGGGTGAGGATACCTACACGCCACTTGCCGGCGCGGCCTTGCTGGTGTTGCCGGGCGACGCCGATGTGGTGGCTGCGGCTCGTAAGCTGGCCTGACCGATGGTATGGCGGCGTCGCTCGTGCGACGTCGCCTTTTGCTGGCCGCCGCTTGCAAGCCGCATGACTGTCCGCCCGAACGCATCCTGATTCTCTACGACGAAAGCACACGCGCCATGTCCGGCTTGTTCGCGCGGCGCAAGCCCTGCGCGGCGAACAATGCGGACAGCAACGATCCGGCCAATATGGTGCTCCTACGGTTGCGTTGAGGTACGCAGCCGCCACCACTCAGCACCGCCAAGGCACACCGCCAGCCATGCCATGCCGCTTACATAACCGGCCATGACGTCGCTGAAGTAGTGGACCTGTAGCACGATCCGGCTCAGGCCGATCACGCCCACCATCGCAACGGCACCCGCAATCACCCAGCGGTGCCAGCGATGGGGCAGCAGGCGGAGCAGCACGTAGGCCAGCATGCCGTAGAACACGATGGCGCCGAATGCGTGACCGCTGGGAAAGCTCCAGCCGTGTTCGACCATGAAGCCGTGATTGTCCAGCGGACGCGGACGCTGGAACAGCGCCTTCAGGCCGCTGTTGATCGGCACGATACCCACCATGGCGATGGCCCAGCAGGTCGCCAGTCGCAGATGCCTGCGCAGCAGCAGGACAGCGAGGATCACTGCCGTCGCGGCTGCCACCGAACCCAGATCGCCTAGATGGGACACGGCAGCCACCGCTCTCAACACACCGGGCTGCATGCTGCTGTGCAGGTCTTCGGCCAACGACTGGTCGAAGGAGGGCAGCCAGCGCGTGGCTTCCTCCTTCAGCGCCACAGCGATAGCCGCGAACAACAGGCCCATCGACACCAGCAGGAACAAGGCGGTGACGCCGCGGACAGCGACAGGCCGACCACCGACCGCCGCGGTTCGTTCGCCATGCTGGCGATTCCATTGCCATGCCACGTCGCCCACCAAAAGGGCGGCTATCAACAGGGCCGCCCAGACGGGCAGGGCGTGGGTGGCGATCCATTCGGCCAAGTCGTTCATGCAAACTCCTCAATGCAACGTTGCATGATCCGTGCTGAGGCGCACGGCGTCGAGATGCTACGCGGCGTGACTTTCAGTGCTGGATCAGGAATCGCTTTGCCTCGATAGTGGTGGTCTTTGCCGTTGTGGAGTTGCCGAATGTTTCTGCGAACCCTTTCCCCACGCGTGGCGGGTTGTTGCGCGCTGCTGTTCCTGACCGCGCCGGTATGGGCGCAGACGACGCCGGCACCGGTGACGCCTGCGGCCGCAACCAGTCAGGCACAGCCCGCGTTGCCGGGGCAGTTGCAGGACTTCTCCGCCTACGTGGACAGCGTGCGCAAGCAGTTCGACGTGCCGGGCATCGCCGTGGCCATCGTCAAGGACGGGCATGTCGTGCTGGAACAAGGCTACGGCCTGCGCGAACTGGGCAAGCCGGAAGCGGTGGACGCACGCACGCGGTTCGCCATTGCCTCCAATACCAAGGCGTTCACCGCCGCTGCGCTGCAGATGCTGGCCGAGGAAGGCAAGCTAAACATGGATGATCGCGTGATCGATCATCTGCCGTGGTTCCAGATGTCCGATCCGTACGTGACGCGCGAAATGCGCATTCGCGATCTGCTGGCGCATCGCAGCGGGCTGGGTCTTGGTGCGGGCGATCTGCTGTATTGGCCACCGACCTCGTACTCCACCAAGGACGTGGTGCAACGCCTGCGCAATGTGCCGCTCGCCACCAGTTTCCGTAGTGCCTATGCCTACGACAACATCCTGTTCGCGGTCGCCACGCTGGTGATCGAGCAAGTGTCGGGGCAGAGCTATACGGACTTCATCACCCATCGCATCTTCGCCCCGGTGGGCATGGACGAATCACTGATCGACATGTCGCAGCTCAAGCCCGGCATGGACGTGGCCATGGGCCACGCCAAGTTCAACTTCACCGAGTTGAAGCCCGTGCCGCCGATGGCCTGGTCGAACAACTCTGGCGCGGGCGGCATCTATGCCAGCGTGCATGACATGGCCAAATGGATGAACGTGCAGCTTGCCGGTGGCACGCTGCCCGACGGCAAGCCGCTGTTCTCCACGAACAGCCAGAAGCAGATGTGGTCGATGCTCACGCCGATGAAGATTTCAGAGCCGCCGGTGCCGGAGCTCAAGGCCATTCGTCCCAATTTTGCGGGCTACGGCGAGGGCTGGTTCCTTTCCGATTACCAGGGCCAGCGACTGGTGTGGCACACCGGTGGTTGGCCGGGCATGGTGTCACGCGTGACGCTGGTGCCTGAGCTCAACCTCGGTGTGGTGGTGCTGACCAACCAGGAATCGGGTGCCGCATTCAACGCTGTCACCTATCGCGTGCTCGATGCTTATCTGGGCAAGGACAAGACCGACTGGGTGGCTGCGTACGCTGCCGCGGTGAAGAAGTCCGAAGGCAACGCCGACGACAGCTGGAAGATGCATGAGGCCGCGCGCGACAAGGGTGGCAAGCCGTCGCTCTCGCTGCCGGGTTATGCCGGTACCTTCCGCGATCCCTGGTATGGCGACATCGTGGTGAGCCAGCAGGGCGGCAAGCTGCGCATGACGTTCTCCAAGACCGCGCAGCTGGTAGGCACCATGACGCCGTGGCAGCACGACACTTTCATCGTGCGCTGGGATGATCGCGCACTCAATGCAGACGCCTTCGTCAGTTACTCCCTCGATGCTGACGGCAAGGTGCGTGAGGTGCGCATGGAGCCCGTGTCGCCGTTGACTGACTTCAGCTTCGACTTCCAGGATCTTCGTCTCGCTCCGGTCAAGGAAGGCAAGCCCTGACCAACAGCAGGGGCGCTGCATAGGGGCGCTGCCTATAGTGGCGGCGTCCCCACCACGGAGCGGTACCCCCATGAAGCACGTTGTTGCAGGTTTGCTGTGCCTGTCATTCGCCGGCGCCAGTTTGGCCGCATCGCCATCTTGTCGTTACGGCGTGTATGGGGAAACCGGCAAGCCACCCGTGGTGATCTCCAACCCAACAGGGGATGGCGCGCAAGCGCCAGAGCGTTACACCTTTCTCGATGGTCGGCGCGGCAACGTCAATGCGCCCAATGCGCCCGTGCGTTGCGAGCAGGGTGCGGTGAGCGTGCGCCAGGATGATGGGCACTACGCCACGCAGCCCGCATGGACGCTGCGCGAGACACCTACGCGTTTCAAGAGCCACGGCACCGAGCTCGCCGGCATGCTGATCGAGCCCGCACAGTCGAAAGGCAAGCAGCCGTTAGTAGTGTTCGTGCATGGCTCCGAGAAGACACCGGCCATCGGCGGTTACTACCCTTATATGTTCGCGGCGCAGGGCCTGGCTGTGTTCGCGTACGACAAGCGTGGCACCGGCGGCTCTGGCGGTGATTACACGCAGAGCTTCGAACTGCTCGCCGACGACGCCGCAGCGGCGTTGCAAGAGGCGCGCAAGCTCGCCGCGGGTCGCTATTCGCGCGCGGGCTTTTTCGGCGGCAGTCAGGGTGGATGGGTAGCGCCGCGCGCGGCGGCCCTTGCGCACGCCGATTTTGTCGAGGTGGGTTTTGGCCTGGTGATGACGCCGCTGGAAGAAGACCAGCAGCAGGCCGTGGTAGAGATGCAGGAAAAGGGCTACGACGCGGCCGCCATCGCCCGTGTGCGCGAAGTCACCGACGCCACCGGTGCCGTCATGGCCTCGCACTTCACGGCCGGCTATGAGCAGCTCGCCGCCGTGAAGCGCAAGTTCGCCAGCGAGCCCTGGTTGCACACTATCGAAGGCGAATACACCGGCGAGCTGCTGGCAGAAGACGAAGCGGACCTGCGTCGTACCGGTGCGCCGCGCTACGACAATCTCAACATCGACTGGCATTACGACGCCGTCGCGGCAATCCGGGCCCTGGATATTCCCCAGCTATGGGTGCTTGCCGGCGAGGACCGGGACGCGCCTGAAGCCCTCACCCGCGAGCGCCTGACGGGGCTGAAGCGCGAAGGCAAGCCGATCGACCTTTACGTGTACCCGCACACCGACCACGGTATGTACGAGTTCACCCAGGACACCGACGGCACCCATCATGTCACGCGCATCACGGACGGCTATTTCCGCTTGCTGGCGGACTGGATCCGCCAGAGCGACAAGCCGCCGTACGGCACGGGCGAACGTATCCCGTGACATGGGTGATGGCTTGGTAACGCTTTGGCGTGGCCCGCGCTGGGGGCTTTTTAGCCGCCAGACGCGTAACGCGGGCTACGCCAATAGCGTTAACAGGCTCCGCCGTAAGCCATCGGCCGTTCGACAGATGCGCAAAGAGCGAGCGCTCCCATTTTGCGATGCCTGTCACACTATCTCGATTCAAATGGCAGGCCGCGCCTACCCGCTGAATCGATCCATGCCGATTTCTCACGAAACTCACAGAAGCCAAGGATTTTTCGCGGAAATTTGCCCCTAAAGGCAGCTCCCCCTCACGCCGATATCCCTCAACGCAGGGGGAGGACATAGAGGTTGCTTACCGTGCCCGCGCGGGATGCCGGGCACGTGGTGGCAGGCCTTGGCGTCGTTGGTACAACGCATCCGGTCCTCTCCCGCACCGATTTCTCGGTCTGCGTTTTTACCAACGATGGAGAGGGGCCATGGGTAAAGAGACACCGGATATGCAGCTTGAGCCGCATGAGTTGCGTGCAGTCAACGAAGCGCTCAACAAGGTCCAGGCGGTGATCGAGTTCGACCTGAAAGGGAAGATCCTCCACGCCAACGACAATTTTCTCAACGCGCTCGGCTACACGTTGGAAGATATCCGCGGCCAGCATCACCGCATCTTCTGCGAACCCGCTTACGCCGCCAGCGCTGCGTACAAGAAGTTCTGGGAGAACCTCGGCAAGGGCATCGTTGATCGCGGCGAGTACAAACGCATCGGTGGCGACGGGCGCGAGGTGTGGATCAATGCCTCGTACAACCCAGTCTTCGACGAGAGCGGCAAGCCGTACAAGGTGGTGAAGTTCGCCACCGACGTCACCGCCAGCCGTCAGGAAAAGGCCGAGTACGAAGGCAAGGTCAACGCCATCAATAAGGCGCAGGCCATGATCGAATTCGATCTGAGCGGCCACGTGCTGGCCGCCAACGACAACTTCCTCAATGCGTTGGGGTACGAGCTGGACGAAATCCAGGGTCGCCATCACCGCATGTTCTGCGAAGAAAGCTACACGGCCAGTTCGGCTTATGCGGACTTCTGGGCCAAGCTCAATCGCGGCGAGTTCGATGCGGGGCGCTACAAGCGCCTGGGCAAGGGCGGTCGCGTGATCTGGATCCAGGCCACCTATAACCCGATCTACGACGGCAACGGCCGCCTGTCCAAGGTGGTGAAGTTCGCCACCGACGTCACCGCACAAGTGGAGCTGGAAGAGAGCGTGAAGCTGCGCGCCGCCGATGATCAGCGCAAGGTCGAGGCGTTGCTCAAGACCGTGCGCAAGGCAGCGGAAGGCGACCTGACGGGTGAAGTGCGCGTGGAAGGCAGCGAACCCATCGACCAGCTCGCCGATGGCATCCAGCAGATGATGAGCGACTTGCGCAGCGTGATCGGCAAGGTAGTCGACTCGGCGGGTAGCTTCTCCGGCAGCTCACAGGACATCTCCGGCCGTGCCAGCACCGTGGCAAGCGGTGCGCAACTACTCGGTGCCACCGTGGAGGAGATGAATGCATCGATTGAGGAGCTCACTGCCTCGATCAATTCCATCGCCACCAATTCGCGCAGCGCCGACCAGCTTGCCAAGGACACGCACCAAGAGGCTGAGCGAGGCGCCAAGGCGATCACCCGTTCCATCGAAGCGATGGAGTTGATCAACAAGTCGTCCGAAGACATCAGCGAGATCATCAAGGTGATCGGTGAGATCGCTAGCCAGACCAATCTGCTGGCGTTCAATGCCGCCATCGAGGCAGCGCGTGCCGGCGAACACGGTCTGGGTTTCTCCGTGGTAGCAGACGAAGTGCGCAAGCTGGCAGAGCGTTCCTCGCAGGCCACCAAGGAAATCTCCAAGCTCATCAATGAATCGGTGAAGCGGGTGGCGCAGGGCAGTGAAATCTCCAAGCAGGCCGGCGAAGCGTTCGAGAAGATCGTCGCGGGAGTGGGGCGCACCACACAGGCCATCTCCGAAATCTCCTGCGGTGCGGACGAACAGTTGGTCGCTGCGCGCGAAGTGAGCACGGCCATCCAGCAGGTCGCCGAGGAGACCGAGAAATCGGCAGCGTCGTGCGACACCATCGCGCGCTCCACCACCTCGCTCACGCAGGGTGCGGAGGAACTGAACCGGATGGTGCAGCGTTTCGTCGTCTGAGGAGTCGGTCGTGGACATCGAGAACGAGATTGACGCAGGCACCCAGCGTGCCCTGTTGGACAAAGTGCAACGCCATACCGGTATCCATATGGCGGACAGGAAATGGACCCTGCTGCAGGGGCGTCTACGGCGCCGCCTGCAGGCACTGGAACTCTGCCGCTACCGTGATTACCTGGCGGTACTGGAGGCGCAGCCGGAAGAGGTGGGCGCCTTCATCAACCTGGTGACCACCAACGAGACGTCGTTCTTCCGTACGCCACGCATCTGGGAACACTTCCAGCAGCATTTGCTGCCGGAGTGGTTCCGGGTGCATCGCGGGGCCACCTTGCAGCTTTGGTCCGCGGCCGCCTCCACCGGTGAAGAGGCGTACTCCATGGCCATGCTCTGCGAGGAGTTCCGCGAGCATCACCCCGCGTTCAAGTATCAGATCCTTGCCACCGACATCGCGAGCCACGTGTTGGTGACTGGCAAGGCCGGGCATTACCAAGGCAAGAGCATCGAAGGGCTGAAGCGCGCGAAGCCGGAATTGTTTAACAGATACTTCCAGCCAAGCGGCGACGGTTATCTGGCGTCACCCTCCTTGCGAGCGCATGTGGTGTTTCGTGAACACCATCTGCACAAGCGCCTGGATGGTGCCGCCCGTTTCGACATCACCATGCTGCGCAATGTCCTCATCTATTTCGACGAGGAAGGGCAACGCCATGTGCTGGAGAACGCGCATCGCGCCATGGCGCCCGGCGGCGTGCTGATCATTGGCGAATCCGAATCGCTGACTCGGCTCAACGTGGGTTTCGATTTTGAACAGCCACTGGTCTATCGCCGCCAGGAGCGCGCGCATGCCTGACGGGCAGGACATCCAGGTGCGTATGTGCGAAGTGCGGATCGGCCGCGGCACCGACGTGCTGCGCGCCATCCTAGGTTCGTGCGTGGGCATCGGCCTGCTATGGCGCCGCCGTGGCGTCTACGGCATGGCCCATTGCCTGTTGCCGGAGTCGCCGCAAGGCGAACCGGGACAGGGTGCCAAATACGTTACCGGTGCCATGCCCTCGCTGCTGACGATGATGGAGTTGGAACGCAGAGAGCAGGACGAAGTGGAGGCCGTGGTCGCTGGCGGCGCGTGCATGGTGCAACACGCGGTCATGCCTCGGCATGGCCTTATCGGCGAGCAGAACGTGCGCATGGCGCAACGGCTGCTGGCAGAGACCAGGATAAAGGTCGTGCATGTTGACGTGGGTGGCGACAGCGGTCGCCAGCTCGTGATCGATTGCGCGCAACACCAATTTGCGGTCAGGACATTTGGCCGCACAACGTAAACCGGAGCATGGCCATGGAATCATCGATCGCTTCGCTCGTCCGGCAGGATGCCGCTGAGATGTTCGGTTCGTTCCACCTGGGAGACACCGAGCTGGTGCTTCCTGTGGCGGCCGTGCAGGAAGTAGTGAACTATCCGTCCGTCGTCACGCAGGTGCCGTTGGCGCCGTCGTATCTGCTTGGCCTGTTCAATCTCCGCGGTCGGTTGATTCCCATCGTCCATCTTGGCGAGGTGCTGGAACTCCCGGAACGGGGACCGCGCGAAGGCGCCAAGATCGCCATCGTCGAGTTTCGCCAGGGACGCGTGGGGCTGTTGTTCGACGCCACCGGCGAGATCCTGCGCGTGCCGGCCGAACAGAAGGTGATGTTCAGCGGCATCGATGGCGCGCCATCGATGATCGGCGGCGCGCTCAAGCTAGACGGCGGCCAGCGCATCCTGCAGATCCTCAGCGTGGATGCCTTGCATCGGCTGCCCGACATGCCGATGCCGCGGGGCGACGCACAGGCGTCCGATCCCGCACGTCTGCGCGCGGCGCAGGGACAGCGCCGCCAGGGTGTGTCTTTTCGCGTCAACGACACCCGTCTCGCGCTCCCGATGGGAGCCATCCACGAAATCATCCGCGTGCCAGAGCTGCTCTCGTCCGTGCTCGCCAGTGAGCTATGCCTGGGCATGCTCAACCTGCGCGGCAACACCGTGCCGGTGGTCGACTTCGCCCGCTTCCTCGGCCTGCCGTCCACGGCGTCGCCTACGGCGGTTGCGGGTGACTTCGAGGACGCGCGGCGCATCGTGGTGCTGCGCCAGAAGGACATGGACTTCGGGCTGCTGGTGGATGACGTGGAAAGCATCGTCAGCTACCGCGACGAGGAACTACTGGCCATCCCGTCGTTCCATGCCGAACAACCGCCACTCTTCACTGGGTGCATTAGCCGCGAGGCTGCGCCGGATATCCTGCTCATTGACGAACTGGCGCTGTTGAGCGACGCGACCGTCGCCGACATCACCCAGGGCCACCGTGAGCTGTACTCAGTGGAATCGACAGCGGAGCGCGGGCAGGGCAAGCGACGCAGCGGCGTGCGTGAAACTTATGTCACGTTCCGACTCGAGCAGTTGATGGGCATGCGCATCGATCAATTGCGCGAAGTCATCGACTTCCCCAGCGACATGATGCAGCCGCCGGGAGCGCCGGACTATGTGCGTGGCATCCTCAACCTCCGCCGCAAGCTAGTCACCATCATCGACATGCGGTCCCTCTACGGCATGAAGAGCTACGCGGACGTGCGCGCCGCCAAGGTGCTGGTAGTGGAGAACGATGAGGAGAAGTTCGGCCTGGTGGTGGACGCCATCGAGAACATCGTGACCATCGATGTGGCCGACAAGCTCGGTGTGCCTGGCGTGCTGCGCAACCAGATCGACCCGGCGTTGCGCAACGACATGCGCGACGTGGTCGAATTGCCCGATCAACGCACGTTGCTTCTGCTGGATGCCTCGCCACTGAAGGAGCGCCTCAGCGGCCGGACGATGCATTGAGCGAACGGTATGGACGTGCCCTGTCCTGCGATAACGGAACGGGGTGGCCAGGGATGGCTTTTCCTTTCCGGCGTGTGTGATCGCGCAAAACAAAACGATGCCTCAACGCATGAATTTGCGCCGATCTTGCGCGCTGTTTTTGCGATCGGATTCACTCATCGTGCATCGTTGCGAATCACATCATGGCGCCGTCGTGGAGAAGTGCGCCTGGGGGCGCGTCCGAGTCCACGACATCATTCGATGGAGAGTTCGCATGAAGAAGACATTGCTCGCACTGATGCTTGGCGCCGTGATGGTTTCCACGACCGTGGCCGCCGCACCGTTTCAGTACGACGACCACCATGATCAGCACGATCAGGATCAGCACGGTCAAGGGCATGACCACGATCATGACCGTGACCACGGGCCGGATCGCGATCATCACGACTACGTGATCGTGCACGACCGCGGCAATCACGAGGGCTGGTACCACCGGGGTGGACGCGTGCCCGAGGAGTACTACCACGACCGTCGCTACTACGTGGATTACCACGCGTACCACCTTGCGCCGCCGCCGCCGGATCACGTGTGGATCCGCAGCGACACCGGTGATTTCCTGCTGGTCGCCGTGGCCACCGGTGTGATCGCCGATCTGGTGATCAATCACTAAGAGGCACAACAGCCACACAGCTCAATTCGCATGAATTTGCGAAATGACATCACGCCAGATGAACGCCAATTGAGGCAGCGTGATAAGGCGTCACGCGTCTGGCGCATAGTGTTCGCGCAGGCGCTTGAGCGCTTAATGGACGTCACGCAACGACGGTGATTCCGTGGTTGCGGATGACGCGGACAGGGGACACGTTCCGTCGCGCGGGATAGGTTTCCCATGGGGCAGGCGAATTCGCACAGGAGGGATCGAAGATGAAGTCATATGGTCTGATGGCAGTTTTGCTCGCAGGTCTTCTGGCAGGACCGGCGGTGTATGCACAGCAGTCCGCCGCACCCGCTGGCTCGACGGGTCAGTGCAAGGACGGGAGCTACACCGACCACGCCACCAAGAAGGGCGCTTGCTCAGGTCACCAGGGCGTCAAGGAGTGGTACACCGCTGCGGCCGCCGCACCGGCTGCTGCAGCAGCTCCCGCCGCTCCCGCCGCCGCCGTAGCACCAGCGGCTGCTCCGGCAGCGGCCCCCGCCAGCAAGAGCGCGGCAACTAGCAGCAAGTCGGCAGGGTCGCAGCCGCCGGCTAACGCGGCGCCGGGTGGTGGTCCGGGCCTGGTGTGGGTAAACGACAGCAGCAAGGTTTATCACTGCCAGGGCGACAAGTGGTACGGCAAGACCAAGGCGGGCGCATACATGAGCGAAGCCGATGCGAAGGCCAAGGGGTATCACGCGGATCATGGGAAGGCTTGTACGCAGTAAGCGTGCAATGAGATGTCGAAAAAAGGCCCGCGATTGCGGGCCTTTTTTTGGAGCGTGGGATGGCTCCCTCTCCCCGAGGGGGAGAGGGAGCAGAACTGAGGCGCTTTGCGTGCCGCGTGCTTGCGGCCCTCACCCCGGCCGCCGCGCGCCCAACTGCACCAGCACTTCCTGCGCCGCGCGAATACGCTCGGTCGCACCGGGCAACTCCAGATTCACCTTGAGCTTGTCCTGCCCATCCAGCTTGTACACGCGCGGCTGACTCTGGATCAGGCGAATGATCGCCATCGGATCCACCTCCGGCTTGTCGCGGAAGGTGATGCGTCCGCCATTGGCGCCGAAGTCCAACTTGCGAATGCCCAACGGTGTGGACATCAACTTCAATTGCGCCACCGCGAACAACTGCTTGGCTGCATCGGGAAGCAGCCCGAATCGATCGATCATCTCGACCTGAAGGTCACGCAGGTGGTCCTCGTTGCGAGCACTGGCGATGCGCTTGTACAAGGTCAGGCGTGTGTGGACGTCCGGCAGGTAGTCGTCGGGAATCAGTGCTGGCAGGTGCAGTTCGACTTCGGTCTCATGCTCGCTGCTGAGGTCAAAGTCGGGCACCTTGCCGGACTTCAGTGCGCGCACGGCACGCTCCAGCAGTTCGGTGTACAGGCCGAAGCCGATTTCCTGAATCTGACCGGACTGCTCATCGCCCAACAGCTCGCCCGCACCGCGAATTTCCAAATCGTGCGTGGCGAGTGTGAAGCCTGCGCCCAGTTCTTCCAGCGAGGCGATGGCTTCCAGCCGCTTCTCCGCGTCGGCCGTCATGGCCTTGCGATCGGGTACCACGAGGTAGGCGTAGGCACGATGGTGCGAACGGCCGACGCGGCCACGCAACTGGTGCAACTGTGCGAGGCCGAAGCGGTCAGCGCGGTTGATGATGATGGTGTTGGCGGTGGGAATGTCGATGCCGGTTTCGATGATGGTGGTGCACACCAGCACGTTGAAACGCTGGCGATGGAAATCCGCCATCACGCGTTCCAGGTCGCGTTCGGCCATCTGGCCGTGGGCGATGCCGATGCGCGCTTCCGGAATCAGTTCCTCCAGCTCGCGTGCAGTACGCTCGATCGTGTCTACCTCGTTGTGCAGGAAGTACACCTGACCGCCACGTTGAAGCTCACGCTGGAACGCTTCGCGGACCAGCGCCGGCTCCCACTGCGCGATGAAGGTGCGCACCGCCATGCGATGCGCCGGCGGGGTAGCGATCAGCGAGAGGTCGCGCAGGCCGCTCATCGCCATATTCAGCGTGCGCGGAATCGGCGTGGCCGTCATGGTGAGCAGATCCACCTCGGCGCGCAGCTTTTTCAGCTGCTCCTTCTGGCGTACGCCGAAGCGCTGTTCTTCGTCGACGATGACCAGGCCCAGATTCTTGAACTTGATTTCGGGCGAGAGCAGCTTGTGCGTGCCCACGATCACGTCGATCTGCCCGTCGGTAAGACGCTTGAGCGCCTCGTTCACTTCCTTGGTCGACTTGAAGCGCGATAGCACGTCCACGCGCACCGGCCAGTCGGCGAAGCGGTCGGCGAAATTGCGGTAGTGCTGCTGCGCGAGCAGGGTGGTCGGTACGAGCACCGCGACCTGGCGACCTGCCGTGGCGGCGGCAAAGGCAGCGCGCAGCGCCACTTCGGTCTTGCCGAAGCCCACGTCGCCGCAGATCACGCGATCCATGGCGCGCGGAGCGGCGAGGTCCTTCAGCACCGAATCGATGGCCTGTTCCTGGTCCGGCGTTTCCTCGAACGGGAAGGTGGCACCGAATTCCTCCACCATCTGACGGTCGATCGGCATCGACTCGCCGCCGCGCGCTTCACGTTGTGCGTAGATGGCCAGCAGTTCGGCGGCGACGTCTCGCACTTTCTCGGCCGCCTTGCGGCGCGCGCGTTCCCACGCGTCGCCACCCAGCGAATGCAGCGGCGCGAGTTCGGGCGCGGTGCCGGTATAGCGGCTGACCAGACCGAGCTGTGCCACGGGCACGTACAGCTTGTCGCCCTTGGCGTACTCGATGGTGAGGAACTCACCTTCCATGCCGCCCAGTTCCATCGACACCAGGCCCTGGTATCGGCCCACGCCGTGGTCGACGTGAACGATGGGCGCACCGATGGTCAGTTCGGTGAGGTCGCGGATGATGCTTTCTGGATCGCGCGCAGCACCACGGCGGCGCTTGCGGTCGGTACGTACGCGTTCGCCGAACAGCTCGCGCTCGGTAAGCACGGTGAACGCGGGTTCCTTAAGCGCGAAGCCCTGTTCCAGCCCTGCGATGGTGATGGCAAGTCGTAGCTTGTCGCTGCCGGTAAGAAACGCTTGCCAGCCGTCGATGGTTTCGGGCTTCAAACCTGCGCTGGCGAGCTGTTCGATCAAGGCTTCGCGGCGGCCTGCCGAGTCAGCGGTGATCAGCACCCGTCCCGGGTAGCTCGACAGGAAGTGGCGCAGCGACGTGCCGGGCTCTTCGCCCTTGCGGTTGAGCGGCAGTTCCGGTGCGGGTTGCGTGCCGCTGGGCACGGCATGTTCGTGGCCGCTTTCCACCACTTCCACGCGCAGGCGCTTGTTGAGCTGTTCGCGCAGCAGTTCCGGAGCAAGGTACAGCTCCGCCGGCGGCAGCACGGGGCGCTCAATGTCGTGCGCGCGCTGGTCGTAGCGTTCGCCGGTCTGCGTCCAGAACTGGTCGGCGGACTCCAGTGCGCCTTCGCCGAGCAGAAATACGGCGTTGTCGGCGAGGTAGTCGAACAGCGTGGCCGTCTGCTCGAAGAACATCGGCAGGTAGTACTCGATGCCGCCCGGCGTCACGCCTTCCTTCATGTCCTGGTAGAGCGGACAGCGGCGCACGTCGATGGGGAAGCGCTCGCGCAGTCGCGTGCGGAAATCCTTGGCGGCGTTCTCCGTGAGCGGAAATTCGCGCGCGGGCAGCAATTCGATATGGTCCACTTGCTGCTGCGAGCGTTGCGTCTCCGGATCGAAGCTGCGGATGGATTCCACTTCGTCGTCGAACAGCTCAATGCGGTACGGCTGGACGGCGCCCATCGGGAAGATGTCGATCAGCGCGCCGCGCACGGCGAAGTCGCCGGGCTCACCCACCTGTGGCACGTTGCGATAGCCAGCGGCTTCGAGCCTGCGCTGCTCAGCGGCGAGGTCGAGCTTTTGCTTCTTCCTCACCACCAAGCCCGCGCCGGTGATGTGGCTACGTGGAGCGATGCGCTGCATTAGCGTGGCGATTGGCACCACCAGCACGCCGCGTTGCACATTCGGCAACTCGTACAGGGTGGCGATGCGTTGCGAGACGATGTCCGGGTGTGGACTGAATACGTCGTAGGGCAACGTTTCCCAGTCAGGGAAGTGCAGCACCGGCAGGTTGCCCGCGAACACACGCAGCTCGTCTTCCAGCGCGCTCGCGCGTTGGGTATCGCGCGTCACCGCGACCAACAGCCCCTGGTGCGTGCGCGCGGCTTCAGCGACCAGCAGGGCGCGAGAAGAGCCGTGCGGCGACGTCCAGAAGCGACGCTGCTTGGGGGTGGTGGGCAGGGGCGGGTGGGGAATCGTATTAGCCATGCGAACCCAACTATCGTTGGCGAGGCCTCATGCCGCGCCGGGAAAGCGGGCAAGTGTAACGCGACCGCCCCGGACAGGCCGGGGCGGTTGTGGCTAGTTTCTGCAGGAGCGCTGGGGTCAGAGCAGTAGCGAGATCAGCGTGGTGCCAGGCTCGTCTGGCGACAGGCGGCGCACGAAGCCCAGTTCTTTGCACAGATGGAGCATGGGGCGGTTTTCCAGTAGCACGTAGCCCCAGATTTCGCTCAGGCCGCGGTGGCGACAATCGTCGACCAGGCGCTGCATCAGCAGGGCGCCCAGGCCCTGACAGCTCCAGTCGCGCTCGACCAGCACGGAGAATTCGGCGCTGTTGGCGGCTTCGTCCACGAAGATACGTCCGACGCCGCGCATTTCCGCTGGCTTGACCGTCTCGTCCATCAGCACGAACGCGGTTTCCACGGCGGGGTCGATGTGGGTCAGGCGCTGCGCCATCGAATCCGGCAGCTCCGACATGCAATGGAGGAAGCGACGGCGGATGTCCTCTGGCGAGAGACGGGCGAACTGGCGCTTCAACGCAGCCATGTCGCTGGGTTCGATGCCTCGCAGGTACAACTCGCGGCCATCATGCGCGTGCACCAGCTCGCCCTTGGGCGATTTGGACACCTCAACCAGGCGAGGGCGGGCGAAGCGCTCGTTGCTACGCACGGGTACCAGTGCGCGGCGGTTGCTTGAGTAGTCGATGGCGGGAGTCATGACCATACTTTACCGTATTGTGTGCAGTGCAACATGAACAAAATGCTTTGCTAGACGGGCTATTTCGCGGCTCTATGTCGCACCGCGAAGAAGGATTGGGTGGGCTGTTGGGTGCTGCCGGCCCGCTGCGGGCAGAATGCGCCAGAGCGCGCCCGTTGGCGTTGAGGGAGAGTGAAAACCATGGTGGCTGCGTCCAAAGGCATCACCCCTCACCAGGTCGAGGCGCTCTGCGGGCATTGGCCGGGGGTGACCCGTGACATCAAATGGGGTGCCGAGCTGGTGTTCAGCGTAGGCAGCAAGATGTTCGTGGTGATGCCGGTCGACGGCGGGCGGATCGCCTTCAAGGTCGAGGATGATCGCTTTCTCGAACTGACCGATCAGCCGGGTATCATCGCGTCCCCTTATCTCGCCCGCGCTCGCTGGGTCTCCGTGGTGGAGCCGCAGCGCTTCACCGCCAAGGAACTGTCCGAGCACATCCGCACGGCTTACGGGCTGGTCCGCGCCAGGCTCACCAAGAAGCTGCAGGCGGAGCTGGGCGAGTGGCCGCTCCCAAAGGAAAAGCACGAGTGAAGCAGTACATCGGCAGCATCGCCCTCGTCGTCGCCGATTACGACGACGCCATCGATTGGTATACCCGCGTGCTGGGATTCACGCTGGTCGAAGACACCGACATGGGCGGCGGCAAGCGCTGGGTGATCGTGGCGCCGCCGGGTTCGGTCGAGACCCGCGTGCTCCTTGCCAAGGCGACGACGCAACAGCAATCGGCCCGCGTGGGTGACCAGACGGGTGGCCGCGTCTTCCTGCTGCTGCACACCGACGATTTCTGGCGCGACTACCGCCGCATGGAAGCCGCTGGCGCCACCTTCTGCGAGGCGCCGCGCGAAGAGGCCTATGGAACGGTAGTGGTGTTCCAGGACCTGTATGGCAACAAGTGGGATCTGTTGCAGCTCAAGAGCGGCTCTTAGTCGGCGATGTCCGGCTCGAAGAAACTCCAACGAATATCCGGAAACTGCGCCTTCATGGCGCGCTCCACGCTGTTGATCGCCTCTACCAGCGCGGTCTGGTCCGGCGCTGGAGACATGCGCGCCTTCACTGCCACCATCACGTCGGGGCCCATCTGCAGGGTGATGACGTTGAGCACCACATCCACTTCGGGGCGCGCGTTGATGAAGGCAATCAGCTCCTCGCGGCGCTTGGGCTCCACGCCCTGGCCGATCAGGAGATCCTTCACCTCGCTGGCCACGGCAACCGCCACCACCACCAGCAGCACGCCGATCACGATGGTGCCCGCGGCGTCGTAGAGCAGGTTGCCGGTGATCATGGTGGCGAGTACGGCCACCAGCGCCACGGCGAGACCGAGCAGCGCGGCGAGGTCTTCGCCGAAAATCACCAGCAACTCGCTGGAACGCGTTTCATGAAACCAGCGCCACAAGCTGCGGCCATCGCGTGCCTTGTTCACTTCCTTCAGGCAGCCGTGCATGGAAATCGACTCGGCCACCACGCCAAAGCCAAGCACGCCGATGGCCAGCCACGGCCACTTCAGCGGCTCCGGGTGGCTCAGCTTGTGGATGCCCTCGTAGATGGAAAACATGCCGCCTACGCTGAATAGCAAAATGGCGACGAGGAACGACCAGAAATACAGCGCGCGGCCCCAACCTAGCGGGTACTCGTCGGACGGCGGGCGCTCCGCCTGCCGCATGCCGAGCAGCAGCAGGCCTTGATTGCCACAGTCGGCCAGCGAATGCACCGCTTCGGCCAGCATGGCGCCCGAGCCGGTGATCAGCGCGGCGACTAGTTTGCTCAGGAAAATGGCGAAATTGGCACCGAGGGCGAGCAGGACCGCCCTCAGCGAATTAGCATGACCAGACATCGCGCATTCCCTTGGACGAAGGAAGGCAGTTTAGCCGCCTATCCAGGTATCAGCGTATGACGCCGCCCACACCCACGCCGAAGCTCACGTTCGACTTCCCTGCGTTCATTTCATCGGGCGTCCATCGGTGCGACTGGGCAACGCTCACCAGTGGGAACACGTAGTTGGCTTCGCCCACCTTGCCGTCGCGGGTGCTGGTGATGCGGCCCGCCAGCGTAATCAACGAGCCGGTGGGGTAGTCGAAGGGCTCCACGTAGCCCGGCATCACGGCGATGAAACGGCCCCAGCCACCGTTGCTGGCCAGCTTGGGACGCTGCGAGCCGTCGAGCGGATAACCCACGATCTCCACTTCGCTGTGATCGGCGAGGTTGCGTACCTCGACCACCTGGCCACCCCAGATCACGTCAGCATTGGCGTACTGGCCCGGCGATTGCGCCACGATGTTCGGCGTTGTCGCTACGGTGGTGGGCGAGGGTTTGTAGATAGGCGCGGGTGCACAGGCCGCCAGCGCCAGCAGGCCGGTAGCGATGGCGCTGCGCAGAAGGGTGTTAGTGACGTGCTGTTTCATGGCCGCTTTCCCCGTGGACTGATTTGAGCTTAACGGGCTCACCGCACGGAAGGTATACAGCGTGTGGAAGCTCGTTCGCACGTTCAGCCGGCGCTATCTTCCAATAGCCAGTCGAGTCGCCACTTCGCGGGATGTTCCTGCGACAGCAGCGGTGCCATCGCGCGCAGGGCGTCACGCAGTACCTCGTCCAGCTTCCACGGCGCATTGAGAATCACCATGCCCGAACCATTGAGGCGCAGCGGCGAGTCATCCGGATGCACCAGCAACTCGGCCCGCAGCACCCGGCGCACGCCGCAGTGCTGCAGCCAGCGATGAAACGGCTGCACCTGGCTGCGCAACTTGATCGGATACCACACGGCGTAAACACCCGTGGGCCAGCGCTGCAGGGCGCCTTTCAGTGCCCGCTCGATCACGCGGTACTCGGCTTCCTGTGCTTCATAGGGCGGATCGATCAGCACGAGACCGCGCTTCTCCTTCGGCGGCAGCAGCGCTTTCAGTGCCTCGTAGCCGTTGCGCTGGTGCACGTGCACGCGATGATCGTGATGAAACAGATCGCGCAGGCGCGTGGCTTCTTCCGGATGCAATTCGCACAGCTGCGCGCTGTCGTTGGCGCGCATGGCATTTGCCACCTGCAGCGGTGAACCGGGGTAGAGCTTCAAGCCACTCTCGTTACCCTGCACGCGTAGGATGGCGTCGAGCCAGCGCCGCAGCAGCGGGGGCAGGGGCTCCGTCTTGCCATGGCTGCCATGCATATCGGGGAACAGCAGGCGCGTAATGCCATCCTTGTATTCGCCCGTCTTACCGGCCTCGACGCTGTCGAGCGCATAACAACCGCTGCCGGCGTGCGTGTCGACGAAGGCGAACGGGGTGGGCTTAGCCTGCAATGCCTCGATTAGCGCGAGCAGCACGGTGTGCTTGAGGACATCGGCGAAGTTGCCGGCGTGGTAGGCGTGACGATAGTTCATGGGATGGGGGCGCCGGGAGGTGGGACATTATAGGGGAGGGGGTCCCTTGCTTCTGTTTTTCTTTTCTCGGGGAGGCGCGTGGCACGGGCCCTCCGTTTTACTCCCTCGCCCTTCGGGGAGAGGGTTGGGGTGAGGGGCGGGTGCTCGCGGTACCGCTTCACCTTTAGCCGTCACCCCGGCGCAGGCCGGGGTCCAGAGCCTCGGTGTTTGGTTTTAGCGCTACGGCGATCTGGCTCGCCTGCGGCGGGCTTTCGACCTCCTGCCGGAGGCCGAGTCACTTTCTCTTGCTTGCCTAAGAGAAAGTAACCAAAGAGAAGGGAACCCCCACTTGGCGCTGGCCGGCGAAGCCGGCCAGTTCGTGATGGGCGGCCGGGCTTTTCGACGGGGCTCCTGCCCCGACGAAAAGGGATCGGCATCCTTGCCGATCCCCCTGCGGGCCTGATCGTCCACCCCTCACCGCTGCACAGGGGGCCCGACGATCAAAAGCGCCGAGCCGACGGCTCGTGCAGCGGAGCTACACATCGCACTCGCAGGACAACCTCCCTCAAACCGCGTGGAGCCACCTCCAGAGTTGAGCCCCCGCCACCACACGACTATCCTCGACCTCATGACCCGCCACCTGTTCCGCCACCTGCGCCGTTGCCGCACCTTGATGGTGCTGGCTCTGTGCGCGTGGCTGACGCTGTCCAGCGTGGCGTGGTCCATGCCGCGTCATGACGACTGCTGCCCTGCGGCAGACGCGATGAGCATGATGGCCATGCAGCACGCCGTACCGGACCATGGTGCAACCCATGCGTCGACGCTCAGTGCGGATAGCTGTTGCACGCATGCGCCGGCTAGCGTGCCCGCATCGATAGTGCCGCATGTGTTGCACGTGCAGGCGGATGGCGGTCATGTTCAAGTGCGCCGGGAACATACCCCGCAGCCTGCCTACGAACCGCCTTTGCGGCCTCCGGTCGTCTGATTCTCCGTTGATAGCAACGGGCCGACGTTTGTCGGCCGACTAGATGCGTCTGCGTCGCGGGCGCGCATAGCGGAGTCAAGGCAATGAACAAGCAGGAACCGCACGGCTTTCAGCTGCCGCGTCGGCGTTTCGTACAAGGATTGGTGCTGGGTGGCGTGGCTGCCGGGCTGGGGTTGTGGCGCGGCAATGCACTGGCGCAGGCGGCTGGGCCGCGTGCGGAGTTGAGCGGTAGCCATATCGATCTGGAGATTGGTGAACTACCGGTCGATTTCACGGGACGCAAGCGCATGGCGACCGTAGTGAACGGCCAATTGCCGGCGCCGCTGCTGCGTTGGCGGCAGGGCGAGACGGTGACACTGCGTGTGCGCAATCGGCTCAACGTGGCCAGCTCCATCCATTGGCACGGCATCGTGTTGCCGGCGGATATGGATGGCGTGCCAGGCTTGAGTTTCGATGGTATTCCGGCGGGTGGTGAATACACCTACCAATTCACCGTGAACCAGTCGGGCACCTACTGGTACCACAGTCATTCGCGTTTCCAGGAACAGACCGGCTTGTACGGCCCGATCGTGATTGAGCCGCGCGAGGGCGAGCGCTATCCGACGGATCGCGACTACGTCGTGATGCTCAATGACTGGACCGATCTCGATCCGGAAACCATCTACGCCAATCTGAAGAAGCAGAGCGGCTACTACAACTATGGCAAGCGCACGGTGGGTGATTTCATGCGCGATGCCGGGAACGAAGGCGTTTCCAAGGCTCTTGCCGATCGGCGCATGTGGAACCAGATGCGCATGGATCCTACCGACCTGGCAGATGTTTCTTCCGTGGCCTATACGCACCTGGTGAACGGTTGTACGCCAGCCGGCAACTGGACAGGCCTGTTCAAGGCGGGTGAAAAGATCCGCCTGCGTTTCATCAATGGCTCGTCGATGACCTTCTTCGATGTGCGCATTCCCGGCCTCAAAATGACCGTGGTCGCGGCGGACGGGCAAGCCATCGAGCCGGTGACCGTGGAGGAGTTTCGCATCGGCACGGCCGAGACGTATGACGTGATCGTGCAACCGTCGGCGGATCGCGCATGGACCATCTTTGCGCAGAGCATGGATCGCACCGGCTATGCGCGGGCCACGCTGGCGCCGCACGCCGGCATGGTGGCGGACGTACCAACGCTGGATCGCCGACCCTTGCTCAGCATGGCCGACATGATGGGCACGATGGATCACGCCGCCATGGGACACGACATGTCCGGCATGGACATGATGGCGATGCCAGGCATGGCCATGTCGATGTCGCACCACGACACCCCGACCGAACCCTTGAGGACGGGGCCCGAAGTGGACATGCGCGTGCCTACGCCACGCACCAATCTCGACGATCCGGGCGTCGGCTTGCGCGACAACGGGCGCCGCGTACTTACCTATGCGGACCTGCATGCCGTCGATGCGCCTATTTCGCCTAACGTGGATCGCGAGCTCACGCTGCGGCTTACCGGCAACATGGAGCGCTATCTCTGGTCGTTCGATGGCAAGCGCTATTCGGGTGCCGAACCACTGCGCCTACGCCATGGCGAACACGTGCGCATCGTGTTGGTGAACGACACGATGATGACGCACCCCATCCACCTGCACGGCATGTGGAGCGAGCTCGAATCGCCAAATGGCGACTTCCAGGCGCGCAAGCACACGGTGATGGTGCAACCGGCGCAGCAAGTGGCCTATCGCGTGAGCGCGGACGCGCTTGGGCGCTGGGCCTATCACTGCCATCTGCTTTACCACATGGAGGCGGGCATGTTCCGCGAGGTGGTGGTGGCATGAGCCGATCGCTTTCGCTTTGGATTTCCGCATGCCTTGGCGTGCTTCCCATGGCCGTGTTCGCGCAGAGCATGGATATGCAGAACATGCAGAACATGCCCGGCATGGTGATGCCGCCGGCCACTGACACACCGGCACCTACGCATGATCAGCATGATGCCGCACCCACGAAAGAGGATGCGCAGCACGCCACCATGGATCACTCCGGCCACGACATGAGCAGCATGCCCGGTATGGCGGGGACAGAGGCAAAAGTCTTGCCCCCGAACGACCACGTGCCACCGCCGTCGCCGCAATCCGTTCCCCACGACATGACGCCAGCGCAGATGAACGCGATGATGCAGATGGACGACAACGCATCACTCGGCATGTTCACGCTCGATCGCCTGGAGCGCAGCCGCAGTACCTCCGGTGACTATGCGACCAGCTGGGAAGCCGAAGGCTGGTACGGCAACGCGATCAACCGCCTGTGGCTGAAGACCGAAGGCGAGCGCGACAGCAGCGGCACACAGGATGGCCGCGTGGAGGCACTGTGGAGTCACGCCTTCGCGAGCTTCTGGGATTGGCAACTGGGTGCGCGGCACGACTTCGGACAAGGGCCTGATCGGCAATGGCTTGCAGCCGGCGTGGAAGGTCTTGCGCCTTACTGGTTCGAAACACAGGCGACGTTCTACGTCGGTGAGGAAGGGCGCACCGCGCTGCGGCTGGAAACCAGCTACGACATGCGGTTCACGCAGCGATTGATCCTGACGCCACAAGTGGAGCTGAACTTCTACGGCAAGGACGATCCGCGACGCGGCATCTCGTCCGGGCTGTCGAACGTGGAGGCGGGGATGCGCCTGCGCTACGAGTTCAGCCGCAAGTTTGCGCCTTACGTGGGTGTGAACTGGACGCGTCGCTTCGGCAGTTTCAACGACATGCCCGGCGTGCCAGAAGTGCACGCACGGGAAACGACCTGGGTCGCTGGTGTGCGTATCTGGCTTTGAAGGGGAGTGCCATGAAGAAGACCATAGCTATTGTGTTGCTTGTGCTCGTGCTGGCCGCCGCGGCAGCGGCGGCGTTTGTGGTGTCCGGAAGCTACGACATTGCGGCGGATCGACCGCACTGGGCGTTGACTGAGCGTGTCGTCGAAACCTTGCGCGACCGCTCCATCGAGCGTCATGCGGGAGGCATCACGGTGCCTGATCTCGACGATCCGCAGCGCATCCGTCGCGGTGCGGAGCATTACGCGGAAATGTGCACGTCTTGCCATCTCGCACCGGGAATGACGCAAACGGAATTGCGCGAGGGACTCTACCCGCAGCCGCCAAATCTCTCCAAGCACGGGGTGCACGATCCGGCCGAGGCGTTCTGGGTCATCAAGCACGGTGTGAAACTCACCGCCATGCCGGCCTGGGGACGCAGTCATGACGATGCGGCCATCTGGGACATGGTGGCATTCGTCAAGCAGTTGCCCACGATGGATCAGGCCGCGTTCGAAGCGATGGCCGGCAGGGAGGCTGACGACGGTCATGGTGATCACGAGCATCACCACCACGGCGATCCGCAGGGCGAGCCGGCGGATCACGATCATGACCACATGGAAGCCGATGGCCACGACCATGATCACGCGCACTGACGGCGCGCATTGAACGAAGCGGTGCGGATGGCATGTCGCCATCCGCACCGCTAGATCAGTAAGCGACCGTGATGCGCTGCTTGCGTGCGTCGTTCTTCTCGACGCGGTCCAACAGGGCTACAGCGTAGTCGGACACGCTGATGTGACTCTTGCCGTTGGCGTCCACCAGCAACTGGTCGCCGCCGACGCGGTACTTGCCGGTGCGCGGGCCGTCTTCAAGCAGGGCGGCCGGGCTGATATAGGTCCATTCCACGTCGCTCTTGTGCTGGCGGAACACGTCGAGCGCCTTGGCCTGTCCCAGCGCCTCGGCCTTCCAGGCTTCGGGGAAATTCGGGTCGTCCACCACGCGCACACCGGGCGCGGTTTCCAGTGAGCCGGCGCCACCCACCCACACCAGGCGCTTCACGCCGAGCTTGGACAAGTTATCCAGCACCGCAGTGGCCTTGGCCGGGATGGCGTCGTTCGAACCGTCGCGGCGGGCCGAGATGCTGACGATGACAACGTCCGCGCCACGCACGGCATCCAGCCACGAATCCGGCTCGCCGATGTCGCCGGTAACGACCTTCACGCGCGGATCGGGGTTGGCCAGTCGCGACGGGTCGCGAACGATGGCGGTGACGTCGGCACCACGTGCCAGGGCTTCATCGAGGATGGCGTGGCCGACATGGCCGGTCGCGCCGAACAGGGCGATCTTCATGGATGTTGCTCTCCAGCGGGGATAAGGGGAGTGCGGCGGACGATGACGCGTAGCGCGTGAAAGATCTGCCAGCACCAGGGAACGGAAGCCATGATGCGCCTGCGGAAGGTGCGGATAAACGCACCAAAAGGGAATTCACTGTAAAGTTTAGATTAACAGTGAGGATGGTCCCATGGCTGACGTCAATCTCAACCGCTTGTCCGTGTTCGTGGCGCTGGTGCGAGCAGGCTCATTCACGGCCGCTGCGGAAGTGTTGGGCATGACCAAGGCCATGGTGAGCCAGCACATCGCCCGCCTGGAAAGCGAACTGGGCGTGACGCTACTTTCGCGCAGCACGCGCCGTATGGCGCTGACCGAGGCCGGTTCGGCGTTCCATGCTGCCTGCGTGCGTATCCTGGCCGAGGCGGAGGCGGCGATCGCACAAGTGGGGCAAGGCCAGGAGAAACCCAGTGGCACGCTGCGGCTCACGGCGACCGGTGATTACGGTACGGCAGTGGTGGCTCCGGCGCTGGCAGAATTCCTACGCGTGCATCCTGAGATACAAGCCGACCTGGTGCTTACTGATCACATGAGTGACTTGATCGCCGAGCGCTTCGACATGGCCATTCGTATGGGTTGGCTGCGCGACTCCAATCTACGTTCCGCACGCTTGGGCAGTTTTCGCCAGTTGATGGTGGCCTCGCCCGGCTATCTCGCGCGACGTGGCGAGCCGCGCCTGATTACCGATCTCGCCTCGCACGACTGGGTGGCATTGGCTCTGCTGGCAACACCACTGCGCTGGACTTTCACTGCACCGGATGGCTCCCGCCGCACGGTGCGCATGCGCCCGGTGGCACAGACGAACAACGTTACCGCGACACATGCGCTGGTACGCCACGGCACCGGTGTCAGCGTGCTGCCGGATTACCTCGTGACGGATGACATCCGCGACGGGCGCCTCGTCGTGCTGATGGCGCAATACAGCCTGCCGGATTGCGGTATTTACGCGGTGTATCCAGGGCGCCAACCGCCGGCCAAGGTGCGTGCATTCATCGATCACATGCGCAAGACGGTTGCCACCGCCGCCTCTTAGCCCTGAAACATGTAGAACAAATAGGCGAAGAAAAGAATCAGGTGCACGCCACCCTGCAGCACGTTGGTGTGGCCGCTGGAGAACGTGACGAGACTCAAGCCAAGGGTCAGCACGAACATCGCGAGATCCGTGTGTTGCAGCCCCAGCTCAATGGGATGCGCTGTGACATGGCTGATTATCAGGATGGCGGGAATGGTCAGCCCGATGGTGGAAAGCACTGAGCCAAGGAAGATGTTTACTGAGCGCTGCATATGATTGCGGCGCGCCGCTCGCACGGCGCCGACGCCTTCGGGTGTGGCAACCAGCACGGCCATCACCAACCCCGCGAGTGCAGCGGGTTTGTGCAGTGTTTCCACCACGTAATCCACAGGGTGGGCCAGCTTCTCGGCCAGATAGACCACCGGTGCCATGTAGGCCAGCAATAGCGCCGCGTGCAACAGGCTGCGCGCTACGCCACCGTGTAGTACACGCGCCGTCTCCTCCTCGTCTCCACTGTCTGCGGCGAAATAGGCGCGATGACGTCGTGTCTGCAGCCCGAGGAAGGCGAGGTACAAGCCGGCGCAGATCACGGCGAGAAACACCTCTTGCGGAAACGTGAGTACGGTCAGTCCGTGCGCGGCGAAGCGGGGCATCACCAACGCGAGGATGCCCAGCGGAATGACCACCCCAAGGTATGCATTGGCACCCTGCAGGTTGTACTGCTGCTCGCGATGCCGCCAGCCACCGGCCAGCAAGGACAGGCCAACCATGCCGTTGAGCACGATCATGGTGACCGCGAATAGCGTGTCGCGCGCCAGTGTGGGGTTGTTCTCGCCGTGCAGCATGATCGCGGTGATGCTGATCACCTCGATGGCGGTGATCGACAGCGTCAGCACCAAGGTGCCGTAAGGCTCGCCCAGGCGTTCGCCCAAGTGTTCCGCATGGCGCACCACGGCCAGCGCGGAGCCGAGGATGACGGCGAACAGCCATGCGAAAAGGATGGCGAGCCATAGCGGCTGGTCCAGCCCGCTGAGCAGGCGTGGACCGAACAGTAGGAACGCGATGGAAGTAACGACGCTGACAGCGAGGAACCACTCGCGCCGCAATAGCTTTGGCAGACCGCCCGATATCATCGCAAGCACCTCCCCGGACCATCCCGAAGCGACGCACGGCGTCGCGCGCTAGTCAGCCGGTGTCGTGGGAAGGGGCGTACTTCGCCGCGACAGCGCTTTATTCAACCACACTGTGGCTTTCCGCGGTGCCTAGGAGTTCCGGTTGTGACGGCGGTGTCTGTTTGCGCGTGAGCAACGGGTGAACGAAGACGGCGGCCAGGATCACCGCCACGCCCCCATAGAACCAGCCGTCCAACTGGCGCTGCTCGCCCAGCAGCAGGATGGCCAGCACGATGGCGTAGATCGGCTCCAGGTTGGTCACCATCTGCGTCCCGAAGGCGCTCATATGGCGCAGGGCCACCAGCGCCAGGGCAAACGGCAGCAGGGTGCAGCCGAACGACAGCACCAGCAGCAAGATGGCGTCATGGGTGCTGGGGAGCACGAAAGCGGGGCCGGGCAGCAATGGCGCCAGCAGGGTAAGGAACAGCGTGCCGGTGCCCAGCTCGATACAGGTCACGGTGAGTGGGTCGCCGTGTTCCACCAGCCGTTTGTTGAAGGCGCCGAACAGCGCCACCAGCAGGGCCGAGGCCGTACCCACGACGATGCCCATGCGCATGTCCATGGGCACTCCGCCGACCACCATGGCCACGCCGGGCACCACGGCAACGCCGATCAACAGCTCGCGCGGGTCAAACTTGCGACCGGCGATCCAGGGCTCCACCAGCGACAGGAACACCGGGCCCAAGGCGATGCAGGTGGCGCCGACCGAGGCATTGGCGAGCTTGATGGCGGCGTAGAAAGTCAGCCAGTGCAGCGATACCAGCACGCCGATGCCCGCATAGCTCCAGCGCAGCTTCGCAGGCATCGCCTTCAGGCCGCGCCATACCTTCGGGCTCAGCAACAGCGCGCCCGCCACCAGCAAAGTACGCCACCACACCAACTGCAGCGCGGGCAGGGTGATCAGCTTGCCCAGGATGGCGGTGAAGCCCCAGAACAGGACGCAGAAATGGATCTGCCAGCGGGCCTTGGTTACCGGTTGCATGCGTGGATGTCGGGGGAGGGAGATGAGCCCAACATTCTAGCGTTGCAGCCAGGGTTCAGTGGGCCGGGGTCGCTTTGGTTTTCACCGGGACCGGCGCGGGCCGTGCCTTGGACGATCCGCGCATCTGCTCGAGCACCGTGGTGCACGTGTTGTCCGGGGCACCTTTGCTGGCGGCCACCAGCGGCAGCAGGGCGGCAACCGGCGCAGCGAATATGCCCAACGCAAGCGCGCCGCCGCCACGCAGGATCAGCGGTCCGGGTTGCACGCCAACGTCGGGATTCTTGAGGGTGCCCTTCACGTAAAGCGGTGAGCGCAGCGACAGGATACGCAAGCCTTTCGACTCGGGCCGCACATCCAGGTCGAGCTTTTCGGTGGCGAAGTTGACGTTGCCGTTTACGCGGATAGTGGCGTCTTCAGTGTCGAACACAAACAGCTTGGTTTCGTAGAGCCCGTTGGTCGCCGCCAGGTCCGATGCCGCGCAGTTGATCTTCACCGTCTTGTCGCCGAACAGCTTGGCGATCACCACGTTCGCCACGTTGAGGCCTGCGGTTTCCAGCAAGGTCTTGCTGATCGCGCCGTCGTTCATCAGCAGCTTCAGCTCGCCGGTGGAGGTGCCCATCAATTCGCTCACGGAGTTGCCGCGCGCATCGAGCGCCGCGTCGCCGTTGATTTCGCCAAAGCTGGTCCGCATCGGCTCGAAAGTGGGAAACAGCTCCTTCAGCTTGAGATGACGCGCTTTGAGGCGAATGGTGCCCTTCAGCGGCGTGGCGCTCCCGTCCAGATGCAGATTGCTGGCCACCTTGCCGCCGGCGAGGTCGAAGTCGAGCGGGTCCAGCGTGAGTACGCCGTTCTCCATGATCACGTGCGTCGACAGCGCATTGATGGGTAGCGCGGCATCACGCACGATGCGGCCAGCGCGGAAGGTGACATCCGCATCCATCGCCTGCCAGCGATCGGTGCGGAACGGCTCGACCGGCAGTACTTTGTCGGCTGGCTGGGACGTGGCATCGCCACGCTGCTGCTTCTGTGCGTTGGAGTCCGCGCCGATCAGTGGTGCGAGATCGGCGAAACGCAGCAATTGCGATGTCACGCTGCCCGACAGCTTGGGGCGCGCGCCGCCGGTATCGAAGGTGAGATCGCCGGACAGGTCGCTGCCGCCCACGCGTCCGCGGAAATGGTCGTACGAGAAGTGGCTGGCGCCGCGCTTCAGGTTCGCCTTCAGATGGCCTTCCGTCGCATAGGGCGGCGTATCGGGCAGAGTCACGCCGATGAGTGGATAGAGCTTGGCCATGCTGGTGCCGGAGAACCACAGGCGAATATCGAGTGCGGCCAGATGCAGGGGATCGGTGAGCGTGCCCACCATGGCGATGTGCGTGTCGCCGACATGCACGTCAGCCTGCAGTGGGAACGGTTGGTCCGACTGCTGCAGGGCCAGCACGCCACCGGTCTTGCCGTTGCCGTCGACCGTCGCACCCTGGTATTTGCCCACCGCTTGCCAGACGAACTGATAGGTGGCGTTGGTATGGCCGGGCTCGTTGCCATCCTTGTCCGCATCCTTGGCGAGCTCTGTTTTCGCCGCAGCGCCTACGGTACGACGGGCTTGTTCGCGTGCGTCGGTGGATTGCTGGGCCACGATGTCGCCATAGGCAATGGCATGCTGCAGCATCTCGATCGTGACCTGGAGCTCGCTCTTGCTGACAGCGTCGCTGAGCGTGACGTGGCCGCGATCGAAGCCTATAGCGTGCAGGTCGAGTTGCCAGGCGGAGGGCGAGCCGCTGTCGGGCAGGGTGAAGTCCCAGTTGGCCTGACCCTGCTTGTTGCGCTCCAGGTCAATCGTGGGTTGCGAGAGATACAGCACCGGGATTTCCACCCGATGCGCGATCAGCGGCAATGGCGAAATGCGAAAGTGGAGCGCGTCCAATCGTGCAAACAGCGGCTGGCTGGCCCAGTCGGGATTACCAATGCGGATGTCCTGCGCAACGAACTCCGGCCACGGCACCCAGCTTTCCATGCCACTGGCGCGTGGCTCACGCTGCCAATGCACGCTGAGGTCACCATTGATGGCGAACGGCCGCCCCAGGGTTTCGCTGGCGCGGGCATTGATGGTGGGTTTGAGTCGATTCCAGTCGAAGGTGGCGATGACGATCAGCAGTACCACGATCAGCGCCAGGCAGACGCCGATAGTCCATGACACGATTTTCCAAACCCGCCGCATGCGTCGCTCCCTCATGGCGTCGGGGGCATCCTGCCGGCCGAAGAGGTGAAGAAGGCGTGGTCTTGGGGTGTAGGGGCGTAGCGCTTGTTCACGATATCCACGCACATCGCGCGGATATCGGCAGGATTTGCGTTACTTTGCGCAGGACTGGAGAAAACAGGGAAGGAATATGCGCGTGATGAAGCATGGGATGCTGGCCGCCGCCTTGGTGTTGCTGGTTGCCGGATGTTCGAACAAGCAGGAAGCGGGGCCTCAGGGGATTGGCGGAGAGAAGGCAAAAGCCGGCGCGAAGCTGGCTTATGAACATCACCTGCGCATTGAACTGCCGGAGGGGCAGATGGCGACGCGCATGGCGGCCGTGCGACAAGCCTGCGATTCGGCGCGTTTCGGCGCTTGCGACGTGTTGCGCTTCGAGCAGAGCGAGCACGACGGAACGCTGGCCGTGCGTGTGGTGCCGTCAGGCGTAGAACCACTCAGCAGCATGGCCAGCCAGAACGGCAAGTTGGCGTGGCGGCAGACGCGGGCAGAGGATCTCGCCGATGCAGTCAACGACACCGAGCAGAAGCGGAAGCTGCTGGAAACCTATTCCGTGCAAGTCGAGCAACTGGCTCAGCGCAAGGACATATCGACCAGCGACCTCATCGTGCTCAGCCACGAACGCGCGCAGATTCAGGTGCAGCGCGAGGAACTCCAGAACACCGCGGCCCAGCAGCAGCGGCGCATCGACACCAATCTGCTGCAGATGGATTTCACCGACAAGACGCGCAGCCAGCGTTTCGGCTTGTCATTGGGTGACTGGACTGACCAGTTGGTGGAAGGCATACGTGCAGCCTTGTCGATGCTGGCCTATGCCATTCCCTTCCTTCCGCTGGTCTTCGTGCTGGCGCTCGCGTGGCGCTGGGTATGGCGCAAAGTGACGCGCAAGTCGCGCGAGCGTGGCGCGGTCTAAGCAAGTGTTCTCATAAGAACGTCGCCGCCGTTGCAGCGGCGACGTCCAGGCGTCAATGCGTTGCCTTGGCGTCGCGCGCCGGGATGTTCACGCTGCACACGTCCACTTTGCCGGCCGGGATGCGATAGAAATCGTCGAGGCGATTGCGCTTGGCGTCCACCAGGGCGGAGAAGGTTGCGCTGTCGGTGCGTAGCACCTCGACATTCGGGCGCTCGCTGGCGGGCAGATCCGCGGCAAGGCGGACCGAGCGGATGGTGATGCGCTGCTCGGGCTTCTCGTAAAAGCCCAGCGGGCCGGTGCCGCGTGGCAGGCCCGACAGATATTCCATGCCCTGCAGCACGCGGCCGACCACGGCGATGTTGCGATCCAGCGCGCGCGGAGCCTGGCCGATCACGGCATAGAGCTCGCTGCCACTGCCGGTTTCCGGGTCAATGTCCCGACCGACGCCGACCATGCCGTAGCAATGCGTCAGCCATTGCTGCTGATGGGCCTTGTCGCGCCCCACCGGGAAGCCTTCGGAGAAGCCCACTTCCGGCGCGTAGAAGTCGCCGTCCTTCAAGGCAGTGAAGGGCAGCTTCGCGTCGTACGGGCGCGTGTATTCGGGTGGCAACCTGTCCTTGGCGGAACCCAGCGGCTTGAGCTTGCTGGTGTGGCTATCGTCCTCGTTGGCGGCATCCCCCCACTGGGTGACGAAATTGTCCTGCACGCGCTCGATGACGAGTCCGTCGTAATAGTGCTCGTGCGCCATGGTGCGGATGTTGGCGGCGTGCAACGGCGCGTAGTCAGGCGCCAGTTCAATCAGCACGCGGCCCTGCGGGAGCTGCATCACCAGCAGATTCTGGGGATCGGGCGTGCGCCATTCCTGCGGCTGGGACTTGGCGAGAAGCTCCTTGGGCGATGGCGTATGTGCGGGCTTTGTTTCGTCCGCGGCCACCGTGGCGGGCAGTGCGACGGCGAGTGCAAGGGCAAGGCAACGGCGCAGCAGCATGGAATCTCCCCGTGTCGGAAAGCTTGCAAGGTAGCAGAGCCCGCCAGTGGCTGCCCCTGCCGGACGGTAGAGGCGCTGCGCACGTTCGGGCCGCCAACACAAGCCGCGAAACAAAGGCGCAGGTTCTCTACAATGCCGCCCCTTTGCCGTATTTGCCTGACTCTATGGACATCGTCGTCAACGAAGAACTCAAGGCCTACATCGACCCGCTCACTCCCGACGAGCACGAGGCGCTGGAGCGCAGCCTGCTCGCCGAAGGCTGCCGCGATTCGCTGGTGTTGTGGGGCAATGTGCTGGTGGACGGTCATAACCGCTATGGCATCTGCAAGACGCACGACTTGCCGTTCAACACGGTACAGAACACGCGCTTCCAGTCCATGGAAGACGTCCACCTGTGGATGATCGAGCAGCACCTGGGGCGGCGTAGCGTGTCCGACTTCCAGCGCGGCGTATTGGCGCTGCGCAAGCGTGAGATCCTGGCGGAGCGCCGCACGCGGGCCAAGCCTGCGCAGGACGATGCAGCACCTGCGCCCGCAACCGACGCAGCGCCTGACGTTGCCGTGCAGGAGCCCGCCGACGCACCGTCCGTTGCGAAAGGCAAGGCCGAGCCCTTGCCGAGCCGGCAGGAGCTGGCGCGCGAAGCACGCCTGAGCAACAGCCAGGTGGTGATGATCGAAAAGATCCAGAAACAGGCGGCGCCCGAAGTGGTCGCGGCCGTCAAGTCCGGCGCGCTGTCGATCAACGCGGCGGCAGCGGTGGCGACCCTGCCGGAGGAAGAGCAGCGTGCGGCCGCGATCGCTGGCGACGACGAGCTCAAGCAGGCGGCCAAGCGCGTACGCGACGCCAAGCGCAAGCCGAAGAAGGAACCGGAGGCGGGCGAGGAGGATTTGCCGACCCTGCGCCGACGTGTGACGGAACTGACGGCGGAAGTCGCCGACCTGAAGGCCGACAACGAAGCGCTGCGCGAACAGCTCGCGCGCTGGGAGCGCTCGGCCAACGCGTAACGCGTTTGCGGACGCCGTCCGCAATGAATACGTATGCAATGGCTGGTTGCTGCATTGCGATGCTTTCTACGATGCATCGCACTGCCGACCAGGTGGCTGCCGCGCGTGGGGAGTGCGCGCGGTATGCCGTGGGATGTCTGATCTGTGCATCCCGTTCCTCCTTTCGACAGTGGTTTTCGCTTGCCCGCACGCCGCGGCAAGGATGCGCACCGTGGCGCCGACGCTGTTCGACCTGATCGTCAACGAAACAGGATGGAGGCTGACCCATGAAGTGCCCAAAGATTCTCGCCGCGCTGCTTGGCTGCGCGGTGCTCGCCGGTGTGCCCGCTATGCCGGTGCATGCTGCCATCAACAGCATGAGCCTGGGCGCGAGCTACGACGCGCAACGGGCCAACATCACCTTTCGCGTCTACTCCTCGCAGGCTACGCGCATCGTGCTGTACCTCTATTCGGCAGGCTACGGTGTGCAGGAGGCGGCCACATACACGCTGAGCCCGGCGGGCAGTGGTGTGTGGGCGGTAACGGTGCCGGTGTCGTCGATCCAGGGGGCCGGTATCTCGGGCGCGGTGTACTACGGGTACCGCGCCTGGGGACCTAACTGGCCGTATGCCAGCAGTTGGGGCAAAGGCTCGCAGGTGGGGTTCGTTTCCGACGTCGATACCAATGGCAACCGCTTCAACCCCAACAAATTGTTGTTGGACCCCTACGCACAGGAAGTGAGCCAGGATCCGCTGAACCCGTCCAACCAGAACGGTAACGTGTTCGCCTCTGGCGCGAGCTATCGCACCACCGACAGCGGCATCTACGCGCCCAAGGGCGTGGTGCTGGTGCCGAGCACGCAAAGTACCGGCACCAAGCCCACGCGCGCGCAGAAGGATGATGTGATCTACGAAGTACACGTGCGCGGTTTCACCGAGCAGGACACCTCCATTCCTGCGCAGTATCGCGGCACCTATTACGGCGCGGGGTTGAAGGCGAGTTACCTCGCCAGCCTCGGCGTGACGGCGGTGGAATTTTTGCCGGTGCAGGAGACACAGAACGACGCGAACGATGTGGTCCCCAATTCAGACGCTAACCAGAACTACTGGGGCTACATGACGGAGAACTACTTCTCGCCGGATCGCCGCTATGCCTACAACAAAGCGGCTGGCGGTCCCACCGCGGAATTCCAGGCGATGGTGAAGGCGTTTCACAACGCAGGCATCAAGGTCTACATGGACGTGGTCTACAACCACACTGCCGAAGGCGGTACCTGGACCAGCAGCGATCCGACCACGGCCACCATCTACTCGTGGCGTGGCCTGGACAATGCCACGTACTACGAGCTGACCTCCGGTAATCAGTATTTCTACGACAACACTGGCATCGGCGCGAACTTCAATACGTACAACACCGTGGCGCAGAACCTTATCGTCGATTCGCTGGCCTATTGGGCGAACACGATGGGCGTGGATGGCTTCCGCTTCGATCTTGCTTCCGTGCTCGGCAACAGTTGCCTCAATGGGGCGTACACCGCATCCGCACCGAATTGCCCGAACGGTGGTTACAACTTCGACGCGGCGGATTCCAATGTGGCGATCAACCGCATCCTGCGCGAGTTCACCGTTCGCCCTGCTGCGGGCGGTAGCGGCTTGGATCTGTTCGCGGAACCCTGGGCCATCGGTGGCAACTCGTATCAGTTGGGCGGATTTCCACAGGGTTGGTCCGAGTGGAATGGTTTGTTCCGCGACAGCCTGCGGCAGGCGCAGAACGAACTGGGCAGCATGACCATCTACGTGACACAGGATGCGAATGACTTCTCCGGTTCGTCCAACCTGTTCCAGTCCAGTGGGCGGTCACCATGGAATTCGATCAACTTTATCGACGTGCATGACGGTCTGACCTTGAAGGACGTGTACTCCTGCAACGGCGCCAGCAACAGCCAGGCATGGCCCTACGGACCGTCGGACGGTGGCACGAGCACCAACTACAGTTGGGATCAGGGTATGTCGGCGGGTACCGGTGCCGCTGTCGACCAGCGTCGTGCGGCGCGAACAGGCATGGCCTTCGAGATGTTGTCGGCGGGCACGCCGCTGATGCAGGGCGGTGATGAATACCTGCGTACGCTTCAGTGCAACAACAACGCGTACAACCTCGATTCCAGCGCGAACTGGCTCAGCTACAGCTGGACCACCGACCAGTCGAACTTTTATACCTATGCGCAGCGCCTGATCGCGTTCCGCAAGGCGCATCCCGCGCTTCGCCCGTCAAGTTGGTATAGCGGCAGCCAGTTGGCGTGGTATCAGCCCAGCGGGGCGGCAGCGGACAGCAGCTACTGGAACAACACCAGCAACTACGCCCTTGCCTACACCATCAATGGGCCGTCGTTGGGCGACAGCAATTCCATCTACGTCGCATACAACGGTTGGTCGAGCAGCGTGACGTTCACCTTGCCTGCGCCGCCGTCGGGTACGCAGTGGTATCGCGTCACCGATACCTGCGATTGGAACGATGGCGCCAATACGTTTGTTGCTCCGGGCAACGAGACCTTGATCGGTGGCGCTGGCACCACCTATGGGCAATGCGGTCAATCGCTGCTGCTGTTGATCTCCAAATAGCCGCGAGGCACCGGCGTTACCCGAACGGGTAGCGCCGGTGGCAGAGGAGCGGGCTAGGCTGACGTGTCTGTCACGATCTCATCGCCATACTCGAAACAAGCGCGGCGGGTAGCGGCTCGTTTTCTTCCTCTCAAGGATTCAGGTTATGGCGAATACCAAAGTGGCTGATGTCGTAACGGAAACGCTGCACGTGGCCGGTGTCCAGCGCATTTACGGTGTCGTGGGCGACAGCCTCAACGGCATCACCGATTCGCTGCGGCGGCGCGGCGATATCGACTGGATCCACGTGAGGCACGAGGAATCCGCGGCATTCGCGGCAGGCGCGGAGGCGCACCTCACCGGCGAGCTCGCCGTTTGCGCGGGTAGCTGCGGCCCTGGCAACCTGCACCTGATCAACGGCCTGTTCGATTGCCATCGCTCGCGTGTACCGGTACTCGCTATCGCGGCACACATCCCCAGTGCGGAAATTGGCCGGGGCTACTTCCAGGAAACCCATCCGGAATCCTTGTTCCGCGAATGCAGCCACTACTGCGAGATGGTATCGAGCCCAGAACAATTGCCTGGCGTGCTGGAAAGCGCCATTCGCGCGGCGGTCGGCTTGCGTGGTGTAGCGGTGGTGATCATTCCTGGTGACGTCGCATTGCGCGAGTTGAACGCCAAGCCGTCGGCCGGTGCATCCATGGCGCTCCGGCCTCCCGTCGTGCAGCCAGCAGCGGCGGACGTCGATGCACTGGCGCAATTGCTCAATGGCAGCGGCAAAGTCACCTTGCTGTGTGGACGTGGCTGCGCGGGTGCACACGATCCCTTGCTGAAGTTGGCCGAGGCACTGAAAGCACCCATCGTGCATGCGTTTGGTGGCAAAGAATACGTGGAATACGACAACCCATACGACGTCGGCATGACCGGGTTGATCGGCTTCAGCTCCGGCTATCACGCCATGTTGAACTGCGACACGTTGCTGATGCTAGGTACCGATTTCCCGTATCGCCAGTTCTATCCGACGGACGCGAAGATCGCGCAGGTCGATGTGCGACCGGAGAATCTCGGGCGACGCACTCGGTTGGATCTCGGCATGGTGGGCGATGTATCCGCAACCATTGGTGCGCTCCTACCGAAGCTGAAGGCGCGGACGGATCGGGCCTACTTGGATGCCTGCCTGGCGCACTATCGCAAGGCGCGGGAAGGCCTGGATGAACTGGCGACAGGCAAGCCAGGGCGCAAGCCCATCCACCCGCAATACTTGGCCAAGCTGGTCAGCGAAGCGGCGGCGGACGATGCGATCTTCACCTTTGATGTGGGCACGCCGTCGATCTGGGCTGCGCGTTATCTCACCATGAATGGGCGTCGACGCTTGATCGGCTCGTTGGTGCATGGCTCGATGGCGAACGCTATGCCTCAGGCCATCGGTGCGCAGGCCGCGTTTCCGGCACGGCAGGTGATCAGCCTTTCCGGCGATGGCGGTTTCACCATGTTGATGGGCGATTTCCTCACGCTGGTGCAGCACAAGCTGCCGGTGAAAGTGGTGGTGTTCAATAACCACACGCTCGGCTTTGTGGCGTTGGAGATGAAGGCGGGTGGCTACCTGGAAACGGGGACGTCGCTGGTGAACCCTGATTTCGCCGCCGTAGCGCGGGCTGCCGGCGTGCACGCCATACGCGTGGAAGATCCCGGCGATCTGCCCGCAGCGGTGAAAGACATCCTTGCGCACGATGGTCCCGCTTTGCTGGATGTGGTCACCAATACACAGGAACTGGCCATGCCACCCAGCATCAAGCTGGAACAAGCCAAGGGCTTCGGCCTGTGGGCACTGCGTACCGTCATCAATGGGCGTGGCGACGAGCTGATCGAGCTGGCGAAGAGCAATCTGTTCCGTTGATCGCAGAGATACCGGCTACGGCGCTACTGCTTGCGCGGGCTTTCTGGCCGCTGGCTGATGGGCTGGCCCCGCAGGACTCGCTGTATGAGCGAGCAAGAGGGTTGTTTCTGTCAGGCAGGCGAAGGGAATCATTCAGGGTTGTGAAAGAAGGGCCGCGTCTGCTGCGTTTGCCCGTGCGTGATGAATGAAAGTCAACGCGATAGGCCATGGCGCGCCATACGCGCAGGTCTTTGCTGCCGGATTTCTGCATAGCGCCGTAGCGAAATGCCGTAGAAAGTAAGCAGTGCAAAAGTGCAATGACCCGGTAGCGGCGCGATGCCTGTGCGTTACTCCAGAGAGCAATTGACAGCGAAGTTTGCGGAGCTGGATGCGGAACTGGTCCGGCTGGCTGCTATCGATGCGCCCGAAGAGGATCGTTGGGCGGCTTTCGAGCAACTGGTACATATGCCCACGTCAGCGATCGATGAGGGAGACCGGCGATGGTGGTGGGAGCAGTTGTACGCCACGATGGAACGCCACGGAATGACCGAATTGAGTCGACTGTTCTGACGGCCCTTTCCTGAGGATCGGGCTGCATGGCTTTCGCGGAACTGCGTCTTCAAGCGCACGCCCTTGCGCTCATCGAGCCCCGGGATATCCCCGGGGCTATTTTTTCTTAGTGGTCGTGTTGAAACGATTGCTCAGTCGGGGCACGGTGTGCAGTGCGGAACGCACGGTGGCTTTCTCAACCGGCCGGCTGCGTCGCGGTAACGTGGTTGGCGCTCGCGACGGAAGCAGGTGCATAGCTCGGTGCACTGATCATGGCGCCCAAGGTCAGTACGCAAACCAGCAGGCAGGCGGCGAACAGGCTGTGCAGCATCAGGTTCTCGAATTTCATGATGGTTCTCCTTAAACGGGGTTGAGTGGCTTTCATGGATATACATGGCAAGCCTCGTGCCAACGCGCCATATCGCTGGAAAACCGCGTCACTAAGCCATTTTCACCATTCCTTCAAACGCCTGGGAACTGTCCGCGGACGTTGTCCGGACAGGTGGTGCGGACTGCGGACAAGCGCGGACATCGTGTGAAGGAAGACTCGGTGCACCCAGGGCAGCCGTCGGATCCGGTGTGATACGGTGCCGAACCTTCGGTTCATGCGCACCGCCGAGGTGCCAGGCGTGGCCGGGTTGTCCATGCTGGCTCAAGGAACACACTGGTGATGCACGCTGTTTCCCCGTTGATAGCACCCCAACTGTTCGACATGCCGCCAGACGTGCTCTGGCTATCGCACTGCAAGGACGGCCCGCTGCCCCGTGCTTCTGCCGAGACGGTGCGTGCTCTGCTGGATACCGAACTTCGGCCTTGGGATCTGCGCTGGAACGAGGATTTCCTCGACGTGCAGCGATCCCTGCGTGATATCAGCGCCACACTGCTCGGTGTCGATGCACAGGACATGAGTCTGGTGACCTGCACCTCGACCGGGCTGGAAGTGGTGGCGCTGGGGTATCCCTGGCAGCACGGTGACGAGGTGGTGATTCCCGCCGGGGAGTTCCCCAGCAACCGGCTACCCTGGCTGTCGCTTGCACGCCGCGGTGTGACCTACACAGAGATTGCCTTGTGGGAAGGGCAGTCCGCACGTGCTCCCGACGCGGGCATCGAGCCCGAACAGCGGCTGTTGGACGCCATTACGCCGCGCACGCGGGTCATCGCGGTGTCGTGGGTGCGCTACCAGGACGGTGTTCGGCTTGATCTGAATAAGTTGGGCCGGGGGTGCCGTGAGCGCGGCGTCCATCTGGTCGTCGACGGCATCCAGGGCGCAGGCACCGTGGCTTCGTCGTTCGATGGTGTCAGCGCGTTCTCTACCGGCGGGCACAAGGGCTTGCTGGGTCTGCAGGGACAGGGCTTGCTGTGGACGGATCGCACGTTCCGCCAGCAGCTGATCCCCTTGGGTACCTGGCTGTCCGCACCCGACGATTTCTCGCAGAGCGGCACGCAAACGCAGAGTGATGAACCCTGGGCGACGGACGGGCGACGCCTGGAGGCGGGCAGTCCGTCCATCCTGTCGTGCGCGGCGCTGGCGTCATCCATCCGCTTGCTGGTGCAGAGCGGTGGGGCGGCGAGCATCCAGGCGCATGTCGCCCAATTGCAGCGCAGCTTGCTCGCCATGCTGGCGGCAGACGCGGCGTGGGCGGTGGAGGCGGGGCGATTGGGAGACCTGCTCGCGGCAGGCAAGATGGGTTCGATACTGTCGTTCGCGGTGCCGCTCGAGACCTCGGCGCGTTTGCTCAACGCTGCCCAAACGCAGGGCATCAGCGCGAGCACGCGCGAAGGCTACCTGCGCATCGCGTTCCACGGCTGGCATGGATCGAGCGACGTCGAGCGTTGTGCGGCGTGGTTGCTTTCGTCGCCAGGCTGACGCCGATCGCTCCGGGTACCCGCCCGGTTACTCCAACGTGAAGCCCACCTTCAACGTCACTTGCCAGTACGCCACCTTGCCGTCATCGACGTGGCCACGGGTGTCGATGACGTGGAACCAGCGGATGTTGCGTACTGTCTTGGACGCATGCTCGATGGCTGTACGGATGGCATCGTCGCTGCTGGTCTTCGAGGACCCGGTGAGTTCGATGGACTTGTAGACGTGCTCGGACATGCGTGTGGTCTCCACTGGGGCCGTGCCGGATCGCAGGCCTCCAACCACTCCATACCCCCACTCGCCAAGAAGGTGTGAAGGCTGCTCTGGGCGGCCTTATCGGCGTCCGCCGAGCCGGTGTGGCGGCAGCGCCTAGGTCGCCGGCCCGTTCGCAGGGCCCGGCGCAAGCGGCATCGGGCCCAGGAACATCTGCCTGAGCTTTTGCTCACCGATCACGCGGGCAAGTTCGGCGAATACGCAATAGTTGAAGATGAGTATCAGCAACATGAGCTGGATGGCCCAGAAGTGAGCCCAGTTCATTTGCGTCATCAGTTGGTGGTTGGCGGCGCCGATGGCGTGCGTTTCCTTCCAGAACTCGTGCAGGCGTTCCAGATAATGGATGAATGTCGCGACCGCCATGTACATCAACGTCTTCCATGCTGCGTTCCAGATCAGCGGCTTTTCCGGAAAACGATTGATGAAAGGCAGCATGTTGGCGATCAGCACGGCCTTGCCGAGGATCAGCGCAGAAATCACGATGGTGGCGAAGGTTGGCAGCGAGAGCCCGGTGCCCTTGGTGAGAAGCGCACGAATCAATACGACGATATTGATGGTGACGAAAAAGAAGATCGTCGGCGGGAGCAACTTCATGAACTCGTGTTTGATCTTTATTGCTATCCCGCTCATGAGCTGCTCCGGATAGGTGGCAATCGCTTGGCCGTGGACGGATTCATGGCAGCCTGCGTGGCGAAGAATGCGTCGCTTGCAACGTATGCATGGGAGCTTCGTGCTCCGCCGTATTTCAGCGTTTTGAGTGCCCCTGCGGATAGCGAACATCTACGGTCGGGTGTTTAGGTAATTCGGTCTAAGTACGTTTCGTCTCTGTCACGGTGCAGCCGGTTTGCCTACGCGCCATCTTCACGTCCGTTGGGGGTTTATTTCGCTTTGCCGGGCAACACCATCGCTTGGCGCCATACCTGAGCTGCGTGGGGGAGATGGCAGGAATGGGAGACTTAGACGCCAACGAATTGGCCACCATCCTGGTGGTCGACGACGCGGCCGATAACCGGCTGATCCTGTCCGAACTGTTGAAGCCGATCTATCGCGTGCTTGAAGCATCCGACGGCGAAATGGCGTTGCTCATCGCTTCCAATGAGCAACCGGACCTGATCCTGCTCGACGTCGTCATGCCGGGCTTGTCCGGTTTCGATGTCTGCCGCCAGCTCAAAACGAACGGAAAGACACGGGACATCCCCGTGATCTTCCTCACCTCGCTCAATGCCACGGAAGATGAAACCCGCGGATTGGTGCTGGGTGCGGTGGACTACATCACCAAGCCGGTGAATCCCCCTGTTGTGATGGCGCGCGTGGCCGCGCAGCTTCGGTTGCGGGCGGTGGCGGAGTTCCTGCGCGACAAGAACGCGTACCTCGAGAGCGAGGTGGCCCGCCGCACGCGAGAAGTCACGGCTGTCCAGGAGGCGACCATCCTCGCGCTCACTTCGCTAGCAGAGACACGCGACAACGAAACGGGGAACCACATTCGTCGCACGCAGCACTACGTGAGAGTGCTGGCCGATGCACTGAAAGACCACCCACGCTTTGCGGCCGTACTGGATGAGCCTGGGCGCCTGCTGATGTTTCAGTCGGCGCCTTTGCATGACATCGGCAAGATCGGCATCCCCGATCACATCCTGCTCAAGCCAGGACGGTTGACGCCGGAAGAGTACGAGGTGATGAAGACGCACACCACGCTGGGGCGCGACGCGCTACAGCGGGCCGAAGATCGGTTGGGTACGCCGATGGCGTTCCTGCGCATCGCCAAGGAGATGGCGTACAGCCATCAGGAGCGATGGGATGGCAGCGGCTATCCCGAAGGCAAGAAAGGTGAGGCCATTCCGGTGTCCGCGAGGCTCATGGCTGTCGCCGACGTGTATGACGCGCTGATCAGCCCGCGTGTCTACAAGAAAGGCAGGACGCACGAGGAGGCCGTCGCCATGATGGCCGCCAAGCGAGGCATAGACTTCGATCCGGATGTGCTCGATGCCTTCCTGTCGAAGGAGGATGCCTTCCGCGCGATCGCCGGCCAGTTCTCCGATGAGGATGCCGCGCACGGCAATGGCCTCGCGCATCATCTTGCTACCTGAAGGTATGGCGGAAATCGATGAGCCGCTTGTTCGAACGACTGGAACGCCTACCGTTGCGACTACGCTTGCAACTTGGGTTCGGCGGCGTATTGCTCATTGCGATCCTGTTGGGCGCCTATAGCCTCAGTGTGCAGCGCATCCAGATGGGGCGGATCGAACGGCTTTACGAGCAGGACATGCAGGGCCTGCTCCATATCGAAGCCGCACGGGCGGCGCTGGCAGATATGGGGCAGGATCTGCGACAGGCCGTGCTGTCGGCGCCGGGGCCCGGGCGCCGAGCTGCGCTGGGTGAAGCGGCTGAAGCACAAGCCCTGGTACGAAGCGAGATGGATCAAGCTTCGCCGCGTATCTACAGCGAGGCCAACAAACATAACCTCGCCGAATTCGAGCGGGCCTTTGCGAACTACGCACATCAGGTCGACAGTGTGGCGGCATTGCTCAGTACGAGTAGCGCGCAAGATCACGTCGCCGCCGACGTCATTGTCTCGAGCGACTTTCAGCAAGCGGGTATCGTCGCCAGGGATGCCTTGGATCGCATCACACGGGTAAAGCGGGCAGGTGCCAGCGACGAGGTACAGAACGCCTTTGCGCGCTTCCATGTCGATGTCGAGCTCACCGTGTGGCTGATCGTGTTGGGACTGATCGCCGGCGTGCTGTTTGGCCGGCTGATCAGTCGCACGGTACGGCGTCCTGCGGAGGGGTTGCGAAATGCACTTAAATTGCTGAGTGTCGGCCGGTTGGACATCACCGTTCCCTATACGGATTATCCCAACGAAGTGGGTGAGTTGGCCCGCGCCATCGCGACTCTGCAGGCGGAAGGCCGGCAGACGGAAGCGCAGCGCTGGGTGACGGCGCACGCAGCATCGATTGCGCGGGAGCTGCAGTCGATCACCGAGCCCGATGCGTTGGGCGACCGGTTTCTTTCGTCCATGGCACGGCTGGTACCCATCGGCCACGCGGCGCTCTACGCACATGAACCATCCACTAGGCGACTGCGCCTGCAAGGAAGCTATGCCGCAGCGCTGGCGCGACCGGTGTTCAGCATGGGAGAAGGTCTGGTCGGGCAATGCGCCGTGGAGCGGCGCACACTTACTCTTTCTGACCCAACTGCTGATTTCTTAAAAGTGACGACAGGACTGGGGGAGAATCCTCCCGTCCAGATCCTGGTTATCCCCGTCGTGCGGAATGAGCGCCTGCTCGGTGTGGTTGAGCTGGGCACGCTCGCGCCGTTCACCGACGCACAGCAGGCGTTGGTCGATGAACTGCTGCCGGTGCTGGCCATCAACATGGAAATGCTTGAGCACGGGCTGGATATGCGCCACCTGTTGGAGCAGAGCAGGCAGCAGGCCGCATCGCTCATCGAGAAAACCGCCGCGCTGGAGGCGACGCAGCACACCATTGAAGCCGCCCGTGCCTGGTATCGCGGCATCATCGAATCCGCACCGGACGGCATGATGATCGTCGATGAGAAGGGCTGCATTGTCCTCGCCAACCCACGCCTGGAGGCGATGTTCGGTTACCAACGCGGCGAATTGGATGGTGCTCCCATCGAGCAGCTGGTGCCTCTGCGGTCGGATGCGAATCACGTCAAGCTTCGCCAGAACTTCTTTGTACAAGGCGAGAGCCGGCGGATGGGGCGCGCCAACGTCGATCTGCGTGGCAGGCGAAAGGACGGCAGCGAGCTTTCGGTGGAGATCGGCCTTTCCTTCCTCCCCGCACTGGATACGCAGGGGCGCTGCGTATGTGCCGCCGTGCGCGACGTTAGCCAGCGTCGCGCCATGGAGCTGGCGCTCATGCAGAGCGAGGAGCGGCTCCAGTACATCCTCGACAACAGTCCAGTGAGCATCGCCGTATCTACACAGGGGCGGATCTGCTTTGCCAATCCCAAATTCCTGGCGACCTTTGGGGTCGGTGTGGGTGACACCACGGCGCCGATGTATGTGGAGACCGGTCAGCGGGCGCGTATCTGGGCCAGCCTGGACAACCAGGGCATGGTGTCCAATAGCGAGGTTCGCATGTACGACGCGCAACGCCGCGAGCGCGACATGCTCACCACGTTCCTGCCCATCGACTACGACGGTGAGCCGGGCGTACTGGCCTGGCTAGTAGATATCACTGACCACAACGCGGCGCAGGCCGCCATGTTGCATGCCAAGGAGGCGGCGGAGGAGGCGGCCCGGGTCAAGAGCGACTTTCTCGCCAATATGAGCCACGAAATCCGTACACCGATGAACGCGATCATCGGTATGAGTCATCTCGCGCTGGAGTCGCCGAGCGATGACAGGCAGCGAAGCTATCTGGAGAACATTCACCGCGCCGCGGAAAGCCTGCTCCACATCATCAACGATGTCCTTGATTTCTCGCGCATCGAGGCGGGACGCATGCGCTTGGAGCGCGTGCCGTTCAACCTGGATGAGGTGATGACACACGTCGCGGGCATGATCGGCTTGCAGGCAGAAGATAAAGGGTTGGAGCTGCTATTCCAGTATCAAGGCGACCCGCCGACGGCGTTGGTTGGCGACCCGCTGCGGCTGGAGCAAATCCTCGTCAATCTGGCCAGCAACGCGGTGAAGTTCACCGACCATGGCTCCATCATCATCGGCGTCGAGAAGGAGCAGGGCGATGGCGAGCAGGTAACGCTGCATTTCCGTGTCACCGATACGGGCATAGGCATGAACGCCGATCAGTGCGGGCGCATCTTTGAGTCGTTCGTGCAGGCCGACTCGTCCACCACGCGAAAGTACGGCGGCTCCGGGCTCGGGCTAGCCATCTCCCACGATCTGGCGGAGATGATGGGTGGAGCGATCTGGGTCGAGAGCGAGCCGGGCCGTGGATCGACGTTTCATGTACGCCTGAGCCTGAGCCTGAGCCTGAGCCTGCGCGTGCAGCCGCAGGGCAGCACATCGCCAGAGCCAGCCGTGGTTGCAGGCGCGTCGCTGCTGCTCGTTGACGACAGCGATGCGACCTGCCGCATTCTGGCTGCCATGGCTGGCGGACTGGGCTGGGCGGTGGACGTCGCAGGAACCGCGGACGAGGGTTCGCAACACGTACAACAGGCCCGCCGTGACGGACGGCCGTATCGTGTTGTGTTGATCGACGCGCGTATACCCGGGTATGAGGCTATCGCCGCCAACGTGCATGGCCACGAGCGGCTGCTGTCGATGGTGTCGGCGTATCGGCGCGACGGAAGGGATGAAACCACCGGAGCGTCGGGCGATGTATTGGTCAAGCCCGTGACGCCACGCGCGCTGGGTGATGCCCTGGCTCGTTTGCTCCATCCCACTCCCGCTCGCGCAGCAACGGTGGATATCGCGCAGCCGGAGGCAAAGGCCCGCGCTGCCTCTGTGTTATCCGGGCGGCGAGTACTGCTGGCTGAGGACAATGACCTGAACCGCGAGCTGGCGGTAGAGCTGCTCCGGCGCGAGGGTATCGAGGTGGTGGTGGCACACAATGGACGCGAGGCCGTGGACATCGTGGCGGCCGATCCCTGCGTCGACGGCGTCCTGATGGATTGCCAGATGCCGGTTATGGATGGCTACGCGGCAACCCGTGCCATTCGCACGGAGTTACACCTCGCCGATCTTCCCGTGATCGCTATGACGGCGGATGCCTCGGTCGGCGATCGCGAGAAGGCGCTGGCGGCTGGCATGAACGATCACATCGCCAAGCCGCTGGATATCCCCACCATGTTTGCCACCTTGGCGCGATGGATCAAGCCTCGCGCTGCATCCGCTGGCGCCATGGCCGTCGATGTTGGCGTAGCAGGCGAGCTTCCGGGTGTCGATCAGCCGATGGGTTTGCGTATCTGCGGTAACAACGCGGCGCTCTATCGTCGTTTGTTAGGCATGTTTCTGCAGAACAACAAGGAGTTTGCGCAGGCATTCAAGGTGGCCAATGACCGCGACCCGTTGGAGGCTTACCGTATCGCGCACACGCTACGCGGATCCGCCGCGAATATTGGAGCGTCGATGGTTGCCACGGCGGCCAGCGAACTGCAGCAAGCTTGTAAGAACGGCTCGCCCCAGCAGGAAGTGGACCGCCTGCTGGCGAAAGTCGTGGCTGCATTGCATCCCGTGCTCGAAGGGCTTGAACGCATTAAAACGATTGATGCGCGCTAGATAGGCCGTTTTTCCGCTGCGCGTGACAGATGTGTGAAGAAACCTAAGCCCCTACTGAACACCGTGCCGCATGTGCAAAAGCATGACATGCCGTGCACATGAGATTGGCGCCATAGAAAAGACAATCAACCGTGCGATAGCCAGTTGCGACGCGTCCAAGTGCACGACGATGGACAGCGACTCGCCATGCAAGTCGGCTAGCGCGAAAGCCACCGAACGTGCCCGTGAAGGTTGGGAATGCATGCGAAGGAATGCCCTGCATACATTCGGTAAGGTGAGGAAGCAGCACGCACGAGCAGGGCGTATGCATGCAGGTCCTGATCGATCCGACATAGTCACGGAGATGAATCATGATGCTTTCAGCACGAAAAATGGTGGGTCCGCTGGCGCTGCTGGTGGCTGTGCTCGCCGGGTGCGGTAATCACGACAGCGAGAATGGCAACACGCCCCCGCCTGCGCCCGTGAGTTCGACGGCGGCACCATCGCCAGCCATGCCTGCGTCGTCGCCCGCTCCAGGCAGTAGCGCGGCGATGCCAGCGCCGGCCTATCCGCAAAGTTCACCAGCTCCCGCTACCACAACGCACTGACGTTGCAATCATGGAGCTATCTTGCGGCACGCCGTCCGTGGGCGGCGTGCCGCGCGTGATGTGGACGTCGTTGCGGGTGTGGGTTCACTAATGGCAATGCCAGGCTATCGCTGATTTTCAACGCGCATGCATGCCCTGCGCGAATACGTCGCTCCGATGTGTCATCGCAGGCGCGTAAACTTCGCACTGTCCCCACCCAGGCAGGAGCGATCAACCATGGCGATGCACGCATCTTCTTCGTTGCTCAACGCGATTGGCATGAGCGTGCCCATTGTCCAGTCGCCGATGGCCGGCGTTTCCTCTCCGGCTATGGCCGCTGCGGTGAGCGACGCCGGTGGGCTGGGTTCGCTGGGTGTGGGTGCGATGACGGCAGAGAAGGCGCGTGGCGCTATTCATGCGTTCCGTCAGCTGAGCAAGGGGCCGCTCAACATCAACGTGTTCGCGCACCGACCCGCGCATACAGATGCAGTGAAAGAAGCGGCGTGGCTCGCCCGCTTGGCGCCCGAGTTCAAGCGTTTTGGCGCAACGCCTCCAGCATCGCTCAAGGAGATCTACACGTCGTTCCTCGTCGATGAGGCCATGCTCGCCATGTTGGTGGCCGAACGGCCCGCCGTGGTGAGCTTTCACTTTGGCGTGCCACGGCCGGATCAGGTCAAGGCGTTGCACGACGCTGGCGTGTTTCTGATCGGTTCGGCGACGAATGTGCAGGAGGCGAAAGCGCTCGAAGCCGCCGGCATGGATGCCATCGTCGCCCAGGGTTATGAAGCGGGCGGGCACCGTGGCATGTTCGATCCCGACGCGGAAGATAGCAGGCTTGGCACGTTTGCCTTGACGCGCTTGCTGGTAGAGAACGTCAGTGTCCCGGTGATCGCCGCTGGCGGCATCATGGATGGCGCGGGCATAGCCGCCGTATTGAAACTCGGTGCCGCAGCAGCCCAATTGGGTACGGCCTTTGTCGGAACGGACGAATCACTAGCCGATGCCGGTTACCGCAAAGCGCTGGCGAGCGACGCTGCGTACGCCACCGTGATAACGCGTGCGGTGTCCGGGCGGCCGGCGCGCAGCCTGGCAAGCTTGTTCACACGTCTTGGCGCTTCGGTGCCGGACGCTGACGTGCCGGATTATCCGATCGGCTACGACGCGGGCAAAGCATTGAACGCAGCGGGGCGCGCCGCCGGCGAGTCTGGGTACGGCGCGCATTGGGCCGGGCAGGGTGCACCGCTCGCGAGGACGATGTCCTCACATGCCTTGATGGAAACGCTAATCGCGGAATGGCGGAAGGCGTCGGTCTGAAACGGGGCCTTCCGTGTTGGCCTGTGGCAGTTGGTCCGCGACCGAGCCAGCCGCCGATGCCCTACGGATTTGCAGCGCCATTCTCGGATTGGGGTGGCGTGGCAAAACGTACCGACGCATCGAGCGGGCACATATACGGTGCGATCGCATCCACGAGGTCTTTCGGGGCGTCGAAGCATTTGTCGAGAAGGCGCGTGAGTCGTCCCACGCGAAGATGCGGATCCCACGTCATCTGCTGATCCATCGGTCGGATGTCGCGTACGTCGAATGCGACCTGATCGAGGCCGGGCGACCTCAGGCAGAACTGGTGGGCGAGGGGCTCGGTATCCGCCGCCTCATCACGTCTCAGCCGCAACTCAGCGACGCTGAACTGCCACTCGCCACCACGAAAGACGTGGAGCTCGTTATGCGGAACGAAATGGGTGCTGAGCATGGAGGGCCTCCATCAATGCGCCGTGCGCGTAGGTTCGGCAGGTGGAAGCAGGTTGCCCTAGCAGGCGCGTGCAACACATAGGACAAGTCCTAAATTTGACCGCCGTGGTGCTGCGTTGGCTTTTGCCCGCCTGCCATAGGCATCTACGAACTCATGAGCCGCGCGTCATGCCATCAGCGCTAGTGTCCTGGCTGTGCATGGAACTGTCGCCGATAGCTGCCCGGTGAGATCGAAAACGTGCGCGTGAAGTGTTGGCGGAATGACACGGTCGAGCCGAAGCCCACATCCCCGGCGATCTGGTCGATCGAATGATGGCTGGTTTCCAGCAGTCGCTGCGCGGCAGCGAGACGATGGTGAAGCAGCCAGGAAATGGCGGTGGTTCCCGTCTTCTTGCGGAAGTGTCGGCTGAACGTGCGCAGGCTCATGCCCGCGCGATCGGCCAGTTGTTCGACGCCAAGCGGTTGGTTCAGGTGCGCGATGGCCCACTCGAGTGTCTTGCTCAGTGCATCCGGGGCATCGTCTTTGTGCACGGGATTTTCGATGTACTGCGCCTGGTCGCCATGGCGTTGCGGGGCGACGACGAGCCGCCGCGCAATGCGATTGGCGACGTCAGCACCCAGGTCGCGCCGTACCAGATGCAGGCAGCAGTCGATGGCTGCAGCCGTACCTGCGGAGGTGAGGACGTCACCTTCGTCGACATAGATCGCATGGCGATCCAGCGTGACGCCGGGATACGCATGCTCGAATTCGTCCGCCCACGCCCAGTGGGTGGAGGCCGTCCGGCCGTCGAGCAGGCCGGCTGCCGCCAGCACGAAGGTGCCCAGGCACAGGCCGACGATGCGGCTTCCCCGAGCATGCGCTTGCTGCAGCGCGCGCAGCACGGCCTCCGGTGGGCGTTCGCTCGGCGTGCGCCAGGCCGGCACGATGATGGTATCGGCCTGTTTGAGCGAACCCAGGCCGTGCTTCACCTCGATATCGAAGCCGGACATGGTGGCAATACGCCCCCGACGTTCGCCGCAGATCAACAGGCGATAGCGTTGCACGCCCAGCTTGAGCAGATCGTCGCCGAACACGATGCAGGGGACGGAAAGGTGGAACGGGCTGATCCCGTCGAACGCGATGACGGCAATGGTGTGCATAGGAATCACCGGGTACGGCTGCGGAGCCGGATTGGCCGAAATCTATCATAGGTTGTCATTCAGGCCACTTTTAGGCGGTGCACCGAATGCGGAACATGGCGTCACCCGATGATCCGACAGGAGAACACCATGACCCACCCAACCATCCGCACCATGTCCGGCGCTGCCACACCGGCGGCCCTGGCTCCGGCCCGCACCGCGCTGCTGGTGATCGATTTCCAGAACGAGTATTTCGCCGGCCGCATGCCGATTCCCGATGGCGACGCGGCTTTGCGTAACGCACGGCGCCTGATTGCGCACGCGGATGAAGCGGGCATGGCGGTGTATCACGTGCGGCATGTGACACCATCGGGTAGTCCCATCTTTGCGGAGGACAGCGATACTGTCGCGTTCCATGCCGACTTACAGCCCGCCGCGCATCACCATGTGGTGACGAAGTCATCAGTGAGCGTCTTTCCGACGACAGATATCGATCGCCAGTTGAAACAGGCCGGCATCGACACACTGGTGATCACCGGTCTCATGACCCACGCCTGTGTCACCGGTGCAGCGCGTGACGCCGTGCCGCTCGGCTATGGCGTGGTGGTGGTGGGGGACGCCTGCGCCACCCGCGACCTCGACACTGCCGGTGGGCAGACCGTAACGCATGCTGCCCTGCATCAGGCGGCGTTGGCCGCCATCGACGATGCCTTCGGCGACATCCTCACCACGGATGCGTTGATCGCGTTGCCGCTGCTGGCAGTGTCGTCGGCCTGATGCAGGCCCTCCGCAGGGAAGGGAGGCTTACCGCCGCTTGTCGGTAGTGGCAGCAAGTAGATGCGTGGCTGTTTCGCGGTCGGTGTTCGGACCTGCCTCGGCATTCGCCAGCATCACGCGGGCGTCGGCGCGAAGGTTTTCGGCGCTGGTCTTGTCGCCCAGCGCGGCATCGACATGCGCCAGGTCGGCTTCGATGCGCGCGACCAGTACGCTGGTGTTCGGCACGTTGCTGTGCGCGGCGCTCAGGGCATCGTCAAGCTGCACCGCCGCCTCCCGGTCGCGGCCAAGCTCTTGCAAGGCATCCGCGTAGACGATGCGCGCGCGGATCGCCTTCTCCGAGCGTTCGTCGTCCAGCGCGGTATAGATCTCCACAGCCTGCGCGCCGAACGCCACCGCGTGTTCGTAGTCGCCCGTGGCTGCCAATAGCTCTGCTTTCGCGGTAAGCGCGAAGGCCGTGTCCGGGTGCGCGTCGCGATAGCGGTGTCGGGCTTCGGCCAACGCGCCGTCCGCTTCCGCGCGCGCTTCGTCGAAGCGCCCGCAGGCAATCAGCATCTCGGCAAGATACGTGCGGTCGTAACCGCGCCCGTTGTCGATATAGTCCACACCAAGCAGGCGTTGCCTGCGCGCAATGGCGTCGCGCATGCCGGCTTCCGCTTCGGCATAAGCGCCCTGTCGGAAGCGGAGTTTGGCGATGTTGCTGATGCTGATCGCTTCGGTGGGTACCGACGCGGGTTTCAGCGCCTGGTCTACGGCGATCGATTTGGTATAGAACGCCAAGGCTTCATCGAGCTTGCCCTCCTGCATATAGACGGCTGCAAGGTCATTCAGATGCCATGCGGTATGGGCATTCGGGTGGGTATAGGCGCTGGCATCGATGGTCAGCGCGTCGCGCATAAGCTGCTCGCTTTCGCCATAGCGGCCCAATTTGGTCAGCGCTGCGGTAAGCAAGGTCATGGTATCGGCGACGTCGGCATGCTGTGCGCCGAGATGGTTGCGCTTACGCGCCAGTGCTTCGCGCAACAACGGCTCGGCCCGCTCCGGCTGGCCGGCATCGCCGAAGATCCAACCCAGATTCAGTACGGCTTCGGTCAAGGCCTCGCTGTCGCTCGGGAGAATGCGGCGGGCCAGCGCTACATCTTGCTCGCCGAGCGTGATGGCTTTTGCCGACTCGCCGATGCGCTCGTCCAAACCTGCCAGCCACGCCAGCGCCTGTACGGCCTCGGGCGAGTCACGCTCCGGACCGGTTTCAAAGGCGTCGATGGCATGCTGCAATCGCGCCGTCGCCTCGCGCACGCGGCCGAGTTCGTCGGCCTCCTTCGCGAGCAGGTATTCGATGTGCATCGTGCGCTGGTCGGTGGCGCCAAACTGGGCATTGGCCAGTGTCGCGGCTTCCTCCAGTGGCTGCCACGCGCGCTCCGGATGGCCGCTGCGGCGTTCAAGGTCACCGACCAAGGCAAGGATCTCCGCGCGTAGCGCCGGCTGCATGGAGAAATCCCGATCGGCACGCTCGCGGCCGCGCGCCAGCAGCTCTTCCGCAGTCTCGTTCGATTCGGTGCCATGCGTGGCGCTGTCGAACAGCTCTTCCATAAAGGTCTTGAGGGCATCCGCGCGCTGGGCCTCGCCGAAAGCGGTCACCGCTTGCGCGTGCGCATCTCGCGCGGATTGTCGCGCAAGCCGGGCTTCGTGCAACCCGATCACCGTTGCGCCCGCAAGCAACGTTGCGGTGACGATGCCGATGGAGACGGCAAGGGTGTGGCGTTTGGCGAACGTCAGCGCGCGATAGGCCAGCGTATCCGTCCGGGCCTGCAGAGGCTTGCCCTCGAGATAGCGCTGGATGTCGGCGCCAAAGGCGGCTGCGCTCGCATAGCGGCGTGCGGGATCGGCGCGGGTGGCTTCCTGCACCATGGCGTGGAGGTCCACGCCAAGCGTTCGCCGTAGGGCTTCGTCGTCGAAAACGGAGGCTTTCGCGTGGGCGTCGTCGTTGCGATGCGGCTGCTGATCGCCGAGCAGTTCGGCGAGCAGTACACCCAGGGCATAAACGTCAATGGCGGTGGTGGCGGCATCGCCGGCCAGTTGTTCGGGGGCTGCGTACGAGCGGGTAAGGCGGCGCGCTTCGGTGCGCGTACGCTCACCGTCGCCCGTAAGCAGTTTGGCGATGCCGAAGTCCACTAGCTTGACGCAACCATCCGCACCGACCAGCACGTTGTTGGGTTTCAGGTCGCGATGCACGATCAAGTTGCGGTGCGCATGGTCGACGGCAGAGCACACGTCCAGGAACAGTCGGAGGCGCTCGCGCTGGGACAGGCTGCGCAGTGCGCAGTGCGACATCAGGTCGTCGCCGGCGACGAATTCCAGCGCGAGGAACGGCGTTCCTGAAGGGGAGAACCCCGCGTCGAGCAGTTGCGCGATGTGTGGATGCTGCAACCGCGCGAGTATGCGTTGCTCGCGGAGAAAACGCCGACGCTCGTCGGCATCATGCACGTCGATGCGCAACAGCTTCAACGCTACCGTCTGCGGGCCGCCGGGTAGTTCGCGTTCTGCCTCGAACACGCTGGCCATGCCCCCTGCGCCGACAAAACGGAGCACGCGATATCCGTCGATGGTCGGTAGGGCATCGGCCGACTCATCCGCGAGCGTCGGCAACCATTGTTCCATGCCACGTTCGAGCGCCTCCACGCCGGATGCGTTGTCGAGCGCCTGCGCCACCAGGGCGCGCAAGGTGGTGTCGTTGCAGTGTTTGCGCAGCCATTCGATTCGCTCATGGGCGGGCACGTCGAATAGCTGATCGATCAGCGGTTCGATTTCATGCCACCGTTCGGCGAAGGCGGAGTTCATGGGCGGCGCAAGTTGCTCAACGGATTTACCCCTATAGCGTATTCAACGGGCAGATTGCGACATCGCTTACGCATCGGGCATCAGGCAGGCGGCCAGGAAGGTGCGCGCCTTGAGCCAGTCGCGCTCCACCGTGCGTGACGTGACGTCCAGCGCCTCGGCGATCTCCGCACTCGACAGGTCCGCGAACAGACGCAGCTCGGCCACGCGAGCGAGGCGCTCGTCGGTGGCGGCCAGCCGGGTCAGCGCCTCGTCGATGGCGAGTACATCGATGATGTCTGATGCATCCTGCGCAGCCGTCAGCTCGGGTGCCTGGCGTTTCTGTGCCTTCCGGCGTCGCGCGTGGTCGATCAGCAGATGCCGCATCACGCGGCTCATGTACGCATACAGATGGGCGCGATCGGCGAAGGCGAGTTCGTCGCTGGCGATCAGCTTCAGGTAGGCCTCGTGGACCAGCGCGGTGGTTTCCAACGTATGCACGGCTTCGCGTGCGCGCTGGTGCTGTGCAAGGCGGCGCAGGGTTGTGTAGATCTTTGGGATCAAGGTATCGAACGCCGCGGCATCGCCGTTGGCGGCGCGCGAAAGCACCTGGGTGATCTGCGGCTCTGCGTTCATGTGTGTCGACCTTCCTTTGGTCGTGTCGCTATCGACTCCCTTTTTGCGCTGTAAGGAGAGATGGCGGTATTCGGAACGACAACAAGCCCAGGGAATGCCATCACCCGTCGCATCCAAGAGAGGATAGAAGTCATGTCGAATCATCGCGCTACATACGGCCGCCTCACAAGGGCCGCAGTTGCTTTCGCGCTGGCCTTCGCCAGCCTTGCGGGCGTTGCTTCCGCGGACAGCGGCACCGCCCCGACGCCCGGCAGCTATACCTACCAGACGCTCGATTATCCCGGCTCGTCACAGACCATCTTCTGGGGCATCAACGATTTTGGTGACCTGGGCGGCCAGTTCGCCCTTAACGGCGGCACTGCGCATGCCATGGTGTATCGCCATGGCCGTTTCGAATCGCTCGACCCGACGATGTTGGGCACTTACTTCAGTGCGGCGGGTGGTCCCAACGATTTGGGCAACACCTACGGTGGCTATGCAGACGCAGCCGGCGCGCAGCATGGCTTTGTCATCAACGGTAAGCATTTCGAGACGGTGGACTTCCCCGGTCATCCCAACTCGAACGTGGACGGCTACAACGAGTTCGGCACCATTCTGGGCGTGTACTGGGGTGCCGATGGTGCGTTCCACGGCATTCTGCGTCGCGGACATGGCTGGGACACGCCGTTCGATGTGGCGGGTTCCGTCGAAACCTATCCGCTGGGCATCAATGACCTCAACCAGTCCGTCGGCTATTGGGACACCAATCCGAAGGCGCCCCAACCGCACGGTTTCTATCGCGACGCGAACGGAACGATCACCACGATCGACGTGCCCGGCGCCAGCAACACGGTGATTTTTGCCATCAATGACGTTGGGCAGATCGCCGGCTATTTCTGGGGCGCCACGGGCCCGATGCATTCCTTCATCCTGCAGGATGGCAAGTTCATCCAGCTCGACATGCCCGGTTCGACCGGCACGGCGGCCACCACTATCAACAACTTTGGCGTGGTGTCCGGCTATTACCTCGATGCGAACCATCAGCAGCATGGCTTCATCGCCACGCCGACCGCACTGTCGCATCAACACTGAGCGGGAAGAGGGCTCCGCAAGGACGCGGAGCTTTCTTTTTCTTTGGTTGCACTAACGAGAAACCATCGTCGGCATGGCGCCGACGATGGTTTCTCGTGCATCAGAAGTGGACGACGGTACGGATCGACTTGCCTTCGTGCATCAGGTCGAACGCTTCGTTGATGCCGGTAAGTGGCTTCGTATGCGTCACGAACGGTTCCAGTTCGATCTTGCCGGCCATGGCGTCTTCCACCATGCCGGGCAACTGCGAGCGTCCCTTTACGCCGCCGAAAGCGGTGCCCAGCCACTTGCGTCCCGTTACCAACTGGAACGGGCGCGTGGAGATTTCCTGCCCGGCACCAGCCACGCCGATGATGACTGACTGACCCCAACCGCGATGCGCGCACTCCAGCGCCGCGCGCATGACATTGACGTTACCGATGCACTCGAAGCTGTGGTCCACGCCCCAGCCAGTCATCTCTACGATTACCTGCTGGATCGGTTTGTCGAAATCCTTGGGATTCACGCACTCGGTGGCGCCGAAACGGCGTGCGAGTTCGAACTTGCCGGGGTTGGTGTCGATCGCAATGATGCGTCCGGCTTTGGCCAGCTTGGCGCCCTGGATCACCGCCAAGCCGATGCCACCCAGGCCAAACACGGCTACCGAATCACCTTCCTGCACCTTGGCGGTGTTCTTCACTGCACCAAGACCTGTGGTGACACCGCAGCCCAGCAAGCACACCTGCTCAGGGTTGGCATCCGCACTGATCTTGGCGAGCGACACCTCGGCGACCACGGTGTATTCGCTGAAAGTGGAGCAGCCCATGTAGTGATAGATCGGCTGCCCGTTGTAGCTGAAACGGCTGGTGCCGTCGGGCATCACGCCCTTGCCCTGCGTGGCACGCACGGACACGCACAGGTTGGTCTTGCCGCTCTTGCAGAACAGGCACTCGCCGCACTCGGCGGTGTAGAGCGGAATCACGTGATCGCCGGGCTTTACGCTGGTGACGCCTTCACCGACTTCCACCACCACGCCCGCACCTTCGTGTCCGAGCACGACGGGGAACAGGCCTTCCGGATCATCGCCGGACAGCGTAAACGCATCGGTATGGCACACGCCGGTGTGGGTGATCTTCACCAGCACTTCGCCTTTGCGGGGCGGCTCGACGTCGATCTCGACGATCTGCAGGGGCTGGCCGGGTCCGAATGCAACAGCAGCACGTGATTTCATGACAATCCTCGAAACAAGGGAAACAGAGGGCGCTGCCTTATGGGCAGGCGCCGGAACAGGTCAGCGCAGATACGAGCGCACGAGGGAAACGACTTCGTCGATGGATTTCTCCGGCGTGCCTTTGGCGTTCGCCAGATGCGAGAACTCTTCGCGCAAATGACTTTCCAGCACGCCGGCCATCAACCCGTTGATCGCACCGCGCACGGCGGCAATCTGCTGGAGGATCGGTCCGCATTCCGCGCCGCTCTCCAGCGCGTTTTCCAGCGCGTCGAGCTGGCCCCGCACGCGGCGGACGCGCGCCAGGACGCGTTTTTTTTCTTCAACGGAATGGGGCATGTCGATGCCTCGCCTATACTGGGGTGGGGTATATATATCACATACTCCCCGGCAGTATGTGGGCTAGTCCCGTTTCCAGGCGGAAGCGTCGCCGTGTCCATGCTTCACCGTGGCGCGCGAAGCCGTTGTCAGCGCCGCCTCATACCGGCAATGCGCGAGGGCAGGGCGCGCATTGCCCGGAATAGCTGCTGTGTCAGCACCAGCATGGCAAAGCCGGCCAGGATGCCGAGCAAGCGCTCCACGCCCGGCCCGATATCCGCGCTGGCGTAGCGGTCGGGCACCAGCACCACGAGGAAGGCGAGTGCGAACTGCACGCCGATGTAACCGTAACGATGCGGGCCGTTCTCGATATGGCGGCCTATCGCCACGCCAAGGCACACGCCGAGCGTGATGAGCACAGCGTTGTGACCGCAGGACAACAGAATGGCGATGGCCAGCAGGGCGCCCAGGCTGCAGCCAATGAAGCGATGGACCATGCGTGTCGAGACGACTCTGCGATTCGTGTCGAGACTGGCCAGAGGAACAGCCATCACCGCCATCACCGTGATGCCGGCCTGGATCAGCGCAGGAATAGCGACCCAGCGATAGAACAGCGGAACCAGCGCCGCGGCGATGCCGGCCTGCAGTGCGTGCCATGCCGCGTTCGTGTGCCATCCGAACTGGGAAACCGCCAGTTTGGGCGGCTGGCCCGGTATCCAGCGGCGCAAGGTCTTCGACGACAGATAACTGATGATCAGGCTGGCTGACGTGCCGATCAAAATCTCCGCCACGCGCGATACCGCGTATGAAGCGGGCGAGCTTGCCTGCGGAACGACGCTTTCGACCACGACCATGAGAAAGGTCAGGCCGGTGAACAGCCACGCATACGGTCGTCGACCGACCAGCACCATGTACATGGTGGCGGTGACTACAAGGCCTAGCGAAAGGCTGGCCCAGAGCGGATGCCCGACGATCTGCGTGGCGACGACGTAGCCGCCGAGGGCACCGAGCACGGTGCCGAGCACGCGCAACGCCGCGCGTTGCGTGCTGGCGGAGAGATGCGAGCGTATGACCATGAAGCCACTGAAAGCGGCCCATCCCACATTGCGCGTGCCTGCCAGTTGCGCGATGGCGATGGCTAGCAGCACGGAGGCAATCGCTTCGGCCTGATCCACCATCCGCGGACCGGGTTTCAGCAAGGTCGCCAAGTCGCGAAACAGCTCGCCCATGAGCTGCTTCAGGGGAGCCAGTCGCCGGATGATGCGGTTGGTTTCCATGATCCGGTTATGCGTGCTTGCCACGGCGGCCGGTCGACTTCCCATTCGGCAATGTCTCTGCTCGCCATTCCGCCGATGTCAGCTTGGCGATGAAAAAGTCGGCCAGCGCGCTCACCTTGGCCGGCCGCGCCCGGGCAGTCGGCGTAACGAAGTACAAGCCACCTTCCGGCAAACGCCAGTCAGGAATAATGGATTCAAGCTGCTTGTCCCGAAGGTAGGGCGCTGCGGCAAATTCAGGTAGTTCGGTAATGGCGAGTCCGGCGAGCACGGTCGGCAGCTGTGCTTCCACACTCGTCGTGCGCAACATGCCGGTTGGCGTGACCATGCATTCCTCGCCGTTCGCGTGGGTAAAACGCCAGACGTCGCGCTTGCTCCGGTTGACGTAGGTGAGGCACTGATGCGCGCCCAGGTCATGCGGATGCTGGGGGCGACCATAACGGGACAGATAGGTAGGCGACGCCACGACAAACCGGCGCACCGGTGCAATGAGCCGCGCGACCAGCGAGGAATCTTCCAGAATGGCGACGCGCAACGCAGCGTCGAAACCCTCGCCGATCAGGTCGGCATGCGAATCCGTGAGATGAAGATCGACGGAAATGTCCGGATAGGTCCGGAAAAACTCAGGTAGTAACGGCGCTACCCAGCGGGCGCCGAACGAGAGCGGTGCCGCGAGTTTGACCAGGCCGCGTGGCCGGCTCGACGTCTCGCGCGCAAAGTCTTCGGCTTCCTCCGCATCGGCATAGATCTTTGCGGCTCGCTCGGCGAGCGAGTGGCCGTAGTCCGTGAGGGCGAGCCGTCGGGACGTGCGGTTGAACAAGCGGCCGCCCAGGCGCTCTTCCAGGCGCGTGACTGCGCGGGACACCGTGGCAACCGACACGCCCATGGCCGTGGCCGCTCCGGCGAACGAGCCTTCTTCGGCCACCTTCGCGAACATCGCCAGCCCTTCGAAATCCGGCAGTTTCATCATTGACATTCCTGCAACGATGGTTTTCATTCATTTCTATTTCGAAAAGTAGCACGCAGCCCTAGATTTGTCCTGCAGCAGCACTCAACCCCATGCAGGAGACACATCATGGCTAGGAAACTCGAAGGAAAGGTCGCCGTCGTGACCGGTGGCACCACTGGTATCGGCTTCGCTACCGCCAAGCGTTTTGCATCCGAAGGCGCTCAGGTTTTTGTCACTGGTCGCCGGCAGGCCGAACTCGATGCCGCCGTGTCGGCTATCGGGCCACGGGCCACGGGCGTCCAGGCGGATTCGAGCAACCTCAGCGATCTCAATCGCCTCTACGAACGCGTCAAGACGCAGGCAGGCCGCATCGACGTGTTGTTCGTCAATGCCGGTGGCGGCTCGATGCTGCCCTTGGGCTCCATCACCGAAGAGCAGTACGACGAAACCTTCGGGCGCAACGTGAAGAGCGTGATCTTCACCGTGCAGAAGGCGCTACCGCTGTTGGTCGACGGCGCATCGGTGATCCTCACCGGTTCCAACGTAAGCGTGAAAGGCACGCCCGCTTTCAGCGTCTACAGCGCATCGAAAGCTGCCGTGCGCAACTTTGCCCGGAGCTGGACGCTCGACCTCAAGTCGCGCGGCATTCGCGTGAACGTGATCAGCCCAGGCCCGATCAAGACGCCCGGCCTGGTCGACCTCGCCGGCCCGGACGCGGCGCAGCAACAGGGCCTGCTCGATTACATGGCGACCACCGTCCCGCTCGGACGCGTGGGTGATCCCGACGAGGTGGCCGGCGCTGCAGTTTTTCTTGCCTCTTCGGACGCGAGCTTCGTCGCCGGCACCGAGCTCTTCGTCGACGGCGGTCAGGCCCAGATCTGAGCCACATCTTTCAAGCGGTCGGTCATGCATAGGCCGGCCGTCCATCCCCGCACCACCACCCTCCATACAAACCATCCATCCCAGAGGACATTCCCATGAGCAACCAGACTTATGTAGAAACGGCCACTGTTCCCTCGGCCACTCCCAGTGTCGTCACCACCGTCGTTCCCGCCGTGGGACGCCTGATGATCAGCACACTCTTCATCCTGGCGGGGCTTTCCAAGCTCGCCGCTCCCGCGATGACCATCGGTTACATCCAATCCGTTGGGTTGCCGTTGCCATCGGTGGCGTTCGCACTCTCCGCGTTCGTCGAACTTGCCGGTGGTATCACGCTGCTGCTGGGTTACCGCACGCGCATCGTCGCTTCAGTCATGTTCCTGTTCACGCTCGTGACGGCGCTGTTTTTCCACAACCACCTCGGTGACCAAAACCAGTTCATCCACTTCTTCAAGAACGTGGCGATAGCGGGTGGCCTGTTGAACGTGATCGCCTTTGGCGGCGGTCGTGTCAGCTTCGATGGTCGCCGTGCCTGAGATGCCAACCGGCGCGGCCTTGGCCGCGTCGGTCGGTGCTCGCTTTTGCGCTGCCCAACAGCATCCAGGCCTTCATCGCGCCGAAAGAAATACAGCCATACATCACCACATCGATTTTCCGCTTCACTGACCAAGGAGACATGCCATGAGTGACCGTATCCACGAACTGCTTCATCGCAATCTTCAAGAGGTGTTTGGCGAGGGGGACGCAACACGTCGCCGCGCCGCCATCAAGGAGCTCTATACCGAAGACTGTGTGGTCTATACGCCGATCGCTGTGATCGCAGGTCATGACGCGCTCGACACATTCTCCGGCGATCTTCGCGCCACACATCCGCATTTCGTGTACACGCCGCACAGCAAGCCCCAGGTTCTCCACAATGCCGCTCGCTTGGCGTGGGGCTCCGGTCCACGCGGTGAGTCGCCCGATTACACCGGCTGGGATGTGATCATCGTTCGCGATGGAAAGATCGCTGCACTCTACGTTTTCCTCGATTCCGCGCCGGGTGATGCACCCTGATCGTTCGACGTTCCCGCGGAACGATGGTGCGCTCCCTGCTTATAGCTGATGCCATCGTCCTTGCTGGTCATCAGGGTGACGCGACGAGCTATCATCGCCAACCAGATCCGATCGGCTTCTCGCTTTCCTCTAATGACCCATCCGAACTACCCGTCGATCCTCGAACGCATCCATGCCGAAATCGCACCGTGGATTGGTGCGGGGCACGTCGCTGATTACATTCCCGAGCTTGCGAGCGTGCCGGCTGACAAGTTCGGCATGGCGGTGGTCACGCTTGACGGCGCGATCCATACCATTGGCGATGCCCATGAGCGTTTCTCGATTCAGAGCATTTCGAAACTGTTCTCGTGCACGCTGGCGTTCCAGCTTTTAGGGGACAAGCTGTGGCAACGCGTTGGCCGCGAGCCATCAGGGACCGCATTCAACTCGCTGGTTCAGCTCGAGAGCGAGCGTGGCAAGCCACGAAATCCCTTCCTCAATGCGGGCGCTCTGGTTGTCACCGACGTGCTGTGCCGTCATTTTTCGAGGGCTGAAACCGCGCTCGTCGAGTTCATCCATGCGTTGTCGGGTGTCGCCGACATTGGCTACGACGTTCATGTCGCCCAGTCAGAACTACAACACGACCATCGCCACCTCGCGATGGCGCACTTCATGGCAAGCTTCGGCAACATGGACATGCCGCCGGACGTCGTGGTCGACGCGTATTGCCGTTACTGTGCCATCACCATGAACTGCGTCGAGATCGCCAAGGCGGCTCTCTTCCTGGCCAATGGTGGCGTTGTGCCGCTTACCGGCAAGCAGGTTGTTGATCCAAGTTCGGCCAAGCGCTTGTCCGCGCTCATGCTGACCTGCGGCACCTATGATGCGGCAGGCGACTTTGTCTATCGCGTTGGGCTGCCAGCGAAGAGCGGCGTGGGTGGTGGCATCGTCGCCGTGCTTCCCGGTGAGATGGCCGTGTGCGTGTGGTCGCCAGGGCTCGATGCCAATGGCAACTCACTGGCTGGCTGCCAGGCGCTGGAAATGCTGACCTCCATGACTGGGCAGTCGATATTTTAGGATCGGCCATGGGTGAGGGCGGTCGGGAGACCGCCTCCAGGTTGGCCGATGGTCCGATGTCGACGGACTAGGTTGGAGGTCGCCTCTGTCCTCGCGGCCTCCATTCATACCCTTATGAATGAACGTGGCGCCACACGACCTCGCCATGTGCGCCTTCCGCGGCGCCGCTGGATGGCTTGGCAACGGTATAGGTCAGTTCGTCGCCGTTGATGGTGTAGCTCGAGCCACCGCCTTTTCCATCCCAGTTGGGGAAGGATGCATGCACGATCTCGCTGCGCATGGCGTTGGCATCTGCACTGATGTGACCGTAGTGGGCGTTGCTGTCCATGGAGGCGGCGCGGTACTCGTCTGCGGTGCCCTTGGATTTGTCATTTGCGGCAAATGGCATGCGCTTCGCGCGCACGATTTGCATCATGTAGTCGCCCTGGGCGTCGATCAGCCACATGCCCTCCGGGTTGGGGCCGTAGAGTTCCACGCGATGGCCATCGGGATAGACGTTGTCGCAGCGGACCAGCGTCCAGGCGCCGACCAGCTCCTTGGGGACCATGACGTGTTCGCTGGCATTCTCGCCGTGCTTCATCGCTTCCTGGGCGGACAGCATGGGGGGTACGGCCAGTGAGGCGAGGGAGGCGGCGAGCAGGATGAGCTTTGCGCGTGACATGGCGGCACCTTCAGTGCGTTGGGGATGAGGGGCATCGTCCCCTGTGGGCTTCCATTTGATAATTGGCCTGTATTTTTATTGACCTTCAAATTCACTTTGAAGATCATCCTGGGGTGAACCCCGTATCCGGAGCCGAACCTCATGAACCGCTTCAGCGACATGCAGCTCCTCATTGATGCGGCCGACCTGTGCAGCATGTCCGCGGCAGGGCGTCGGGCGGGGCTTTCACCGGCGGCTGCCAGCGCCTGCGTCCAACGGGTGGAGGCCATGCTTGGCGCGCGACTCTTCGAACGCACGACGCGTCAATTGCGCCTGACGGAGGAGGGGCGCATCTACATCGCATCCTGTCGGGTCGCGATTGAAACCATGAAGGAAGCCGAGCGCGCTGTGCGAAGTGGTACGGGCGAAGTCAGCGGTACGTTGCGCGTGTCGGCGCCTTCCGACCTCGGGCGCAACCTGCTGGTCCATATTCTCGACAGCTTCATGGTGAACCATCCGGACGTCCGCGTGGCGTTGACGCTATCGGATTCGCTCTCTCGCTTCGTGCCGGACGACATCGATGTCGCCATTCGCGTGGGGCCATTGGAGAACGGCGACCTCGTGGCGCGGCATCTTGCCGATAGCTGGCGCGTGGTCTGCGCGTCACCCACGTGTATCGCGACTCATGGCATGCCATCACGCCCGGAGGATCTGGCAGATCTGCCGACGCTGGTGCTCACCACCAATGCCGGACCACGCAATGAGTGGCGACTGGGCGACGAGGTCGTACGTGTTCGCCGTTATCACGAATGCACCGACAGCGAAGTCATACGCACCTGGGCCGTACTCGGTCGCGGGTTTGCCTACCGGCAGCTTTGGGCAGTGGCCGCGGATGTGCAGGAAGGCAGGTTGATGCTCGTCAACGCGCCCGCGTGGTCTTCATCCACGCCCATCCATGCGATGTATCACTCCAACGTTTTCCAGCCGCTGCGCGTGCGTCGGTTCGTCGATTTTCTGCAAACCGAATTCTTGCGGCGACTTCCTATCCATGCGGAAGCCGTCACGGGCTTCTTGTCGGCAAAGCAATCGCGCTGAAGTAAGTCGCAAACGACCATGAATGCTGCCCTGCTCGGGGTGTGGCATCCGTCTTCAGCCCGATGCACGGATTCCTTTGTTGCGGCAAACTCGGGCGGCTCCGCTTGACCGGTTCATAGAGACACCCGTCCTCTCCTCGAAAGGATCGAACTGTATGCGTTGGTTAGCTATTTGCCTGGCTCTATGGGTGGCCGCGCCGACTGCTGCCAGCGAAGGTTTCCAGTTCCGCGCCGAGTACGGCACCCATGCGGTCGGCTTTAAGGTGGTCCAGCAGTACGACGCCAGTCGAAGTTATCGCAATGGTTTCGATGCCGTCACGGGGGAGGCCGATCACGGGCCGCAGGCACGTCCGATACAGACCTTGATCTGGTATCCCGCAGCGTCGCCGGGTCGCGCGCTTATCTATGACGACTATCTACAGCTGATGGCGACCGATGATCGGTTCGATCTAGGCGCGGACGAAGCGAAACATCGTGCGGAACAGGCGCTGCGCGAATACCTCGCCTTGGGTGCCAGCGCTGCCCACATCGATAGCGTGCGCCAGCAAGCTGTCCATGCCACCGGCGATGCACCAGCCGAACAGGGACAGTTTCCGCTGATCATCTACGCGCCGAGCGACAGCTCGGCGGCATTCGAGAGTGACATGCTCTGCGAATATCTCGCGAGTCATGGCTATGTGGTGATCGCCAGCCCATCGCATGGTGCGCATGCTCGCTACATGACCGATGGTCGCGTGGCGGACGACGTAGAAAGCACTCGGGCGCAAGCGGCGGACATAGGATTCCTGATCGGCTATGCCGCCACTCTCCCTGATGTGGATCCAGGCAACGTCGGTGTCGTCGGATATAGCTGGGGCGGCATGGCCAGCACCTTCGCGGCCGTTGCGGATGGCCGCATCCATGCCCTAGTGGATCTGGATGGTTCCGTTCGCTATTTCCCCAAGATGCTGGCTGCCGCACCGGACGTGACGCCGGATCGGATCACCGTGCCGTTGCTCTTCTTCGCCGATAAGGAGGATCCGTTGGGACCGGGCATCGACTCCCGGCCTGGCAGTTTCGTCGCGCGCATCCATCACGCGGACGTGACCGAAATCGGTTTGCTCAAGCTGTCCCACGATGACCTGTCGGACGACGGCCTTCGCTTTCTTAGCGAAACCAGTCGCAAAGGAATCACGCTGGAGGAGCGGGAGGAAAGCTATGCATGGATCGCCCGCTATACGCTCGCGTTTCTGGATGCAAAGCTGAGATCGGATCCGGCCGCGGCTCGATTCATGGCGGCAACACCTGCGTCCAACCATGTTCCTGCGGGTGTGCTGCATATGGCGTATCGCCCCGCAGCAGGCGCCAGCCCCTCCGTGCAGGGCTTTGCGAAGTTGCTTCACGATCGTGGCTTCAGCAACGCGATCGAGGCGTATGCCGCTTATACAAAGGATCACCCAGCGTTCCGCATACTCGACGACACCTTTGCGGCGTGGTTCTCCTCGCTGCTGGACATTGGACGTAGCGATGATGCCATTGGTTTGTGCCAGCTCTGGACTCACGTTTATCCCAAGAGCATCGATGCGTGGGCCGACCTGGGCGCCGCTTACGAAGTAGCGGGAAAGCCGGTGTTGGCGATGTCCAGTTATCGGGAGGTCCTGAAGATTGATCCGCACAATCACGTTGCGAGGGAGCGCATCGCATCGCTGGCACCGGAAAAACGTGGGTAGTGCCGCGAGCAGCCCAGGCAGTAATTCCGACTAAAACCCGGCGTTTCGCCAGAGTGAGGCCTGCATAACGTGCCGGCCCCTCCGTTAGGTGGGCTCACCGTCCTGGCTTTCACCGATGAACTTGGTAAGCAGGCGCTTCAGCTCAGTGAATTCGGTTTTGCTGAAGCGCCGTAGCCGGCGGTTCAATACCTGGGGTGCGATGTCCGAGATTTTCTCGGCGATCGCATGACCTTCATCGGTGAGCTCAAGATGAAATACGCGACGATCTTCATCGCTTCGATTGCGAGTCAGTAGATCCTGCGACTCCAGCTTGTCGAGCATGCGCGTCATCAGTCCGCTGTCGATGGCCAGCAGCTTGGACAGCTCGAATGGCGTACGCGCGAGGCCACGGGCCAGCGAAAGGAAGATGCCCATCTGCTGGCTGGTCACACCCAGGTCCTTGAGCGCCGTATCCATATCGGCTGCCACCAAGTTACGTGACTTGGACAGCATGAAGCCCATGCTTTGCGTGACCGTGAAGTTCTTCCTGTTGTAGTGGTCCATGGACTGCCTCGCTGTTCAAAACGGCTTTGTCATCAGTGTCCAGCTGCCGCCGCGCCGGCTCCTGCACCTTTTCCGGGGTGGGTAACCCAGATCAGGGGAATGATGGCGACAAACAGGATCGCCGACAGCCAAAAGACATCGTTGAGGCCGAGCATGGCAGCCTGCGCCGTCAGTTGACCCTCGAAGAATGCCATGGCGCGGTCGGCACCGATATGGAGCGTTCCCTGCAAGGCGGCGATGCTGTGGACGAACGTCGCATTGTACGGCGTGGCCTGCTCCACCAACTGCGCGTGATGCAGGATCGTGCGATTGCTCCACGCCGTGCTGAACAACGACGTGCCCACCGCGCCCGCAAACACACGCACGAAGTTCGACAGGCCAGCCGCCGCGGGAATCCTGTCCGGTGTCAGGCCGGACAGGATGATGGCGGTCAGCGGCACAAAGAACAGCGCCGTCGGTATGCCCTGCAGCAGCGTAGGCAGCACGAGGGTATAGACGTCTACGCTGGTGGTGTAGTTGGAGCGCATGAAGAACACCACGGCGAAACCCACAAAGGCCAGCGTGGCAAGCACGCGTGCGTCGGACTTCGGCATGATCTTGCCCATGACCGGCGCTAGCAAAACGGCGAATATGCCCAGTGGCGCCGTGACCAGGCCGGCGTCCACCGAGCGATAGCCGAGGTACTCCTGGATCCATTGCGGCAACAGCACCAGGTTGGCGAAGAACACTGCGTAAGCCACGGAGATGGCAATAGTGCCACCTAGGAAATTCCGGCCCGCGAAGAGCCGCAAGTCGACAACGGGTTTCTCCTCGGTCAACTCCCAGATAAGGAAGAACGCAAAGGCGATGGCGGCGAACACGGCCAACACGCAGATAACTGGCGAGTCGAACCAGTCGAGGTCCTTGCCCTTGTCGAGCAGGATCTGCAATGCGGCCACCCACGCAACGAGCGAAAGCAGGCCCATCTTGTCGATCGGCAGTTTCCGCGTTGGTGTTTCGCGATCGCGATAGAGCAGCCACACCACAGCGGCGGCGAACAAGCCCACGGGTATGTTGATGTAGAAGATCCACGACCAACTGTAGCTGTCGGTAATCCAGCCCCCGAGCGCAGGGCCGGCGATGGGGCCTACTGTTGCGGTCATGGCCCAAAGCGATAGTGCGCTGGAGCTTTTCTCCTTGGGAAAGGTAGTGAGCAGCAACGCCTGGGACAGCGGCACCAACGGACCGGCGGCGGCGCCCTGAAGGATGCGCGAGGCCAGCAGGATCGGCAGTGTCGGGGATACGCCGCAGAGCCAGGACGAGAATACGAACAGCAGGATCGAGCCGACGAACAACCGCACCTGGCCGATGCGTTGCGTGAGCCATCCCGTGAGTGGAATGGAGATGGCGTTGGCTGCCGCGAATAGCGTGATGACCCACGTGCCTTCGTCCACTGATACGCCGAGGTTGCCGGAGATGGTCGGCACGGCGACGTTGGCAATGGAAGAGTCCAGTACGTTCATGAAGGTGGCCAGCGCAACGGCGATAGCGCCAAGCGCGAACCGCGCCCCAGTCAGTGGGGCGGGGGAGGCTGCGGGTGATTGCGGATTCATGCTGAAGTCCGGTGGGGTGCCGATGACTGTGGGCTGGCATGTCCATTTATTTGATAAGTCAAATAAATGGACAGAAAGAAGGCGAAACAAGTCGAGGCGCAGGCGTGATCGGAGATCAACGATGCGTCCACGGGGTGTTCCGCCATGGTGTTTGGCACACTATCTGACTAGTCAAATAAATGCAAGCGGGCCGCTGACGGGACGTGGAGACCGATATCACCAACCCGTTTCCGCAATACCCATCGTCATGGCGGGGTGATCCCGTGGCATGGGCCGTGGATGCCTCATTGCGCGGGACTTCAGGTACGGGCAAGCCCGGCGAAGGGTAGGTGACACGGTCTTCAAAAGACTCGTGATTTCATAGGCAAATCGCGTTGACACCCGCATAGCCGCGTGAGTAAGCTGCCGCGGCCTACGGGGACACCCCTAGGCACTTGTCTGATAACCCAACAGCGAGAAATGGACAGTAACCCTCCTACTCGATGCGCCAACCGCGGATGCACTCATCCGGTGCTGGCGTGCCAGTTGAACAACGTAAGCGCCATCGGCGACCGCAGCCGGTTGGCCGGTACTTTCCACGACTAGGAAAGTCCGGCTCACCTCATGCGCCGCCCTCCGGCGCTTCACGAGGTGAGTCATGAACAACAAGCTCCATCTATGTGCGGGCCGCCGTCGCGCGGTAGGCACTTTTCATCCTTACAAGACACCGAACGGCAGCCGCACCCGCGTGCGTCACTCTGTGGCCGTTTTGACCCAGCAAACCACTGTGCCACTGAGCGCACGGTGGTCGCGCAACGCCGTAACCGGCGCGCTGGAATGCCACTGGGCTCCCGAAGCTTCCACCGAGCCGCACCCGCGTATGAAAGCGGTGCGTCGCATTGTCCATGCACGCATGCATCGGCGCTCCCGTAGCGCAGGTCTGCGCCCTCCGTCGCGTCTGTACATCCACGGTTAGTCCCATGCGACCTCCCCCTGCGGGCAACAACCCGCTCCTAAATCCCGTCCGCCTGGACGCACACGCGCTACGTCCCGCTCACGTCGTCACGACTTGAGTTGGCTCGTGCTCGTGTCGCCCATGCGGCGATTCACGAGGACAGAGCCATGCAACTCCCTCGCCTGTACGCACGTCGGCCGATGCACACACCGGACCGGCTGCTCAACGCTTATCTCGCCTGTCGAACCGCCAGACCGTCGTCGCCGGGTCTTGTCGTAACGCTGCTGCACGCTTCGGCGCGTTGGTATCGCGACATCAGTCAGCGACACAGTCACGTTGACTCACGTTGACCGTTGCTTCCCGGTGCGCATGCGCACCGGGATATCCCGTTGTTGTTGCCGTCCGGCAGACGGCCAGAAAAGCGAGAGAAACCCTATGAAGAAGATCCATTTCGTCGGCGAATGGTTCGATTGCAGCGCGCCCAGGGCACTGCTGTCCGAGCCGCAGGCCATCCGGGCACGCTGCCTGGAAAGCATTGCGCGGAACCATCTGCCGATCAGCTATGAGTACTTCACCGTCACCGAGGGTGATGGAGTGATCGGTGCGATGACCGGCACAGGCATACACCTCGTGTTGCGCACCTTTCCGGATAGCGACACGGTGATGGCGAACCTGTACGTCGAAGATGGCGAGTCGACGCATGTGGGAATCGCCATGCAAGCCTTCGACGGCCTACGCGATGCATTCCGCCCCATGCGCGCCTTGCTCCGTCGCGTGCATGACGATGGGAAGCCCCTATCCGCACGTGGCCGGACACCCCGTGCGCCTACCGAAGTGTTTTTGTCGAAGCCAGTGCCCCGCGCCGTTTAGCCGTCCACTCGCCAGTCGCGTCGGGTGGTCTTGCTGACCTGATCTCTTGACGCACCAGTCAACGCCCCGCCCTTGGGCGGTGCGGTGGGCGTCTGTTGCCAAAAAATGCATTTCCCCTCCCAAGAAGAGTGCAAAACGACCCCTATGCACCCGATTGAACGCACCACCGCATTTCTTTTCCTTCGCATCAACGTGCGACGTCTACTCTGAAAATATCTGGATGTACCCATGACTTCCCGCAAGATCAAAAGCCAACCGTTCGGCCACTTCCCCACGTCGAACATGGATCCTTGCAAGCGACTTTCGCCTGGCACGTTCACCCGGCTCGGGGTTCATTTGCCCGCTCTTCTGCTCGGGCTTGGCGCGCATGCAGTTCAGGCGCAGGACGCCAACGCCGCTTCCACGGTGAGCGTCGCCGGTGATGCGAGCCCGCAGGGCCAAACGGTTCCGGTCGACAACCATGCCAAAGACTCCCCGGTAACCCTGAAGGGCGTCGATGTCGTCGCATCGCCGAGTGGCGCCGGGATGGCGGCCATACAGCTTGTCGGCCCCAACGAGTATGTGCTCAATCGCAGTGACCTCGATGGGGCGCTGTCGGGAAACAATGCGCTGGCTCTGTTGAAGAACGTTCCCGGCGCATCGTACACGGCGACCGATAGCCTGGGCCTGGATATCTCGGCGACTAGTCTCTTCGTACGCGGCTTTCGCATGAACGAGATGGGCGTGGTGTTCGAAGGCGTTCCCCTGAACGACAACGGGTTCTTGTCCATGACGGGTACGAGCGCGGTCAATGTCGGCGTCCCCGATGCCATCGGCTCCATCGACATCACGCCCGGCACCGCACGTGAAAGCGTGTTCTCCAGCAGCGCCAATGGCGGTGGCCTGGTGTATTCGCTGGCCAACCTCAAGGACACGCCCAGCGCGGAGATCAGCCAGACCTATGGCAGCAACAAGACGCTGGTCACCACCTTCTCCGGCCAGACAGGGAAACTGGGTGCCAATGGTCCGGAAGTGCTGGTCGATCTGCAGTACATCTCAGCGAACAAATACCAGACGGGCGGAACGCAGGATTTCCTTCGTGGTGATTTGAAGGCAAAACAGGATGTGTCATGGGGTGATTTCACCCTGTTCGTGTCCGCGAGCCATGCGGCGGTGTGGGGTTACAACAACCTGTCGTTCGACATGATCCGCAAGCTCGGCTGGAATGCGGACATCTGGTATCCGGACTATGCGCGCGCTTATCAGATGGCACTCCCCGAGAACGCCAATGCTTCTTGCGGCGCGTATACCTGCGGGCAGCTGTCGGCGTTGATTCCCTACGACACGGGGCAGACCACGAACGATTCCATCGAAACGATTGCCCATCACTTCAGGTTGTCGTCGTCGCTCACGGGCAGCGTGCAGTTGTACGGTGCGCAGAGTAAAACGTCCGCCAGCCTGGCAGATCCGACTACGCCGTCACCTTCAGGCGCGCCGTTCTCGGAGCAGGTGCAGCGCCCTCGCGTGAACCGCCTGGGTGGCACATTGAATTTCACCTATAACGTAGGCGACCACGTGATTAGCGCAGGTCTGTGGAAGGAAAACACCCGGTCTGCCGCCACCACGTCCTGGTATGACGAGCCGTTGCTAGGTGAGGGTGAGCCGCTGAAGACTACCGGCCCCTACGATGTCTACGGTCCAGCTTTTCAGACGGCGAACGCATCCAACTGGCGTATCCGTTCGCAGCAGTTCTATCTGCATGACGACTACGCCATCACAGACAAGCTGACGTTGGGCGTGGGGTTCAAGGGCGTCGACTTCTCCACCACGGGTGGTGGCATCGGGCCCGATCAGGCGCCGTTCGGAACGCTACGGGTGAAGAACAATTTCCTGCCGCATGTCTCGCTGTTCTGGAGCCCGAGCACGCAGACCGACGTTTTTGTGGATATTGCTGAAACGGAGAATGGTTATCGCGTGGCTCAGCGCGGCAACATCGGCTACACGGCTTCCGCCTGGACGGTATCCAATCAGGAGGAGTTCGACCGGGTCGCCCAATCCATCCGCCCTGAAAAAGATTGGAATCTCACGGCCGGCGCCACGCATCGCTTCGACAACCTCACGCTGACTTACGACGCGTTCTACAGCGTCATACGCGACCGACTTCTGTCCGCTGCCGTCGGCAGCCAGTTTGCGCAGATCAATACGGTTGGCCTGATGCCGAGGATGCATATCTTTGGCGCTGACCTCGGCCTTACCGCGGATCTCTCGAACCACATCCAGTTCTATCAGGGCTTGGCGGTGGCTCGTTCGTTCTACGACAACAATTTCGTCGTTGACGATACGATATTCCCGATCAAGGGCAAGGCCCAGCCCGGCTATCCCATCGTGTCCGTGGTAAGCGACCTGTCGGCTAAATTCCAATCCTGGCGATTCGGCGCCACGAGCACGGAATACCTGCGCCAACCCTTCTCATACGAGAACGACATCTACGTGCCGAACTTCTGGCAGATCAACACGTACGCCTCTTACACGCTCAAGTCGCGCGGTGCCATGCCGGAATGGTCGTTCCGGCTGGATGTCAGCAATCTGTTCGACAGGAAGAATATCGGTACGTCCACCATTGCCGGGTCGCCCTTCTCGGGTGACTACCAGACGTTGCAGCGCAGCGCGCCACGGCAGCTGATGTTTACCGTTTCCGCTAAGTACTGAGGCCATGGGTGCGGCATCGGGGGCACGCCCCTCGATGCCGCGTTCCATGCAGGGAACGTCTTGATTACTGCCAGCCCAGACCAAGGCTTTTCTGCAGCGATACGAAGTCCTTCAGCAGATCGGCCTGACCTTCAACAAGGTTCTGTTGTGCACTGAATTGCGTGCGCTGCGTATCCATCAAGTCGATCAGTGAGGATGCGCCGGCGTCGTAGCGTTGGTGCATCAGCGTCTCGGATCGGTTGGCCGATGCTTCGATCTGCTGCAGGCGAGCAACGCTTTCGCGCTGGTGTCCGTAGCGGGATAGGGCGTTGTTGGCGTCCTGCAGCGCGGTGAGCACGGTTTGCGAGTATTTCGCGGCGGCTTCGTCGCGGCCGGCTTCGGCCTGACGAATGGTGCTGCGCGTGCGTCCGAAGTCAAACACGTCCCATTGCAGATAGGGCACGCCCAGCCAGGTAAGGGCGCTCTTCTTGGCGAGATCCGCCGGATTGATGCCGGTGGAACCGAGAAAGCCCATGAGCGTCACCTTGGGAAACAGGTCAGCGGTGTGCTGACCGATCTGCGCGCTACTTGATGCCAGCCGGCGTTCGGCCGCGCGGATATCCGGCCGCTGTCTCAGCATGGTTGCCGGATCATCAACCGCTACGCTTGCAGGCAAGGTTGGCAATGGCTTGGGCGTGGACAGTTCCTGATCCAATGCACCCGGTGCCTGACCGGTGAGTACGGCCAACTGGTCCAGCGACTCGGTGATCTGTTCGTCGAGTGGGATCAAGGTCGCGCGAGTGTTTTCCACCTGGGTGGTCTGGCGCTCGACATCCGCATCGGCGGCAACGCCGTGCGCACGACGCTGTTGCACCAGTGCGAGCGTTTTCTGAGCGAGTTCGGTGGACTGATTGGCCAACACCAGTCGCTGCTGTTGGTCGCGCAAGCCGATGTACGCTTGTGCGACTTCCGCAGCCAGCGACACCTGAGTGTCGGCAAGGTCGGCTTCGACAGCGTCGGCCTGTGCCGACGCCGACTCCGTGGCGCGTCGCATGCCACCGAACAGATCCAATTCCCAAGAGGCATCAAAGTCTGCCGTGTATAGCTGCAACGGACCACGACCCTTGGATGTGCCCGTGGTCTGGCCGCTTTGCGAGCCGTTGTTGCCGGAGGACTGCGATGACTGCAGCAACGACGTATCGGGTTCGCGCAGACGTACCGCCGCCGCATCCACCGAGACGCTGGGCAGGGCCTTGGTGCGCTGCTGCTGCAATTGCTCGCGCGACTGCCTCAGACGGGCCTGCGCCGCTTGCAGGTTCTGGTTGTGGGCGAGTGCGGCGTCGATCAGCGCATTGAGTTGCGGATCGTTGAGGGATGTCCACCATTGACTCGGTGCAGGTGTCGTTGCCATGCCTGCGACGGGCGCGCGCACAAAGACATTGCCTTGCGCGGCGCCGGTTGGCACGTTGGGGGCGCCGCGGTAATCAGGGCCAACGGTGCAGCCCGACAAGGTGGTGATCGAAGCAAGCAGCGCCAACAGCAGAACGCGCGGCGTGCGAGACTCAAGCGTGGTCATGACAAACATCCTCAATGGCCCGTCGCTGGTGGCGCATGGTGACTGGGCGTCTTCAGCAGCAAAGCCAGCGGTATACAGCAGAGCAGGGCGATGCCCAGCACGTAGAAAATTTCCGAGTACGTCATCACCAAGGCCTGCTGCTGGATCTGTGCTGCCAGTTGGCCGAGGGCGCGCATCTTCGAGTACGCCATATCGCCGGTTTGCGCGAACCATCCCGCCGAGTTGGCCGCCATGCGGTCTTGGCCCAGTACCGAGTTGGCCGAAAGCGACTCGCGGATGGTGGCCACGTGAAACGTATTACGCCGATCGATCACCGTGCCGATGATGGCCAGGCCGATCGACCCGCCGAGGTTTCGCGCCATGTTGTAAATGCCGGCGGCATCGCCCGACTCTTCGCGTGACACGGCGGCCATCGAGGCCTGGTTCAACGGCATCATCGCCAGCATCTGGCCGGCACCGCGTACTAGCTGTGACCAGAAGAAATCGTGGCCTACCGACTGCGCCGTCAAGTGGATATCCAGCATGCAGCTCGCTACGAAACACAGCAGGCCGGTGATCACCAGGATGCGAAAGTCCACCTTGCCGAGCAGTCGTGGCAAGAGCGGCATCATCAAGAACGCAGGCACGCCGGATACCAACATGACCCAGCCGGACTGTTCCGCGTTGTATCCCGCGATCAGGCCCAGGAACTGCGGGATCACGTAGATCACGCCGTATAGCGCTGCACCCACCACCAGCACAATGAAGATCACGCTGGCGTAGCGGGGGTTCTTCAGCAAGCTCAGGCGCATCACCGGTTTGCTGGCGGTGAACTGCGAGATCGCGATCAGCATCATGCCCGCAAAGGACAGCAGGCTGAGCCAGATGATCATGCTGGACTCGAACCAGCGTTCGCGCTGACCCTCCTCAAGCACGACGGTGAGTGAGCTGAGCCCGATAGAGAGGCCGAACACACCCAGCCAGTCGGCTTTTCTCAGGGCTTCCCAGTGCGGTTTGTCCGACGGCAGGCCGACTAGCAGCAGGGTGATCAGGCCGATACACACCGGCAGATTGATGAAGAAGCACCAGCTCCAGCTGATATTTTCCGTCAGCCAGCCGCCCAGCACGGGGCCCAGCAGCGGCCCCAGCAGCACGATCAGGCCGAAGGCCGTCATGCCGATGGGCATCTGAGACAGCGGCAGGCGACTGCGGATGATGGTTTGCGCGGTGGGAATCATCGCGCCGCCGGTAAGCCCTTGGCCGATGCGTCCGATGATCATCGCCATCAGGGTGGTGGAGATACCGCACATCATCGAAAACAGGATGAACAGCACCGCACAGCCGAGCAGAAAATTGCGCAAACCGAACACGCGGGTCAGCCAAGCCGCGAGCGGGATGATCACGATCTCAGACATCAAGTAGCCGGTGGAGATCCAGGTGCCTTCGGTGCCAGTGGCACCGATTTCACCCTGGATCTGCGGCAGTGCGGAGTTGGTGATGGAGATATCGAGCGTGGCCATCAGCGCGCCGAGCGAACCGGCCGCTACCGCGATCCAGTCCGCCACGCTGGCGCGCTCAGGATGGCTGGCAGGCAGGGCAGCTGCCTCAGCCATGACTGCTTCCCGTTGACGCGGCCTTGCCATCGTCAGGTGCCGCGCGGGTATCCACCTTCACCGTCACCGACAGTCCGGGCACCAGCAGTTTGCGGGTCTGCTCGTCGGTATCCAGGCGGATGCGCACCGGTACGCGTTGCACGATCTTGGTGAAGTTGCCGGTGGCATTCTCCGGTGGCAGCAGCGCGAACTCCGCGCCTGTGCCTGGGGCAAAGCTTTCGACCACGCCATGCAGTTCGGTATCGGGGAGCGCATCGATATGCACGCTGGCGCGCTGTCCCGCGCGCATCTGGCCGATCTGGGTTTCCTTGAAGTTAGCGGTGAGATACACGTTTTGCACCGGCACCACCGTCATCATTCGCGTGCCGGGCTGCGCATACTGGCCGACGCGTACCGAGCGATCGCCCACGCGGCCGGCGAGCGAGCTGCGGATCAAGGTGTCTTCCAGGTCGAGCTTGGACTGCCGCGCCGAGGCCTGCGCTGCTTCCAGTTGTGCGTGTGCCTGGGCGATCTGCGCGTTGAGGTCGGCGATCCTTGCCTGCGCCTGGTCGAGCGCTGCGGTATCGGCGGCGAGCGTTGCCTGCGCCTGATCGCGATTGCTGATGAGCACCGACAGCTGGTCGCTGCTTTCCGCACCGGTGCTGGCCAGCGGGCCGTAGCGGCGTACTTCATCTTCCGCGTGTCGGCTGCTGATCTGCGCGGCTTGTTGCTGGGCTTTGGCCTGTTCGATGGCGGCGCGCTGCTGCAGGATGCCTGCCTGTGCGCGCTGGATATCCGCGTCACGCGCATCGACGGTGGCCTGCGCCTGATCCAATGCGGCCTGATATTGACGCCCGTCCAGGCGAACCAGCGGGTCACCGGCCTTTACCGTCACGTTGTCACCCACGTAGACATCGGTGACATAGCCACTGACCTTGGGCGCCACCGTGACGTTGTCCGCCCGCAGGTACGCATCGTCGGTGCTTTGCATGAAACGACCGACCGCCCACCAATAGCCGAGGGCCAGCAGGGCGATCACGGCCAGCACGATGGCCACGGGCAGCAGGATCTTGCCCGCCTTCGATCGGCGCGAGGATGGGGTGACAGGGTCTTTCGTGGCTTCGCCGGGCGTGGAGCCGGAGGGGGCGGGCATGAGGTGGTGTCCAAATGTATTCCAGCTGGAAGATTTATTCCGATTGGAATAACTTTGTCAAATGATATATTCGTCAGGCACACGAAGGAGACCCGTGCATGAGCCAACCCAGGCGTCCCCGACGCTCCCCGGCCGGCGGCTACGCACGCGGCGATGAGACGCGTCAGCGGATCATCGATGCGGCCATCAAGTTGTTTGGCGAGCACGGCTTCGCCGGCGCGTCGACGCGTGATATCGCGGCGGAGGCGGGCGTCAATGCCCCCGCGTTGCAGTACTACTTCGAGAACAAGGACGGCGTGTATCACGCTTGTGCCGAGTTCATCGCCGACGAAATTCGGGCCCGTTTCGAGCCGTCCATGCAGCGGGCGCTCGCTGTGTTGAAACGCCAGGGCGATACGAGTGCCTTGATTGATGCCTTCCTGGAGATCCATGCGGTGACGTTGGATCTGGTGCTGACCGATTCCAAGGCGGCTCACCGGCGCCTGTTCGTGACGCGGGACATGGTCGGCGAAGAACCCAGTGGCGCTTCAAAGCTATTGAAGCAGCGCCTTAAGCAGCCACTGAATAAGCTGCGGCTTGCCCTGTTGGCGCGTATCACCGGCACCACCTCACGCGATCAGTTAACGCGGATACGGCTGCTTACCCTCAAGGGGCAGATCCTGTTGTTTTTCTACCCGCCCGGAGCCTGTCTCGATGAGCTGGGTTGGAAGGAGATCGACGCCGCCAAGGGCGCCTTGCTCAAGGCCACGGTGATCGAGCAGACCCGTACATTGCTGGAGAGCTGGCAGGCTGCGGGCTGATCGCCACAACGTCATCCGCACCCGGAAGACGGCCATTCGGATTCTTCACCTCGACCATGGAAGAATCGGCGGAGTTATCGAACTCTGGACAACTCGTTCGTCGATGAAAGTCGCCGCGGATAGCGAGGAGGTCGTCATGATCGATCTGATCTCGGCAACGAATGGCGAAGGGCATCGCCCCAGGAGCCACGGATGACACCCGAGGGACAGCGCCCGCCACGCGTGGTTGCCATCGGGTTGCGTGCGCACAAAGGTGGTGCGGTGGCGGTGTGTGTGGCCGTGGAGAATGGCGTGCCACAGGTCGTGCTTTCCACCGTTCTTGTCACCGGAGCCGAGAGCGATCGGCTCTCCTTCGAACCCTATCGCGTTGCTGCCGAGATGCCCCGCGGGCCGGAGGGTAAGGCGTCCGCCGACGCGATAGCTGCGGTGGAGGAAGGGCGCAGGCGCCAGGACGCGGCTGCAACGAAAGGGCTGCAGGCCATGCTTAGTGACATGGCCGCGGCAGGTTATGCGACGGTCGTCGTTGCGTTGCTGGTGAATCGCGCAGGCTGGGTCACCGACCTTCTCGCGTACAGCCTCGAATGGGCGGAGCACGTGCCAGTGGCGGAAGCGTTGGCGGTGCGTGATGCGCTTCGTTCGGCGTGTTCCGGTTGCGGCATCGAGCGGGTCGAGCTGGATGAGAAGTCGTTGCCTGAGCTGGCGGCATCAGAGCTTGGCGTGTCGTCGGTCGACATCAGCGACCGGCTCAAAACGCTGGGAATGTCCCGCTGGAAGCCATGGCGGAAGGAGCAGAAGCTGGCGTGTCTGGCGGCGTGGCTGGCCGCGGGCCGACGTCCACCCGGTGGATGATGAATAGCGGGCTGCAGGTGGTAGGAATACCTGCAGCCCGCCTTGCACGGCAAGGCTGCCATGGCCGTCCGCCGAGCCGGGGTGATGGACACGGTAGGCGACATGGACACCGTACCAAAGGTTCGTGAGGCGGCGTGTCAGCCTTTCAGTGCTACGGATTGTGGTGCATTGCTGATGGATCTGTCGGTGTTGGCGTCACCGGGTGTGGTGCGCGGTCGCCGCATCTGCCAGCGCGTCATCCAGCCGATCGTTGCCCCAGAACATGTCGTTGCCGACAAAGAACGTCGGGGCGCCGAAGATGCCGCGCGTCTTGGCGAGCTCAGTGCGGTCGCGCAGGCGCTGCTTGTTGGCCTCAGTGCCGGCATCCTGCAGCAACTGATCGGCGGGCAAGCCGAGTTCGGTGAGTGCTTCGCCGACGGCATGGACGTTGTCGATATCGCGGTCCTCAGCAAAATTCATCTGCATGATGCGGCGGCAGTAAGCACCCATCCATGGTTGATCCTCGCCGAGCAGCGCAATGCGTGTGGGCAGCACCGAGCGCCGCGGGAACTGGCTGGGCTGCTGCCAGGGCAAGCCGTACTTGCGGCATTGGCGGGGCATGTCTTGCCAGACGTAGTTCCCCTTGGCCTGCTGCAGCACAAAGGGGGAATTGTTCCAGCCGAGGGACTGGAAGATCGGCCCGAGCAAGAAGGGGCGCCACGCGATGGTTACACCGCGTGCGAGCGCCTCCTGCTCGATGCGCATCACGCTGAGATAACTGTAGTTGCTAGCGAATTCGAACCAGCACTCGATCATGGTTTTCTCTTCCTAGGGGATCAGTCGAACAGCACCAGGCAACGCGCCTCGATGCTGACGCGTGGCGGTGCGTCCCTCGGTGCGTCGGGATGGGCAAACGCGGCATGGGGCACAAAGCGGGAAACGCCGCCGAGTCGCGAGTCATACTGTTTGAAGACGAGCGCCTCATGCAGATCCATACCGGCGTAGTACCACCATTGATGTCGCGGCGCCCGCGCGACGAGGTAGATCTCGCCCTGGCGGCGGGGGTAGCGCACTTCGGCCTCGATGAGTTCTCCGGCGTCGACGCTGCGCGCGTCGCAGACGGCCAACGGCGTATCCAGCACCGGGCCACGCAACGAGCGCCATACGTTGACGATGCAAAAACGCGGAGCAGGGCCTGCAGGCATATGCGTGCCCAACACGAGACCGAGCCTGCGTTGCCCGGAACGCTCGGTGTAATCGGTGTGGATGCGTGCATTCGGCGCGGCGGCCTCTCCACGCTTGGCCCGTCCGAAATCCAGCCCTGTATGGATGGGGTCGCGTCGGCGCACGAGGTGGTCGAAAACGTAGGCGCGATGGCCGCCTGTTACCGACAACACGAGCGCTTCCAGCTCGGGGTAGTAGAGCCGGCGGATCGCCTCGTCATCGTGATCGATGCGCAGCGCCGTGGGGGCATCCCACAGTTCGAACCCCTCGCGTTGAATGGACGGCTGGCTAGCCCGTCGGCGCGCGTCGCCAATGGGGATGGGCACGTCGTCGAAATGACCACTTTCCCACGGCACACCAGCAGGTGGTTCGTAGGCGTATTGCACCGGCGTGGCGTCACCGGGCACGAGATAGCTCAACGTAGCTTCCACCGTCGATGGTGCCGGTGCGGACCATCGTTGTGCTGTCGAGTGCAGCAAAGACGCGTGGGTGGTATCGGGAAGATAGGACATGAGGACTCCGGTGCGACGCCGGGCTAGTGGCGCGTGCAGTTATTGGATGCCGCATAGCCTTGGGGTTCAAACGAAAACGACGCGTGTTTCACATGCACCTAGTGCATGTGACCGACGATGCGTCAGGTAGCCGCAGCCTCGCTCAGTAGCCAGGTGATCACGGCGCTCACGCTGTCACGTGGCGCGTCGTCACCCTGTAGCAGCCAATAGGCGTGGTCGGTGCCTTGCGGCGCCCGTGGCGTATCCAGCGTGCGCAGATGGCCGTCCTTGAGCCACTGGCCCAACAGCGGCAAACGCCCCAAGGCGATGCCTTGGCCGGCGAGAGCCGAATGCACAACCTGATCGTATTGGTTGAAGCGCAGAATCGCTTTGGGCTTGATCTTCCAGCCTCGTGCCTGAAGCCAGTCGCGCCATTGCAGCCACGGTCGCTGTGGGTCTTCGTACTCCAGCAGCACCTGTCCATCCAGATCGGCGGGGGTGCGCAGGCGCCGTCGTTTCGGCAGGGCACTGGACACCGGAGCGATCCGCTCGTCGAACAGATGCCGTGCCCCGGCCGGTGCATCGGCGTGGGCGCAATAGCGGATGGCGAGGTCGACATTCTCGGCGGGCAGATCTACCAGACGATTGCTCGCCGCCACACGCAAGTCGATGGTGGGGTGCCGTTGCTGGAAACGCCCCAGACGTGGCAACAGCCATAGTGCGGTGAGGCCAATGCTTGCGCTCAAGGTAACCGGGCGCGTCGTCGTGGAGGTCGCTACGGCGGCGACGGCTTGCTGTAACTGGCGCAGCGCCAGATCCGCATCGCGAAACAAGCGTTCCCCTTCGGCAGTGAAGGTGACCGAACGATGCCCCCGGCGCAGTAGCTTCACGCCCAGCCGCTGTTCCAGCGCCTGCACTTGCCGGCTGACAGCCGATTGCGTCAGGCATAGCTCCTGCGCAGCGAGCGTCACGCTCATATGTCTGCCCACGGCCACGAAGCCGCGCAGCGGTTCCATCAAGGCGTTCAACGGCAGCAGGCTGTCAGGCATGCGCTATCCTCATGCGAAGGCATAGGGTAACAGCGCAGCATGAGCGGGCGGGTAGTCCCCCGATGCCGGCGTGAATCGGGAGACGCCACCACCGCCCGTGCAGAACCTCAATTCACCGACGCATTCACCATCTTGATCACATCGGCCCAGGCCAGTGGCCCCTGGTGCATGGAGTACACCGTATCGACGGCGAGGTGCTCACGCTCCACCGCCTGCACCACCTCATGCATCAACTGCGGATCGTAGAGGGTGTCTTTGCCGCTGAGTGCCAGCGTGTCGCTCGCATAGAGCAGGTGACGCTGAGGGAAGTACACCATGTACTGGCGTTCGGTGGATGCACCGCGCAACGGGTAGAGCACCACGCGATTGACGCCCTGACCCAGCGCCAGTGTGCCGGACACGGTGTTCCAATGTGCGTCCTTCGGCTGTGTGTCGAGCAGGTCGGGACGCAGGTGGTGCGGTGCGGCCACCATGCGTTCCAACAGAGGGCGATTGAGATCGAGCGCGTACACCGGCAAGCCTTCAGCCACGGCCTGACGTACACCAGCGGCATGGGGCCAGGAGTCAGAGGTGGTCAGTACGCCGCGAATCGGCTGGCCCGGGTATTCGTCGTGCGCCTTGGCGAAAAGGCCTTGGGCGAACATCGGCGAAATCGGCGCTTCCAGCACCAGCACGCCATCATCCTGTTTGATCAGCGTGGTGTTCCATGAGCCGTGGAACAACTCGATGCCCGGCGCGAGTTCCGTCCGCGCTTTGTCGCTGAAGGGGCGCTCCCAACCCTTGGACTGCCCACTCTTGGCCGCGATTTTCGTATCCATCGAAAAGCTTTTGTCGTCGAGCGGATCGTTGAAGCTGGCATCGGTGATCTGCGTCGATTGCCATGGCACATCATTGCGAAATTCCACCTGATTGGTCGGCAGAACCAAGCCATAGAACAGATGCCAGTTGTCGAAGTACACCAATTGACGCACATCGCCCCAGGCGAACCAGAAGTCATGGAAGTTCCGGGTGCTTTCCATCGCATCCGGCAGGTGGTTGTTCGCGTTGATCAGTACGCGTATGGGCGTACCGTGCCACGTGAACTCGACCACGCTGTGTGGAGTACTGCGCAGCCACTGTGCCTTGGCGAAACGCAGGTCTGGCGCAGCGAGTGCTGTCAGCAGCAGACGTTCAGGCCCAAGCGCCAGCGCATCGGCAGTGCTGTCGAGATCACTGAGCGAGCACGGCGCATCGCCCTTTTCTGTGCGATAGACACCGCCATCGGGCCCACCGACCAGCGTTTGGGTGATCTCCGACTGGTGGGGATCCGATTCCGGCCAGGTGACATGCGCCACGCGGAGCAGGCGTCCGTTCGAGAAATCCAGGGTGAGGTCGTCGCGCTCATAAGCCGTGATGAACGGCTGTTGCCGATAGGACTGCTCGGTCAGCGCTACATGACTAGTCAATTGGTAATGCGCATGGGTGATGCCGGCGAGCCGTTCGCGCCCACCCATGGCTGCTAGGGCGAGCTCCGTACAGCTTCGCGCGTCCTGTGTGTCGCAACCAGGCTGGCCCTTGGCTGCCACGGGTGTTCCGTCGGCGGGCGCCGGTGCCGCGTGAGCGGGCAGGGCGACGGCCACTGTAAAGAGGCCTGCAAGAACCAGGGAAAACTCGACACCACCGCGTTCGCGACGATCCATGAGCTATGCACCGAAGGTACCCGGAAGTGGGCGATGCGCAGGCTACGCGTACCAGCGGGCGGCGACGTCTGCGAGAAGTCATGGCCTGACCTTTGGCCTAGATCGCTACTCGCTGAGGCGTCCTGATCCTCCACGTGTCTTGTCTCCGAGGCGGTTCATCCCAGGCTAAATCTCTGTGCCGCAAGTCTGATGAGTAGCCCATTTGTCGGTGTCCACTGCGCCGCGCTTTGATTGGCCATTCATGTGGACAGGCACAAAACGGCATGCGCAGAAATTTTCTCCATTACGCAGCACCCATCACATGGGACAACGTGCCCGTAGCCGAGCCTGCCTTCGAAAGATAGGCATTGAAGCGTTCAATGGAGCTGTCAGTGGTTTAAGTCTGCGTTTGAGGAGTTTGATCACTGATCAGTGCGGTCCTTTCCTATTTTGCTTTGGTGTTCGCTGTACTTTCTACGTCCGTAGAAACGGGCAGCCGCAGAGTGAAACGAGCTCCGCCGGTCGGTGAATCATCAACCTCGACACTGCCGCCTTGTGACGTGATGGCGCGCCGGACAATCGCCAGTCCAAGACCAAAGCCACCGGTACTACGGTCACGGCTACGGTCGAGTCGATGGAAAGGTTCGAAGATGGACTTCCTATCAGCCTCTGGCACACCGATACCATCGTCATCGACATGGATGACGAGCATTTCGCCGGTCATCGTCACGGTGATGTTGATTTGGCTTCGCCCATAACGCATCGCGTTGCGAACGATGTTGATCAGGGCGCGCGCTGAGCGTTTCGGGTCGATGGGCGCCATCGCTCCGGTTGGAAGAATGGTCACGCGGCAGTGGATATCACGCGCTTCCATCTCCAGCGCGAGGCTGCCGATCACACTGTCGATGAATTCCGCGATATCGACCTGGCAGTACTCCGGGTCGCGGCCTGGCTGCCCCAGGGCACCGTATGACAGCAGTTCGCTGACCAATTGATCCAACTCAGCCATGTCATCTGACATGGCTGCGATGTGGCGGCGCCGTTCTCCTTCGTCCCTGGCCGATTTCAGTAGTGCCAGGGCAAAGCCGAAACGGGCGATAGGCGTGCGCAGCTCATGCGATATCGCGTTGATCATCTCGCTCTGGGTCGACACGAGGGTCTGGATGCGGCTCGCCATACTGTCAAAGCGCGTTGCCAGAGGCGCTACGCTGGAGCGCGCCGACAAACCGGAGCGCACATGGAGTTGCCCGTCACCGAAGCGCTGAGCGGCCTCGCGAAGAATTTCGAGGTCACGCCAATGGGACCGTAGCCAAAAGAACAGGCCGCCAAGCAGCATGGCGACCACCACGGTCCACGCGACGACACGGAACAGGGAGCTTGCACCCGGCGCCTGCAGGTCGCGCGTGCGCAGCAATTGATGAGAGGGAGGGATAGCAAGAAGGATGGTGCCGGGAGTATCGATGTCGACCGCATAACCGAGATCCAGACGGCGCTGCTGGTCGTCCGTCAGAACAACAGACGATCGATCAAGCAGGTCGAAGCGAACCATAGTGAGCGTGGGTTGTACTTCATCGAGGGCCTTTTCTCGCTTGGCCTCGTCCTGAACGGACAGCATATCGCGCAGGATATACATGGTCGAACGTAGATCATTTGCGTCTGATGGCGTCAACCTGGGAATCAGCATGTATTGCATGCCAGGAACGACGACGAACACCGCCAGGAGGATACTGGCGATGAGCGTTAGATAGAGCTTGTAGAACGTACGCAGCATGGCCGGTCAGTCTTCCCACGCGTATGGATTGAACAGGTAGCCCTTGCCCCACACGGTCTTCAACTTCTGAGGCTCCTGCGCCAAATCGTCGAACCGCCTGCGCAATCGCGACACGCCCGCGTCAATCGTCCGGTCAAGGCCGTCGAACTGAATGCCACGTAGCTGCTTCATCAGCTCGTCACGACTTAGTACGCGGCCTGGAGCCCTGGCAAAGGCCAGCAACAGGTTGTACTCGGTGGTCTTGAGTTCCACGGCCGCCCCTTTCCAGGTGACCTCGCGTGATAGTTCGTCGATGCGAAGGCCGCCAAAAATCATCACCTGATCGCGCGAAGCTTCATCTGTTCGTTCGGGCGAGACATGCCTACGCATTACGGCGCGCAAGCGTGCGAGAAGGAGCCTTGGCTCCACTGGCTTCAGTACGTAGTCATCCGCACCGATCTCCAGGCCAGCGATCTGGTCCATGGTATCGGCGCGCGCCGTAAGCATCACGATAGGAGTGTCCCCCAGTTGCCGAAGTCGCCTGCAAACCTCTACACCGTCCATGCCGGGCAGCATGAGATCGAGTACGACGACCACAGGAGAAACTTCATGGAATGCGGCCACGGCGGTGTCGCCGCGCGGGCAGATGGAGACGTCGAACTCATATCGGCTAAGAAATTCCGATACGAGGGACGCAAGGCGATGATCGTCCTCGATGAGAAGTAATTTATGCATGGCATCACGAACCTTAGTTACACCAACGTAACATCGCTCCAGGCGCATCAACAATCGAAAACGACTTCGAAATTGTGTTTATTTGTAGCCGGCGATTACAGATGGGCACATTTGTCCCACAAAGACCCCACACACCTCTGGCCATGAGGTGCCTACGATTCTGGCCCGTCCCCATGGCCAGGAGTGCCTCCCTTGAAATCGTTTCGCCTCTCGTACCTTGTGCTCGCGCTGCCACTGCTCACGCCAACTGTCCACGCTCAGGACGCGAATGTCAGCACCTCCTATGTTGGCGGCGGAGTCGCCTACCTGCCTCGCTACGCAGGCAGTAACGAGTATCGGGTGACTCCGTTAGTTGATGCCTCGTTTACCTTCCACAATGGCTTCTTCATCGACGGAACGCAGGGCGCTGGCTTCCGCTTCCGGCTCACTGATTACCTTTTCGTGACCACTTCAGCAGGCATGGATCCAGGTCGAAAGGACCAGGATGATGTGGCGCGCCCTGGTTCCGATTTTTTGAAGGGTATGGGCGACATCAAACCCTCCGTACTCGCCAACGTGGGCTTCGGCGTCAAGATTGGTCAACGCGCAGACATCGGGCTTATCGCCAGCAAGTCCATGAACCACGCAGATTACGGCATGAGCTACCACCTTACGGGTCACGTGCTCGCGTGGAGCGGAGCGCGCGACAGCATCGATCTCAACGCAGCCCTGCATTACGGCAACGACAAGTACAACCAGACCTACTTCGGCGTGACTTCGGTACAGGCCGCGAATACGCATTTTCAAAGGTTCTTGCCGGGAGCCGGCTTGAACGCGGCCGCCGCAGGCGTCACATGGACACATCGCTTCGGCGAACACTGGATGACTCGCTTCAGCGCCGAAGGTGCGCACTACCTCAAGGATGTTGCCGATAGTCCGATCGTGCAGAAGAGAACCGGGTATCTCGCCAGTGCTTCCGTTGATTACCGGTTCTGAAGAGAGGAGCGATAATCATGTACCTCACCTTTTCTCGCGTTCTTTTCTACACGTCACTGCTCGGACTGATCCTGTTTGCCGGCTGTGCCGCCGATCCTCAATGGCACGATGGAGACCGTGGAAACGGTCGTGGCGAAACGCAGACATTGTCCTGCGCCAGTGACAACAACGCCTATCGGCACTGCGACGTCGACGGTCGACTGCTTAAGGCGCGCCTGCGCGAACGCCGGTCTGTGTCCAAGTGCGAGTACGGCAGCAGTTGGGGATGGGCACGCCACGGTATCTGGGTGGACAAGGGATGCCGTGCGGATTTCGACGTCCTCGTTGACTGACTTTCCCTTCGTTACTGGTCCGGTGCCGACACCCACATCATCCAACAGGATTCAGAGATTAGCGTTGATGGCACCGGACTACTGATTGTGCGATTTCTGGAAGTCACTAGAACGAATTTTGAGGAACATTGCATGCCTGGTGCAACGGTAGGCGCTGTGCGAGTCGTGCTTAGGCTGGAAGGGCTTTGTGTTCTGGTCGCGGCTTTGTTGGGTTACTCGAAATACGGTTTTGGCTGGGGGACATTTGCCCTGTTCTTCCTTACGCCAGACCTTTCGCTTATCGGCTATCTCAGAGGCTCAAAAGTCGGTGCCGTCACTTACAACCTGGCGCATTCATATATTGGCGCCATCGTTTGCCTTGCCGTCGGCACGGTACTTCCGGCACCAACCATGCTCTGCATAGGGCTTATTTGGTGCGCACACGTGGGTTTCGACCGAACTCTCGGCTATGGCCTCAAGTATTCGGCTGGCTTTGGCCTTACTCACCTTGGTCGTATGGGCCACATTCCGCTTGTTACTTCTGGTGCTGAAGAAGAGGTATGCCCCTGATGCCCTTCGCATCATTCGATGCGAGCCTCGCGCGAGGCTACTGACCTCAAGCGTTGGGTATCAGCAGCCACTATCCATGGCGTTCCGGACAGTGCAGCCACAGATGATCGTATCTCCGACAAACCTGTGAGCGTACGCGCTCTACCAGCGCCATTGGCGTCAACGCGGATTCCGGTTGGGCTGAACGTCCGATCCGTAAGCGCTGACCTCCCCTTTGATGGGGAGTTCGCGCGCAGGCGGACGCTTGTGGCTATATTCTTAGAAGGTCCGCTTCCGACCCAAAGCAGACATTAGCTTCGCAAACTGGAGCATTTGAAATGTGGAGATCACGATGGTGCGCTTGAGCTGCGCGGGTGTCCGGTTTGGCTCCTATCTCGACGAGAAGCACTTGTTCACCTGGGCGGAGGAAATTCCGTGCTTTGACCGCTGGGATGGCGACACGCTGGTTTTGCGGTCCGGAGAGATCTCTGAGGTGGACCTGCGGGACCTTCTAGCGCTGTTTTCGCGCTACCGGCTACCAATGCAACAACTAGCCCAGTTCGAGACGGGCACCAACAAGCACTGGTTCAAAGCACCTTCTACCTTCTGGTACTTAGAGGTTTTCGGGGGCGATGATCTCGATTCAAGCCAAGACTAACGTGTCCGCTATCGACCCGAAGCGGACATCTTTGACGGAAAGTGGGGCGATATGTTTCGAGGAGCCTTTGGTTTCATTGACCCAGCGCAGGATCCAATGTGGCCGTTGGCCATAGATGGGCGGGCGCGCTTTGGCGCGGAAAATGTCCATACCGACGGCTATTTTTCATTGGTGGCCCCTATTTTCGAGACCTATGCCCAGCGAGATTCGGGCATCGGCATGTTCGCCCTAAACGTCCTGGTCGTTCTTCGGCCGGGTGACTTCGAACCGGTCAGGGCTGCTCTAGCTGCGCTGAGGGAGGAATTGAAATCGTTCCCACGGTGCTGGCGCGTTTTTCTTGGTGAACGTCATCCGGCGAACGGAGCACCGATAGTGAGGCTGGAGCCTCTACTTTTTCGGAGCCGTGCTACTGCAATTGTCGATAGGATCGAGAGGTCTTTGGACATCGCTGCTGCTACTGGCCGGTATCTGGTGTACGGAAACGGGGTCGTCTATAGGCAGCTTTTGGGCATCCGCCTTCCTCCCGGAACGGTCGAATACTCATAGCTACGTAAGGTCCGCTTTTCGACCCGAAGCAGACATAATCAATCCCATGACAAAAGTCCTTGCCGCTATTGCGCTTTTCGGATTCGTTGCCGCCTGGTGCGCGGCAGTCGTCGTGTGGTTTTCTGCCGTTGTCTTTGCGGTGAAGGCCGCGCGTAGAACACAGGCAGGGGTTCGGCTCTGGGGGCGAGAAACGCTGTGGAATCCAGCTAACGCCCTGCTCAATCCTCAGCTTTTGACGCCCGAAGGGTTGTCCTACCGCAGGAAGTGTTTTGTCGCCATTGGTGTGTTTATCGGTTGTGTTGGCGTTCCACTCTTGGTGGCGGCCATCACGGGAAACTTGAAGTGAATGAGGGTCCGCTTCCGACCCATAGCGGGCGTTCGCGACACCACAGAATCGACGCTTCATAACTAAGCGCACGGAATCTACTGGATGGGTAACCATGACTGATCTGCTCGGAGGCTTGTTTCATCAGGGTATTAAGATGGCTGTTGCTCTGCTGCTTGTCGTCCTTTGGGTTCTTTTCGTTGTGTTTGTCGATGTCGCGGGCAAAGCGTGGATGAGGAATGCACCTGGGAACCCCAAGAGAGCTGCCTTTCTTATTGCTGTATTTTTGACCTGTTTCGGAAGCGTCATCGCATTCGCTCCACTTGCATACTGGCTCGACTCCGGAAGTGTCATCGCGTCCACAACACTCGGGAGCTGGCTACACAAGGCGACTTGGCCCGTAGTCGTCCTGGTCGGCGTAGCGGTTGGTTTCCGAGAGGTGCGTCGCCTGGCTGCCGTCAGAGCGCTGAACAAACGGACGACAGGCTAAGGTCCGCTTTCGACCCAAAGCAGACCTTTTGAGAAAGAGCCGGAGAGCCCGGAGGGGGCAATGATCTACATTGACGTGATTTGGCACCACGACAATCCAGCTTACCCAGTGCGTTTGGTATCTGAGCTCGACGAGAAGCGTTGGGAGCATCGAAAGCTGGAGTTCTATCGCGATGGGCGAGTCGGGGCGGCCTCGGCGGCAGGAGCGACACTCGACACCGCCTTGGGTCTAGAGCCCGTTCCATCCGTCGACGAAATTAACCAAGACCGAGAGTTCACAGCGAAGGCTATGGATCCCGGTGCTTTCCAAGCGTTGTGGTCGGAACAGGGGCTCGACTGACTAGTAGTTTTGTGAGGTCCGCTTTCGACCCATAGCGGACATTCCATTCAAGGACGGTCTACATGAAGCAGTTCGACGTGGTCAAAGTGACGGCAATCCGTGGCGACCGCTTTGTTGGTGCCGAAGTTTTCGATAAGCGTGCTCCGTCCGTTGGAGACATTGGGACGATCCTGGAGGTGTACGCAGACGCCTACGAGGTTGAATGCTCGGACTCGGACGGATCGACCGTCTGGCTGGAAGCTATGTATCCGGACGAAATAGAGTCTGTTGGAACCTAGGGCAATGTCCGCTTTCGACCCAATGCGGACCTAAACCGCCGTGAATTTCAGGAGTCAGGCTTTGAGCGGTTACGCCAATTCCATTGTGTTGCAGCACCTGGAGCAGGCCCTCCGTGACTTGCTATCCGGACGTGGCAGCCTGACCGAGGGTGTGAGGGACGTGGTCCAATGGGCCCGATCAAATCATGGTCTGGACGACGAACACTTCCGGATATTCGTAGGTGTCGATTCGGACACCGATAGATTTCCTCTTGGGGCAGTTCGCGAGAAGTGGAGTGAAGGTGCGCTTCGCGAGGTCGATGCCGAGCGACTCGTGGCCGAGAATCACTATCGAGAGTTGGTGATGGATAGCAGCCGGTCACTTCTCGAGGCCGTAGTTGCCATTCGGCCGAAGGCGACCTATACCGATCCGCGTTTGGGCTAATGTCCGCTTTCGACCCATAGCGGACATTGCCTGTCGACTACGTTTTTTTGTCTCGCTTGTTTTTGAGAGAGCTAATTCGATGGTTTTTCATAAACGAAAGATTTCGGTGTTGGCAGTTTTTCTACTAGCCTCTGTCGGGGCGCAGGCTGTTGAGCCTTGGTTGCCACCGTCCTACGTCTACACAACGCAGAAGCTCTACGCAGATCTTGACGCGGCTGATCGTGCGGGATGGCTGGCTAGCGATTTCAAGAACCCCAACAAAGCTGCGGAGTCGGAGACACGTGAGACTCGGGCTCAAGCCTATATGGAAGGGGTTGTGGATGCCCTTAACGGCGAAAGATTTTGCACGCCGCCTAAGTCCGATTTGCCTGGTGTCGTCGGCTCGTACATCAAAGCCCACATGAATCTCTGGAATCTTCCAGCCGCGCACACGGTTGAATTGGCGCTTACCGATACATTTCCTTGCCGTACTGGTTCCGGTAGCTCAGCAAATCGTTGAGACCCGGAATGTCCGCATCCGACCCATAGCAGACATTCTATGGGTCACTAAGGTGAGGCCAATGTGGGCTCCTGGCGCAGCGCTCGCGAATAGATCCCTTTAGTGTTCAGCTGCCGCGAGTCTCTTAGCCTACTGAGCTTGCGGACACCAACGTTTGTACATGCCCTCTGCCACCAACGTTTGTACAACCGGTACATACATTGGTGTCATGCCTACCATGCCTTATGGCAGGGTATGACTTCAGGCCCAGGCCACTACTGTTAACTTCGTACTATGGTTCACTCCAAGGTATGTAGCAGTGCGGGTGGGGCATGGAAGACAACAGCGGCCATCTGAAGAAATTCCAGAAGGAGCTATCGGCGGGTACGGTGTCGCTGGTGCTGCTGGCGGTGCTGGCACAGTCGCGGCAGCCGATGTACGGCTATCAGATCGCCAAGCGCCTGGAGGAAGTGGGTGAGGGCGTGCTTGCGGGTAAGCAGAGCGCGCTATATCCCGTGCTGCGCAATCTCGAGGGGGCGGGGCTGCTGGCCAGCGAGGTGGAGCCTTCCATCAGCGGGCCACCGCGGCGCTATTACCGCATAACGAAGCAGGGGCGCGAGGTGTTGCGCGATTGGGTGGATGCCTGGTCGGCCACGCGCGACTCCGTGGACGCCGTTTTGCAAGGAGGGGTGTAATGAACGCACCACGCACGATCGTTGAATACCTGAAGCAGCTGCGCATAGCGCTGAAAGGCGCAGACCCGGCATTGATCCAGGATGCGCTGTACGACGCGGAGGAGCATCTGCGTGCGGAGTTGGCCGACAACCCACAACGCAGCGAAGCCGACATGCTGGCCCACGTGGTCAGCACCTACGGCGCGCCGGAAGAGGTGGCGGATATCTATCGCGACCAGGAGATCAAGATCCAACGCGCGCTGCGTCCGCCGCCGCCGCCAAAGCGGGGCTCGCTGGTGGGTCGCTTCTTTGGCGTTGCCGCCGATTCGCGCACGTGGGGCGCGCTGTTCTACATGCTGCTGGCGCTGGCCACAGGCATTTTCTATTTCGTGTGGGCGGTGACGGGCATTTCGCTGTCGATGGGCTTGTCGGTACTGATCATCGGCATTCCGTTCGCCATCCTCTTTCTCGCCACGGTGCGCGCGCTATCGTTGTTGGAGGGGCGCATCGTCGAAACGATGTTGGGCGTGCGCATGCCGCGTCGACCGCTGTATCCGTCGAATGCCGGCAAATCATTGAGCCAGCGGGTGGGAGCCATCTTCACCGACGTGCATACGTGGACCACGCTGTTCTACATGGTGCTGATGCTGCCGCTGGGCATTTTGTACTTCACGTTGACGATCACCTTCCTGAGCATTTCGCTTGCCTTCATCGGCACGCCGGTGCTGAAGGCGCTGAGTGCGACGGATGTGATCTATCTCAATTGCGGCATTCCGCACTGGTTGTGTGACGAGCACTACTGGCCGTTGGCCGTGTTGACCTGTATCGCCGGCATCCTCCTGCTGTTCGTTACGCTGCACATGGTGCGTGGCCTGGGCAAGCTGCACGGTGCCATCGCCAAGGGCTTGCTGGTGCGTTTGTCGGGTGAGGGGAACTGAGCCATGTCTGCAAGCATGCTGGCCCGTCTGACGGGCGATTGGCAGGGCGAGGAAACCATCGCCACGACGCGTTGGGGTCAAGGCGGCCCGCCATGGGATATTTCACGGCGCGCCTGGCATTGAACGGCCGCGTGCTGGTGCAGGACTACCGCGAGGAATGCGATGGCGCAGTCAGCTTGCAAGCGCATGCCGTGTTCGTGGCAGAGCCCGAACATGATCAGTACAGCCTGCACTGGTTCGACAGCTATGGCTTCGTGCCGGGGACGCCGGCACCGGGCGTATGGAATGGCGAGAACCTGACCTTCGTGCGCAGTTCGCAGCGCGGGCAGACGCGGCATGTATACGTGTTCGAGGAGGACAACGTGTTGACGTTGCGGCTGGAGAGTTCGTTTGACGGCGGCGTGAAATGGGAGCCGGTGATGACGGGCAGCTATCGCCGTATCGACTGAAGGTTGGAGAGCATCACGCGCTCCAGCAAGGCCACGAAGCCGTTGTTGGAGCGCGCTTGTATGACGCTGGCGTCAGACCAGTTGCAGGTCCCTCGGGCGCGCTCCAGGGAATACCGACTGCAACTGACTGCCAGATAGCCCCCACATGCGCCCCATCAAGCCCCCGAGTACGTCGCGATAGTTGTTGAGCACCGGGTAGTCGCGGTTCTGCAGCAGACTCTGCGGATTCACCGCCACTTGCTGGCCGGCGATACGGCCGCCGTTGACCTTGCCGCCAAGCACCCAGTACACCGTGCCGTGGCCATGATCGGTGCCCTTGTTGCCGTTCTCGCGGAAGGTGCGGCCGAACTCGGATACCACGACGACCACGGTGTTGTTCCACTCGTCACCTAGCGCGTCGGCATAAGCGGCAATGCCCTTGCCGAGATTGCTGAGGTTGTTGGCGAGCTGGCCGGTGACGTTGCCCTGGTTGACGTGCGTGTCCCAGCCGCCGACGTCGACGAAGCCCAGGCGGTACTGGTCGCGCATCATGGTGGCGATGCGCTGGGTTTCGTCGGCGAAGCTCTTGGCGTTGGGAGCGCCACGGTTCGCCTTCATCATCTCGTCCTGCAGTTCCTTCGACACGGTCTGGCGAAGTTCCAGACCGTCCGCTGCGGCGGAGGCAAGCGTCGTGTTGCGGTACATGCCGGCAAGGATGCCGGCCTGGCGCTCGTCGTAGACCGGCTTGGTATTGCCGCGCAGAGAGATGTTGGGAATGTCGCGGCCGCTGCCCTGGAAAGATAGCGGCAGGGCGTCGGTGAAGGCGATGGACGGCACCGTGCTCATCTGGCCCGACAGTCGCGCCATGAAGCCGGAGCGGAAGTTGCTGCGTTGCTCCGTCGACTCGCCGGATTCGATGTTGTCCTGGGTCTCGAAATGGCTGCGCGACATATCGTCGGTGCCGGCGAAAGGAACGAAGGCGACCTGCCGCTTCTGCCACAGTGGGTAGATGGAATCCCGCAGCACCGGGTTGAGGCCCCAGTTGCCGTCCAGCCCGATCGTGCTGTTGGCGTTGTACGGGTCAGGCTTGGCGATGGCGAGGGTGGGGCGCGACTCGTAATAGAAGTCGCTGCTGTAGGGCACCAGCAGGTTGTTGCTGTCGTAGCCACCGCGCAGGAACACCAGCAGGAAGCGTGGGCTGCTGGCCGGAGCGGCGAACAGTTTTCCTGAAAACGACAAGGCGGGAGCGGCGACAGCAGCAGTGGCTGCGGCGAGCAGGAATTCGCGGCGTTTCATGGAAGTCTGCCTCAGCGGTAATTGAAGTCAGGCGAAGAAAGCAGGAAGGTGTTCCATTCCTGCTGAGTGGTGGCCTTGGCCAGCGCGTCACGCGTCGGCGTGCTCAGCTTGGTATCGAAGGTGTCGTAGTAGAGGCGGGTGGTGAGCATCGGGAAATCACCACCACTCTTGGGCTGGCCTTCCGGCGTCAGCAGGCGGTTATTGCCAGTGCCGATGGCGCCGGCGATCTCGAAGCGTTTGGCCATCTGTCCGGAGCTGGACCAACCGGTGCTGTCCAGTGGCCAGCCATCCGGCGTCAGGCGCCCGAACACCGGCTCGCCCAGCTGGTTGAGCCAATTGAGCAGCGGTTTGGCGTTGGCGATCGGCTTGCCGTCATAGGCCATGCGCACCGACGACACCACGAACTGCATCGGGTCCTTGAACTTTTTGCCGTAGCTGGCGGCCAGCTCCTTCGACTCGAACATGGTGCGCAACACCTCGGCGATATCACCGTCGGTGCGTTGGAACGTATGTGCCATCTTCGCCACCAGTTCCGGCGATGGCTCGTCGGTGACGAAGTATTCGGCAAGCTTCTTCGAAACGAACTGAGCGCACGCCGGTTGCTTGGTGATGATGTCGACGGCTTCGGATATCTCGTCGAAACCACTGCCCTTGATCTTGTGGCCGAGCAGCACCTTGTCGCTGAAGTCATGGCGCTTGGGGTTGAACTCGAACATGCCGTTGCGCACCACCATCTCGGCTACGCGCGGGCGCACGGCACCCGGATCGCGTAGCGGCGCGACGCCGGCGCCAGTGAGGATCAGCGCCAGTTGCTGTACGTCCTGTTGGGTATAGCCGGAACCCACGCCGAGCGTATGCAGCTCCATCAGCTCGCGCGCATAGTTTTCGTTGACGTGACCCTTGGCGTTCTGTGCGTTGTCCAGGAACTCCATCATCGCCGGGCTTTCCAGCGTGGCCATCACCAGGTCGCGGAACTTACCCAGTGCATGCGGACGGATGGTGTTCTGCACGTAGTCGGCGGCTACCCAGCGCACGCGCCCCTTGGCGCCGTACACACTGAAATGGTTGAGCCAGAACCACACCATCTGTTCCTTGAGCTGGTTTGGCCCATAGATGGCATGCAGCATCTCGATCTCCTGCGCCTGTTGCAGAAGGTCGTTGGCGTGCTGCTGCTGGTCCTTCTTCGCGGCGGCTTTGTCGTCGCCCTCGGGCATGTTCTTGATCTTGTCCTGCTCGTCGCGCAGGTTGGTCAGGAGCTGCTCGGTGGGCGTATTGGCGGCTTCGTACGAGTTGATCAGCGCGGCGATCGGCGCGGGCAGGTCATCGCCAACGCGTCCGTCCAGTTGCCGATCGAGCAGGTGTGAGCGGCCGAGGTCGCGGTACGTGGCGACCGTAGCGCTGTCGAGTTCGAAGCTGTCTCGGCGGAGCCAGTCCACGTCGTCTTGCGAAAGCGCATGAGCGTCCCGCGCGGTGGCCGCTCCGGAGCCAAGGACGAGCAGCATGCTTACGGCGGCGAGCCAAGAGCGGGTGCGAAGCGAAGGGTAGTTCAAGGTGTCCTGCATGCGTCCGGGCTCCAGGCGGTGGTTGAACGACGGCGTGACCTGGGAGTGTCAACGTGGGAGTTGACGACCGGCTTACCGGGGAGGAGGCGGGTGCCGCAAAATTGTTCGGCGGGGATTCATGCGCCGCGACAGCTTGGCGCAGGGATGGCATGCCCTTGTGCGTGCCATCCCTTTGGCTTCAATGCTTTCCCGCGACACAGGCTTCAGGCGTCGTCGGTGAATTCTACGAGCGCTCCCAATACGGAAGCCTCCACTTCGGCGACCGCGCGCACAGCATCCGCATGAAGCGTGTCACGCGCGGTGACTTCGATGAAGAACAAGTCGGCGCTGTTGTCGTCGACGAGCTCGGAGGAGCTGGAGTCCTCTCGCATGCTCTGCGATGGGTCATCAATCTCCTCGACATGCTCGATGCCGTCGATGCCGTGAAGAATCGTGAGGAGAGTGTCGGCATCGTCGCGCGTGCCGGTCATGCGAATGCGGATCGTGGGCATACGGGCGGCTCCCAGGTTCCTGCGCACTTAATGCTGCGGCAAACCATGTTCAGGGCAGGTGATCATGACGGCTGCGCTACCATTCGGGTTCACGCCGGAGGCTGTACTGTGACCAAGATTTACGACCGCGCCTACTTCGACAAGTGGTACCGCCACCCTGATCATTCGGTTGCGTCTCCGACGGAATTGCGCCGCAAGATCGCCATGGTGGTGGCACAAGCGGAGTACTACCTGGGGCGGCCGGTACGTTCGGTGCTCGACGTGGGATGCGGGGAGGGCGTATGGCGTGCGCCGTTATTGAAGCTCCGACCCGGTCTTCACTATCAGGGGCTGGAGGCGAGCGAGTACGCCGTTGAGCGCTACGGGCGTAGCCGCAATATCGGGTTGGCCCGGTTTGGTCAGCTGGAGTATCTGCGCTTCGATCATCGTTTCGACATCGTCGTGTGCACCGATGTGCTGCATTACCTCAAGCCCGCGGAGATTCGCGCGGGACTTGGCGGCATCAGCGATATGCTCGAAGGCGTCGCCTTCCTTGAAGTGTTCACCAGCAAGGATGGCGTGGACGGCGACATGGAGGGTTTCCATTCGCGTGCGCCATCCTGGTACCTGAAGGCGTTCAACGAGGCTGGGCTGATGCCCTGCGGCTCGCATTGTTATCTGGGGCCGCGCCTGGAGCGCCGCGTGGCGGCGCTGGAAAGGCTGTAGTCCTGGATAGAGTTTACCAGGAGGGCGCCGCCACGATGCCCGCCTGCTTGCTGGTCAGCTCAATCTCGGCGTGGACGTTGGGTCGCAACAATGGGCACGCGTCCATCAGTTGCTGGGTAATGCGCTTCCATTTCACGTCGGACAGTCGATAGGTGTGCATGAGGCGCAGTTTTGCAGGGGTAAAGTCCGGCGACAGCAGGCGGAAATAACGGGCTATTTCGCGTGCGCTGTACTCCCGCCAATGGTGCCCGTACGTGTGATGGCCTAGCACCTCGTCCACCGAAATACCTCCGCCTTGACCGCTTAGGAAGCGCAGGGGTTGCCACGCGCGCCCTTTCCACGAGTAGTAGTTGGGTGTGGTGACAACGATGCGGCCGCCCGGTTTCAGCACACGGTAAATCTGTCGCCAAAAATGCACCGGATTGAATGTGATGTGTTCGAGAATCTCGGTGAAGAGCACGATATCCATAGAGTCGTCGGGGATATACGACAGCTCTTGCGCCTGTTCCATATCGACGCAGGGCAAAAGGGTGATATCCATCGCCTCGGCGACGCTACGAACGCGCGGATCGCGTAGCGTGCCGGGAAGATCCATTGCCGTGATCTCGAAACCACCCTGTCGCCACATGACGGACTGATGCAGCCAGTGTGCGCCTACATCGAGTACACGTTTGCCTTCCTGCTTCCAGGTTGCCCTGAACTCGTCAAACGTTGCCCTGAACCGCAAGTAGTGATCGTCGAGATAGTCGGCAGGCGTGCCACCGTGTGACTCGAACAATGCCAGGAAATCGTTGTACTCGTTATCGGAATTTGCCCGCACATTCACTGCCGCTTGCTCCTTGAACTTCCACCGCCGCCCGGGGATGTTACCGCATGATGAATTTCGCTCCCTTTGCCGCGCCTCTGATATGACGGTACGGCAATTCGCCAGTCGATGACGGGCCTGCGTGCGTGTTGCGTCGTCGTCAAGCCGCAGTCGCTGTACATGCGTCTTGCACCACAAGGCGTGGGCATAAAAAAGCCAGGCCTCGAAAGGCCTGGCTTTTTATCTGCTGAGCGGAGCGATTAGGCCACGCCGCGCGAAGCCTTCTTGCGATCGTTTTCCGTCAGGTGCTTCTTGCGCATGCGGATTTCCTTCGGGGTGACTTCGACCAGTTCGTCGTCATCGATGAAGTCCAGCGCCTGTTCCAGCGAGAACTTGGTCGCCGGGGTGAGCTGGATCGCATCGTCCTTGCCGGAGGCGCGCATGTTGGTCAGCGGCTTGGGCTTGATGGCGTTGACCGTGAGGTCGTTGTCCTTGGCGTGGATGCCGATCAACTGGCCTTCGTACACCGAGTCGCCTTCAGCGGCGAACAGCTTGCCGCGATCCTGCAGCGGTCCAAGCGAATAGGCTGGGGTGGTGCCGCCAGCGTTGGCGATCATCACACCGTTGAGGCGCTTGGCGATGGCCACCGGCGTGTACGGACCGTAATGGTCGAATACGTGGAACAGCAGGCCCGAACCCTGGGTGAGGGTCTTGAACTGGTTCTGGAAGCCGATCAGGCCACGGGCCGGGATCAGGTACTCAAGGCGCACGCGGCCCTTGCCATCTGACACCATGTTCTTCAGGTCACCCTTGCGGATGCCCAGGCGCTCCATGACGCCGCCCTGGTGCTGCTCTTCGATGTCGACCACCAGCTGCTCGATCGGCTCCATCTTCTGGCCGTCGATGTCCTTGATGATCACTTCCGGACGCGACACAGCCAGCTCGTAGCCTTCGCGACGCATGTTTTCGATCAGCACCGAAAGGTGCAGTTCGCCACGGCCCGAGACCAGGAACTTGTCGGCGTCGGAACCATCTTCCACGCGCAGTGCCACGTTGTGCACCTTCTCGCGGTCGAGGCGCTCACGCAGCTGGCGGCTGGTGAGGAACTTGCCGCCGGACAGATCCTTGCTGCCGACGAACGGCGAGTTGTTGACCTGGAAGGTCATGCTGATCATCGGCTCGTCGACGCTCAGCGCGGGCAGCGCTTCGGGCGTGTCGATCGAGGTGACGGTATCGGAAATGGTCAGCTCGGGGATGCCCGAGATGGCGACGATATCGCCGGCTTCGGCCGAATCCTGCTCAATGCGCTCGAGGCCGAGGAAGCCCAGCACTTGGCCGATCTTGCCCTGGCGCTTCTTGCCTTCACGGTCGATCACGGAAACCGGCATGCCCTTCTTCAGGGTGCCGCGCTGGATGCGGCCGATGCCGATGACGCCGACGAAGTTGTTGTAGTCCAGCTGGCTGATGCGCATCTGGAAGGCGCCTTCCGGATCCACGTCCGGCTTGGGCGCGTGCTGCATGATCGCTTCGTACAGCGGGGTCATGTCGCCTTCGCGGGCGTTTTCGTCCAGCGAGGCGTAACCGTTCAGCGCCGAGGCGTAAACGATCGGGAATTCCATCTGCTCATCGGTGGCGCCGAGCTTCTCGAAGAGATCCCACACCTGCTCGACCACCCACTCCGGGCGGGCGCCCGGGCGGTCAACCTTGTTGACGACGACGATGGGCTTGAAGCCCATGGCGAATGCCTTCTGGGTCACGAAGCGCGTCTGCGGCATCGGGCCGTCCATCGCGTCCACCAGGATGAGCACGGTGTCCACCATCGACAGCACGCGCTCCACCTCGCCACCGAAGTCAGCATGGCCTGGGGTGTCGACGATGTTGATGCGGTTCTTGGCGCCGGTCTTCTTGTTTTCCCAGGTGATGGCCGTGTTCTTGGCCAGGATCGTGATGCCACGCTCCTTTTCCTGGTCGTTGCTGTCCATCACGCGCTCGGCGAGCACAGTGCGCTCGTTGAGGGTGCCGGACTGCTTGAGCAGCTGGTCAACGAGCGTGGTCTTGCCGTGGTCGACGTGGGCGACGATGGCGATATTGCGCAGATTTTCGATGGACATGAGGTCGGCTCGGGGCGGCGCGAGGCCGTCGCGTGAGGTTTCAGTAGGGATAACTCCGGGATTATACGGAGTTATGTGACCGCTTGCTTGAAAGGTCTTAACAAATTCGTTCAGGCAGGTGTTTCCGCCCTTCATTGCAACGAAAGCAGGGGCCCTCGCCCCTTTGCCGACGCAAAGAAAGCGGCCCGCCAAATGAAGCCGGGCGGGCCGAGGGGGAGAAACAGGAGGGGAGGCTCAGACCAGCCCGGTAAGCCCGTACGCCAGGATCACCACGAATACGGCCAGGGTCTTGATGACCGTGATGGCAAAAATGTCCCGGTAGGACTGGCGATGGGTTAGCCCGGTCACGGCCAGTAGGGTGATCACCGCGCCGTTGTGGGGCAGGGTATCCATGCCACCGGAGGCCATGGCGGCCACGCGGTGCAGCACTTCCATCGGGATGCCGGCAGCCTGCGCATTGCGGATGAAGGTATCCGCCATGGCGCCCAGGGCGATGCCCATGCCCCCGGAGGCCGAGCCGGTGATGCCGGCCAGCGCGGTAACGGTGACGGCTTCGTTCACCAGCGGATGCGGGATGGCGTGCAGGGCGTTGGCAATGACCCGGAACCCCGGCAGGGCGGCGATGACCGCCCCAAAGCCATATTCGGACGCCGTGTTCATTGAGGCCAGCAGTGCTCCGCCCACTGCCGCCTTGCTGCCTTCGGCGAAGCGCCGGGTCACGGGGCGCCAGGCAAACGCGAGTACACAAAGGATGCCAACCAACAGGGCGCCTTCGACGGCCCAGATGGCGGCGATCTTGGGGATCTCCTGCACCACGGGCTTGGTCTCGCCGATCACTGCCGGCAGGAACGAATAACTGGTGCCGTACCAGCGGGGAAGAGCATCGCCCAGCAGCTTGTTCAGTACGCCGACCAGCACCAGCGGCAGCAGGGCGATCAGCGGATGGGTGAGCTTGCCGCCTTCGAAAGCGACCGGTTCGTTGACGAGTTCCGTGCCATAGCCTTCGCCTGCCGCCATCGCTTTGCGTCGGCGTGATTCGAGGTAAAGCATGCCAACGATCAGGATGAACACCGCGCCCAACGTACCCAACCACGGCGCAGCCCACGCATTGGTGCCGAAGAACGACGTGGGAATGATGTTCTGGATCTGCGGCGTACCCGGCAGCGAATCCATGGTGAAGGTGAACGCGCCCAGCGCAATGGTGCCGGGAATGAGGCGCTTGGGAATGTTGGACTGCCGGAACAGTTCCGCCGCGAACGGATATACGGCGAACACCACCACGAACAGCGACACGCCGCCGTAGGTGAGCAGGGCGCACACGATCACGATGGACAGCATTGCGCGGCTGCGTCCCAGCAGGCCGATGGTGGCCGCGACGATGGACTTGGAGAAGCCGGACAGCTCGATGACCTTGCCAAAGATCGCGCCGAGCATGAATACGGGGAAGTACAGCTTGAGGAAGCCGACCATCTTGTCCATGAACAGGCCGGTGAACATCGGCGCCACCAGCGATGGCTCGGTCAGCAGCACTGCGCCAAGCGCTGCCACCGGTGCGAACAGGATCACGCTGTAGCCGCGATAAGCCGCGAACATCAGAAAGCACAGTGCGGCCAACACGATCAGAAACGCCATCGTCGATTCCCCAGACGCCCGTCGTGGGCATCGTCGTACAGCGAGTATCCGGAGGCGTGCCGGTGCGTGGCACTGTACGAAGGTACAAGTGTGGTGCGCGAGGGTGCTGCCTAAGCTCCGTGGCATTCGGCGTCCTGTGTCCATGGGATGCATCAAAGCAAGGGGAGCGGGGGAGCTATGAAACGCACGCATCTGAGTCTGGCGATCGGTCTGGTAGTGGGTTTGTCCTGCCTGGTGACGGCATATGCCGACGACGCACCGCAGAGCAGCACCACGCAGGCATCCACGGCCAAGCCGTCCGAAGCGAAGCAACTGGAAGGCATCAAGGTAACCGCGCGCAAACGCGAGGAAACCCTGCAGGACGTGCCCATCGCCGTCAGTGCCTTTACCGCGCAGTCGCTGTTCAACCAGAACGTGCAGAACCTGGCCGACCTGCAGGGCAAGGTGCCCTCGCTGCAGATCTATGCGGCGCGCGGTTCCAATACCACGCTGACCGCGTATATCCGCGGCGTTGGCCAGGCTGATCCCACCTGGGGTTTCGATCCTGCGGTTGGCATCTACCTCGACGACGTCTATATGGCGCGCCCCCAGGGCACAGTGCTCGACGTATTCGACACCAACCGCATCGAAGTGCTGCGCGGCCCGCAGGGCAGCCTGTACGGCAAGAACACCATTGGCGGCGCCATCAAGTATGTGTCCAACCCACTACCCACCAAGACCGAAGGGTCGGTGGAAGGCACGGTGGGCACGCATGGCGAAAAGGACATCAAGGGTAGCGTGGGCGGCGCTACCTCCGACGGCGTGTGGCGTGGTCGCATTGCGTATGCCAGTGAACACAACGACGGCTTCGGCAAGGATCTGATCACCGATAGCCGCAACGGCAACAAGAACAGCAATGCGGCACGCGCGTCGTTGGGCTTCTTCCCTACATCCGACTTCAATGCCCAGTTGTCGGTGGATGGCCTGCGTGATAATTCCAACCCGCGTGGCGCGAAGATGCTGCAGGTCAATTCGTTCGATCCGACCTACAAGCCGCTGTCGAGCGATTACGACACGCGCAGCGGTATGGATCAGCTCAACCACACCACGCTGTGGGGTACGGCGCTGACCTTGAACTGGATCGTCAGCCAGGACTGGACGCTGAAGTCCATCACCGCGTATCGCGGCTCGTCCACGGATTCCAATATCGACTTTGACACGCTTCCGGAGAAGATCGCCGACGTCAACGCGGTCTATAAGGACCATCAGTTCACGCAGGAGCTACAGGCGAACTACGACAACGGCGGCTCGATCCACGGCGTGTTTGGTCTGTTCTATTTCGACGGTACGGCGAAGGGTGAGATCCACAACATCTTCCTGGGATCGCCGCCGTACTACCCGCTGTTCTCGCAGTACGGCAGCACCGGTGGCAACATCGGCACCAAGAGCTACGCGGGCTATGGTGATTTCACGTGGGACATCAGTCCGCAGTGGAGTCTGGACCTTGGTCTGCGCTACACCAGTGAGAAGAAGTCGGCCATTATCCAGAACTACAGCTACTCGGACGGGACCTTTACCACGCCGGTCGGGACACTGGCCGATTTCAGCGGCTCGCATACCTCGCATAATGTGTCGCCCAAGGTGTCGCTGGACTATGCTGTCACCGATCAGGTGAAGCTCTACGCCAGCTACAGCCAAGGTTTCCATTCTGGCGGCTACAACATTCGCGCGAACTGCTCGGCGATTCCGCAGTCGTGTCGTCCGATCGCGGACGAGAAGGTGTCGTCGTACGAGATCGGCAGCAAAATGTCGTTCTTCGACGACTCGCTGATGTTGAACACGGCGTTGTTCCACAACATCTACTCGGATATCCAGCTTTCTGTGTTCAGCTCCTACACGCTGCCCAACGGCGCGCAGGGCTTCTTCGGTGACTTCACCAACGCAGGCAAGGGCCATATCGACGGTTGGGAAGAGGAGTTTGCGTGGACGCCGGTCGAGAACTGGACCCTCAGCGGCAACTGGGCCTACCTGCACACCAAGTACACCGACTTCGAAAGTGCCGGCGTCAATATCGCCGACACACAGCGCTTTACCAATGCGCCGAAGTGGTCGGGTGGTCTGAATCTGGAGCACACCATTCCGCTGGATAACGGCGGCAGCGTGAGCGGTCGTATCAACTACACCTACCAGACCAGCGTGTATCCGGAGACGACATTGTCGCCGCTGATCATGCAGCCGTCGTATGGGCTGTGGAATGCGGGCGTCGTGTGGCGCATCGACCAGCCGTGGACGCTCAGCCTGCAGGGCAGCAACCTGGCCAACAAGTCCTACCGCACCACGGGCTACAACATTGCTGCACTCGGTATCGTCACGGGCTTCTACGGCGCGCCGCGCATGGTGACGCTCACCGCCAAGTACACGTTCTGATTCTCGCCAAGGAGATGCGCATGCGACACCTGACCGGTTTGCTGTGTGGTGTGTTCCTGCTGTCCGGTGTCGCCTGTGCGGACGAGGCGCAGCCACTGCCGAAGCTGAAGCTTGATCCGGCCAAGGTGGCAGTGGCTGGTCTCTCGTCCGGCGCATACATGGCGACGCAGATGCAGTTGGCGTACCCCGAACTGTTCCCATCGGCAGCGCTGGTGGCTGGCGGCCCGTTCGGGTGCGCGGCGGGGCGGTTGGACCTGGCACTCAGCACGTGCATGAAAGGTGTGCCGGCGCCGGATGCGGCGGCGCTGGCGGCAAAGGCAAAGCAGCGTGCTGCTTCCGGCGACATCGGCGCACTGAAAGGCCTCGCGCATGGTCAGGTCTACCTGCTGCACGGTAAGGACGACGCCGTGGTGGCACCAGTGGTGGCGGAGTCCGCCGTCCGGTTCTACGAGCAACTGCGTGACACCGAACCTACTCTCAAATCATTGAAGGTTACGGACGATGGTGGGCGCGTCTTTGCACACAATCTGCCCATTGCTGCAACGGGTGATGATTGCGACAAGTCCGTCTCGCCGTATCTTGGTCGTTGCGGGTTTGATGCAGCAGGCGAGATCTTCCGCCAGATGTTCGGCAAACCGGCACACGACGCTTCGGCACCCAAGGGCGAGCTGCGCCGCTTCAACCAGGACGCGTATCGCCCCGGTGGTGCAGACGCCTTCCTTGCGTCAACGGGCTATGTCTATCTGCCGCCCGATTGCGCCGCTGGCAAGCGCTGCGGCCTGATGGTGGCGTTTCATGGTTGCAAGCAGAACGCCGACGCTGTCGGCGAGGCGTTCGTGAACGATGCCGGGTTCAATCGCTGGGCCGACGTGTACGACGTAGTCGTCCTGTATCCTCAAACCCGCGCGAGCACCGCGCCCATGAATCCGCAGGCATGCTGGGACTGGTGGGGATATTCGGGAGACAACTACGACAGCCGTCAGGGCGTGCAGGCGCGCTGGGTGGTGGATGCTGTCAAAGCCTTGGGCTTGCCGTGATTTCTCCCTCTCCCCTTCGGGGAGAGGGCTGGGCTGAGGGGTGGGCCGGGATGACGGTAGGTGGGGGCGCATGAGCTTGAGTTTTGCGTCATCTTTGGCAAGGCACGCCTTCCCATGCTGACCGCCGGCACCATCACTGCCGCGGCACTCGTCTGGCTTGGCCTACTGTTTGGCGTGGCCCTGATCGGCGAACGCCGGCCGGCGTTGTTCGAGCGACGCTGGTCCATCGTCTATGCGCTGTCGCTCGCCATTCACTGCACCTCATGGACGTTCTACGGCACGGTCACGCAGGCCAGTCGTTCTGGCTGGTGGCTGCCGCCGACGTTCGTGGGTGCCATCCTTATGTATGTGTTCGCCATTGCCGTGTTGCGACGATTGGTGCAACTGGCGCGTGACTACAACGCAGGCTCGCTGGCCGACTTGATCGCGGTGCGCCTTGGGCGGCATACCGGTTTGGCGGCGCTGGTGACGGTGGTGGTGCTGATCGGCATCGTCCCCTACATCGCGCTGCAGTTGAAGGCCGTGGCGATGAGCTACGGCATGCTCAGCCGCGGGCAGCTCAACGAGGCCAACCCCTGGCAGGACAGCGCGCTCTACGTCGCCTTGCTGATGGCCTTGTTCGCCATGCTGTTCGGCACGCGGCGCGCATCAGCGATGGCACACAATCGCGGCCTCGTGCTGGCGATGGCGTTCGAGTCGCTGTTCAAGCTGGGAGCCATGCTGGCACTGGGCACGCTACTGTTGTCACCTCAAAGCCGCGAGCTGGTCGCGAGTGCCGCCACGCAGCACGACAGCACCGGGTTCCCTGCGCTGATCCTGTTAGGCGCGTTGGCGATGTTTACCTTGCCGCACCAGTTCCATGCGGGTGTCGTGGAGTGCCGTGATACCTCGCATCTGCGCACGGCACGCTGGTTGTTCCCGTTGTATATGTTGCTGATCTCGTTGCCGCTGCTGCCGTTGGCGCGGTTGGGTGATGCTTGGCTGGGCCCCGGCGGCGTGCCGTCGGACCTCTATGTGCTGGCGCTTCCGCTTGCGCGCGGGCAGCACGGACTGGCCTTGTTGGCGTTCCTCGGCGGTCTGAGTGCGGCGACCAGCATGGTGGTGGTGGCGACGCTGGCGTTGAGCCTGATGATCGTGAACCACTTCATAGCGCCGTTGCGTGTGCGCGCGGGTTGGGGGCGCGACGAAAGCGGTGACCTGCGCGGCGAGGTGATCAACCAGCGGCGGGTTGCCATTCTCGTGGTGATCCTATTGGCTTGGGGCTATAGCCGCGTACTGGCGCGTAACGACGCGTTGGCGGATATCGGCGCCATTTCATTCTCCGCGCTGGCGGGGCTAGCTCCCGCGTTATTGGCGGCGGTGTACCGGCCGCAGTTGGGGCCGCGTGCGGTCACGATGGGTCTAGCGATAGGCACGCTCGTCTGGCTGTACGCGTTGCTGCCGGCCATGCAGCCGCACGGGCCGGCGTGGTGGCAGAGTGGCCCATTCGGTATCGCGTGGCTCGCACCAGACGGCTTGCTTGGCCTTAACGATTGGAGTCGGCTCGCGCGGGCAGTCGTGGTCAGCTTGATCGCCAATGTGGCCGTGATGATGGCTGTGACCGGTTCGCGCTTTGGTCATGCGCCACGCGCGGTCAATGTGGGCGATATCGGCGTGGCGGAGTTGCATGCGCTGGCCTCGCGGTTTCTTCCCGCCGAGCGTGTCGAGCATTTGTTCCTGGATGCCCCGAAGCAAGGCGTGGCTGGCAACGCGCGCGTCGCGGCGGTGGAGCATGAGTTGGCGGCAGTGATCGGCGCGGCATCTTCGCGTCTTTTGCTGGAAGTCGTGCGGCAGCAGCGCCGCGAGGAGCTGGATACGGTGGCCGCCATCGTCGGCGAAGCGGCGCAGGATCTGCGCTTCAATCAGCGTGTGCTCGAAGCGGCACTGGAGAATATGAGCCAGGGCATCTGCGTGGTGGATGCAGAACTTCGACTGGTGGCCTGGAATCGCCGTTACGCGAGCTTGTTCGGCTATCCGTCCGAGCTGTTGCAGGTTGGGCGTCCGGTCGCGGATCTCACGCGTTACAACATCGAGCGAGGCATGATCGGCACCGTCGCGACGGATGAAGGCGTGCAGCGACGTCTGACCCACATGCGCGCAGGCACGCGTCATCTTTCCGAGCGTCGCTTCCCGGACGGAACCATCGTGGAGATCCGCGGCAATCCCATGCCGGGCGGTGGTTTCGTGGCGACGTTTACTGACGTCACGGCCTTTCGCCAGGCAGAGGCTGCACTCAAGGCATCAAACGAAACGCTGGAGCAGCGTGTCGATGAGCGCACGCGCGCTCTGGTCGACGCGACGGCCGAAGCGCAGCGCGCCAACCAGGCCAAGAGCCGTTTCCTTGCTGCAGTGAGCCATGACTTGATGCAGCCGTTGCATGCCGCGCAGTTGTTCGCGCATGCCCTGGCCGAACGCGGCACGGATCCTTCCACTGTGCGGCACTTGCACGGCGCGTTGTCGTCCACAGAGGGTCTGCTTGCCGGTTTGCTCGATATGGCCCGACTGGAAGCGGGCCGATTGCAGCCGCAGATGCGCGGCTTTGCGTTGGCTGATGTGTTTGATCCGCTGGCGGCGGAATTCCTGGCCATGGCGAGCGACAAAGGCGTTCGCTTCGATGTCGTCGGCACGCACCATTGGGTGCATTCCGATCCTCAGTTGTTGCGCCGCGTGCTGCAAAACTTTCTTTCCAATGCGTTGCGCTATGCCGAGCACGGCCGCGTGGTGCTCGGCGTGCGCCGTCGCAGCGGGAGGTTACTGCTGCAGGTATGGGACAACGGGCCCGGCATCGAGGCGGGCGAGCAACAATGGATCTTCGACGAGTTCCGTCGCGGCAGTGCGGCGGGCGGGCAGGGTCTTGGCCTGGGTCTGTCGATCGCGCAGCGTATGGCGGCGTTGCTCGATCACCCCATCAGCCTGCAATCGTGGCCGGGTCGTGGCAGCGTGTTCGCCTTGTCGGTACCGCTGGCACTGGCCGCGCCGCAACCTTCGCCGTCCGTATTCGAGCCACAGCCTTTGTCGGCTGGGCGTGCGCTGGTGCTCGATAACGAGCCCGCAGCGTTGTCGGCACTCTGCGTGTTGCTGGATGGCTGGGGTTGGCAGGTGCACGCGGCGCGCACGTTGGAGCAGGCGCGTGCGGCGCCGTGGGTGCCGGATCTACACATCTTCGACTACCACCTCGACGGCGGTTGCACGGGGCTGGATGTCCTGAGCGCGCTGGGTGGCGATGGGAGCCGCGTGCCCACGGTCATCCTCACGGCCGACCGCGATGGCGATTTGCGCCAGCGTCTGCTCGATCGCGGTATCGGCGTGTTGTACAAACCGCTCAAGCCGCTGGCATTGCGGCAGGTGTTGCAGCGGGTGGCGGTGGCACGGCCATAGCGCGTCGCGCTGAGTTCTATGTAGAGGCGGTCAGATCCGCGCCGACTCCGCCAAGTCCAGCGAACGCAGTAACACGCCCGCCTGAGTGCGGTTGCGCACGCCGAGCTTTTCGAAGATGGCGGTAACGTGTGCCTTTACGGTGCGTTCCTGGATCGTCAGGCGATCGGCGATCTGTTTGTTGAGCAGACCCTCGCCCAACAAGGACAGCACGCGGTATTGCTGCTCGGTCAGTCGCGCGAGGCGGGAGGCGAGGTCCACGTCGGCAGCGTCGGCGGGCAATGCCGCCACGGCTTGAGCCAATGTCGACGGCAGCCAACGGCCGCAGTCGAGCACGCTGCGGATGGCTTGGGCGATCTCGGCCGGGGTGGCGCTCTTGGGGATGAAGCCTGCCGCGCCATGGTCCAGTGCGCGGCGCACGGTCCGCGCCTCGTCATGTGCTGACACCACCAGCACGGCCACGCTGGGAAATTGGCCACGCAGGGTCGCCAGTCCCGATAAGCCTTGGCTGCCTGGCATGTGCAGGTCCAGCAGCACCAGGTCGATATCGGGATCGCCAGCGAGGGCGTTGAGCACGCCGTGCAGGTCGGAGGCTTCCACCACGTCGCAGCCTTCCACGCTGTCGTTGGCGGCTTGCCGCAGTGCAGCGCGAAACAGCGGATGGTCGTCGGCGATCAGCAGGCGTGTCATAGCGCTGACGTTAGCCAAGGCGAAGGCCTGCGTCGAGGTCAGATAGTCACCCCATCACGCCGGGGTGATCGGTGACATGCTGGACTTTCGTACGATGGCAGACGCGCACCTGCTTGTTATGGTGGTGGTCATGACTAACCCCCTTTCCCGATGGACGTTGCTGCTCGTTCCGCTGCTCGCCTCGTGCGCGGCGCCGAGCGTCACCAAGGAGTCCGGCATGCAGGCCCCCGAATTCGTGCGCGGTGAGGTACGTGTGACCGAGCACCGCCAGGGCGATGACCTGCTCAGCGCTGGCCTGGGGCTGGACGGGTTAGCCGGCGCGCCTTCGTCCATCGCGCATCCGTTGCAACCGACGCCGAAGGAGTTGCGGCGCCGCGCGATCCAGACCAGTTGGAAGGGCATTGCGGACCTGGGGCCGCTCGGCGGCTACGGGCACGTCTACGGCGCCGTGCCCAACGTGCCGGGCCGTGAATACCAAGCCTTCGCGTGGATACCGGACGCGCATTCGCCGCATCGCGTGTTGCTGCAGGTGCCGGACAATTTCGACCGTTCGCATCGCTGCCTGGTAGTGACGGCATCCTCGGGTTCGCGAGGCATCTATGGCGCTATTGCGCTTGCGGGTGCGTGGGGCCTGCCGCGCGGTTGCGCAGTGGCTTATACGGACAAGGGAACCGGCGGCGGTTATTTCGACCCCGCCGACGATACGGGTGTTGCGCTCGACGGTACTCGCGCGAAGCGCGGCAGCACCACGCTGGAATTTGAGCCGGCCAAGGAAGCGACGCACGGCGACATCGCCGTCAAGCACCTGCATTCGGGCGACAACCCCGAGGCCGACTGGGGCCGACACGTTTTGCAGGCCGCGCAGTTCGGGCTGGCCATGCTCGATCGCGCCTTCCCCGAGCAGGCGCCGTTCACGGCGCAGAACACGCGCATCATCGCGACGGGTTTGTCCAATGGCGGCGGTGCCGTGCTGCAGGCCGCTGGGTTGGACGACGGGCATCTGCTCGCTGGCGTGGTGGCGCTGGAACCGAATGTGCGTGTGCCAGGGCAGGGACGCGCGTTGTTCGATTACGCCACCGATGCCGCGATATGGCTTCCCTGTGCGTTGGTCGACGCGCGGTTCGACAGCGCGCCCATGGCGCGTACGCCGCAGGGCGACGTACCGCCCGCGTGGGCGCAGCGTTGCCATCAACTGCACGAACATGGACTGGTCAGTGGCACGCGTGTCGCCCAACAGGCAGCGCAGGCCTATGAGCACCTGCGCGCCGGTGGCTGGACGGATGACGCCATGACCACTGCCGCTTCCACTACGGCGTTGGATTTGTGGCGTGCGATCACGGCGGGCTACGCCTCGGCATACATGCGTCGTGGGCCGGACGACATGCCATGCGGTTTCCACTACGCCGGGCTGGGAGCGCACGGTGCGCCGGGGCCGGTCGATGCTGCCACCAAGGCGAGTTGGTGGGCGGATGCATCCGGCATTCCACCGGGCAACGGCGTGGGCCTGTTCGGCGGTACCGACCATTCGGCCGACCCCACCTTGCCAGGCACGCTTTGCCTGCGCTCGTTGTGGGATGACACCGATGCCAGCACCCAGCCACTGCGCGATGGTGTTGCAGCAACAACGGTGAAGATGCCGCGCGCCAGCTTGCCCCTATGGGTGGTGCATGGCGCTTCCGATGGGTTGCTGCCTACCACCTTCACCTCGGAACCGTACGTGGCGTGGCTTCGGGCAGGGGGCGCGCATCCGCTGTACTGGAAAGTACCGCACGCCCAGCATTTCGATGCGTTCCTCCCCATACCTGGCTTCGGCGCCCAGCACGTGCCGCTACTGCCTTACGGTTACGCGGCACTGGATCGCCTGTGGGCCCATTTATATGAAGGTGCACCCTGGCCGGCCTTGGTGCCGACGCCGGTTTCGACGCCGCGGGGTACGGGTGCCCTGTTGAAGGAGGCCCTGGATCTGCCGGCCGCCTGGACGCCGGGCCCGGGCTGAGCCATTCGGGGCGCGGGGGATCGGACTGTCACGCTGGGTGGGGTATCCTTGCCGGCCCGCAGGGTGCGCGTGGTTGCGCGCCGCTTTCGAGAATCAAGGAATACCGATGACCATCAACGTCACCTTCACCACCAACCGCGGTCCCATCCATCTGCGCTTGCACGATGACAAGACCCCGGTGACCGTGGCCAGCTTCGTCAATCTGGCCCGTCGCGGCTATTACGACGGTCTGTCGTTCCACCGCGTCATCGCCGACTTCATGGTCCAGGGCGGTTGCCCCGAAGGCAGTGGTCGCGGTGGCCCGGGCTACCGTTTCGAAGACGAGTTCAACCCCTCGCTGCGCCATGACAAGCCGGGCGTGCTGTCCATGGCCAATGCCGGTCCGCGCACCAACGGCAGCCAGTTCTTCATCACCCATGGCGCCACGCCGTGGCTTGACGGCAAGCACAGCGTGTTCGGCGAAGTGCTGAGCGCGGAAGACCAGGCCGTGGTCGATGCGATCCACCAGGGCGACGTGATCGAGAAGGTCACTGTGGAAGGCGACGTGGACGCGCTGCTGGCCGCCCAGGCCGATCGCGTGAAGGAATGGAACGCGGTGCTCGACGAGCGCGGCTGATCCCATTCGTGTTGATTGCGTGAAGAAGCCGCCGTCAGTAATGACGGCGGCTTTTTTTCAGCCTTCTCTGTCATGGCTAAGTGACTTTTCGAGGCCTAGAATCGAGCGGCTCCACACGGCGCGTGATGTGCATCGCGCGATGCGCATTTTTTCCCTTTCCATGGAGGTACGGCCATGTCTTTCCTCAACGATCTACTCGGTGCCGCGCAGGGCAATCAGGCCGGCGGTTCTAATCTCGTGGCCATTGCCGGCCAGCTCATCGATAAGGCAGGTGGCGTGCAGGGGCTGGTGTCCACGCTGCAGCAGCATGGCCTGGGCGATGCGGTGCAGTCGTGGGTCGGCTCGGGTACCAACCAGCAAGTGTCCAGTGAGCAACTGGGGCAGGCCCTGCAGAATGGCGGCCTCGGTTCGGTGCTGCAGGAAGCGGCGAGCAAGATGGGCGTGGACCAGGGTCAGCTGCTCGGCCAGCTCTCGCAGGTGCTGCCGCATGCGGTCGATCACCTGACGCCAGATGGCCAAGTGCCGGCACAAGGGCAGGGTGGTTTCGATCTGGGTTCACTCGCCTCGCTGGCGGGCAAGCTGTTTGGCGGTGGCGGCAAGGCTGCCTGAGAACCTGCAAGACGTTCCGGCGGCGCGCAAGGCGCCGCCGGAACGAGGGCGTTACGAAGTGGCGCCGCGACGGAACAGTGCGTGATAGATCACCAGCAGCACGACCGCGCCGATGATCGATCCGATGAAGTGCATGACACCGGCTTCCGGCCACCACCCCAGTTTTTCGCCGACGTAGGTGGAAATGAACGAACCGGCAATGCCGAGGATGGCGGTGATGATCCACCCCATGGCCTCTTTGCCCGGGGTTACCGCCTTGGCGATGATGCCTACGACCAGACCGACAATGATTACCCATAACCAATGCATACGCGTATGTCCTTGGTGAGCGTTGGAAAGGTCTCCTGTTCAGAACGGCTGGCCTGCATCCGGCGGGCCCCTGCCATCCATCCGGCCCCATCCGGGCCGGGCGGTCTGGCAAGCCCATGATGCGCTTACCCACATGTAAGCGCACCTCCGGGATGGGGAATTCGACCATCTGACCATGCCGGATGGGCGGATGACGCGCCGCCACATGCTAAAATTGCCGGGTTTGCTGTCTTTCCCTGTCTGTCCCCGAACAAGAGGAAGTCATGCCCCAGCTCGCCCAGCGTGTCGGTCGCGCCAAGCCCAGCGCGATCATGGTCATCGCCGAAAAGGCCAAGCAGCTTAAGGCTGCCGGTCGCGACATCATCAGCTTCTCCATTGGTGTTCCCAATTTTCTTCCCGGCGAGCATGTGTATGCCGCCGCGCGCGAAGCACTCCAGCACGACTCCGGTCAGTACGGCAGCAACTGTGGCGCGGATGCGCTGCTCGATGCCTTCCTGGTGCATATCGAAAAGCTCGGCTTCAAGGGCTATGGCCGCGCCAACTTGTCCATCGGCATCGGTGCCAAGCAGGTGCTGTACAACCTGGGCGAAGCGCTGTTGAACGAAGGCGATGAGATCGCCTTTGCCGCGCCGTTCTGGACGACCTATCGCGATATCGCGGACATCCTTGGCGCCAAGGCCAACATCCTGCATTGCGGCCCCGAGCAGAACTACAAGCTCACGCCTGCACAGCTCGACGCGGCGCTCGCGCGCAAGCCCAAGGTGTTCCTGTTCAACAACCCGTCCAACCCGACGGGCATGGTGTACACGCGCGATGAAATCGTTGCGCTTGCCGAGGTGTTGGTGAAGTACCCGGACACCTGGATCATCACCGACGACATCTACAATTCGATGGTGTTTGATGGCATCGGCTACCACAACTTTGTGCATGCAAAGCCGGAGCTGAAGGATCGCCTGATCTTCGTCGACTCCGTGTCCAAGACCTACGGCATGCCGGGTTGGCGCGTGGGCCTCATCGCAGGCCCCGAGAACGTGGCCAAGGCCATCACCACGCTCAACTCCAACCACATCACCAGCGTGCCGGAAGTCGTTACGGCGGCCGCCGTGGCTGCATTCGCGGGCCCGCAGGACGTGCCGCAGGCCAAATGCAAAGAGTTCGCCGGAAAGCGCGACGTGGTCGTCAACGCGCTGCGTGCGATTCCTGGCGTGGTGTGCCCGACGCCACAGGGCGCGTTCTACGCGTTCCCGGACATCTCCGTGGCCTTCGGCAAGAGCCATAACGGTCAGCGTATCGACAATGACGTCGATTTCTGCGCTGCACTGCTGGAAGCCAAGGGCGTGGCCTGTGTGCCGGGCTCGGCCTTCGGTGAGTCGCGCGCCATGCGCATTTCCTATACCTGCCCGACTGCACAATTGCAGCCCGGGTTGGAACGTATCCAGGCGTTCTTTGCTGAACTGACCTGACGGTTTTGGGGCCCGTGCCGGTTGGCGCGGGCCTTGTCTTTTGTAAGTCCTAGCCAAGTTGAAGGAGTTTCTCCGATGAAAGCACCCGTTCGTGTTGCCGTTACCGGCGCTGCCGGCCAGATCGGTTACGCCCTGCTGTTCCGCATTGCTGCGGGCGACATGCTGGGTCCGGACCAGCCGGTAATCCTGCATCTGCTGGAAATCACCCCGGCGCTGCCTGCGCTGCAGGGTGTGGTGATGGAACTCAACGATTGCGCGTTCCCGACGCTGGCTGGCGTAGTCGCCACCGACGACGTCAACGTTGCCTTCAAGGATGTGGATTACGCGCTGCTCGTCGGTGCGCGTCCGCGTGGCCCGGGCATGGAGCGCAAGGATCTGCTCGAAGCCAACGGCGCCATCTTTGGCCCGCAGGGCAAGGCGCTGAACGATCATGCCAAGCGTGACGTGCGCGTGCTGGTGGTCGGCAACCCGGCCAACACCAATGCGCTGATTGCTCAGCAGAACGCCCCGGACCTCGATCCGAAGTGCTTCACCGCGATGGTCCGTCTGGACCACAACCGTGCGCTGTCGCAGCTGGCCGAGAAGACCGGCAAGCACAACACCGACATCAAGAAGATGACCATCTGGGGCAACCACAGCTCCACGCAGTACCCGGATCTGCACCACGCCACCGTGGACGGCAAGCCGGCGCTGTCGCTGGTCGACCAGGCCTGGTACGAGAGCGATTTCATTCCGACCGTTCAGCAGCGCGGCGCCGCCATCATCAAGGCGCGTGGCGCTTCGTCCGCCGCCTCGGCTGCTTCGGCCGCCATCGACCACATGCGCACCTGGGCACTGGGTACCGCGGAAGGTGATTGGGCCTCGATGGGTATTCCGTCCGACGGTTCGTACGGCATCGAGCCGGGCGTGATCTACGGCTATCCGGTGACTGTGAAGGACGGCAAGTACGCCATCGTGCAGGGCCTGGACATCAACGCGTTCTCGCGTGGCCGCATGGATGCTACCAACAAGGAACTGCGCGAAGAGCGCGCCGGCGTCGAGCACCTGTTCGCCAAGAAGTAAGCGAACAGTCATCGTTGCCACAACAAGGGCGGCCCATGGGCCGCCCTTGTTGCGTGTGGGCACATCAATGCGCGCGTGGTGTGGCCTGCAACGCGGCGAGGATGGTCCTGACATAACCGATCAGCGCCTCGTCGGACCACGAACTGTCGGTGAGATCGGGCTCTTTCGCGTGGGCTTCGCGGATACGTTCATGGGTGGCCGGATCGTCGCCCGCGTAGGCGCGGAACAAGGCTGCCCACTGTTTGCCGAGCTCACGGGCTTGAGGATCGCCTGGCGGTACACCATCCACCATCGCCTTGCGCAACGCGGCCAGCAGTGGCGGCCAGGCGTTGAAGGTCGCGCCATAGTGCTGACGCATGAAGGCGAATTCGCCGGGCTTCAGATAGCGCTGGTAGATCGCCAACCGTCCTTCCACAAAGGCCTCTTCGATGAAACGCCGCATGGGGAGCGAGACGCCTTGCGCATCCCAGGAGCCCGGTTCGTTGTCATGCATGCGATTGAGGCGCACCAGGAAATCCGGATTGCCGCTGGTGTCTCGGTAGAGTGTGCGCATCCAGCGGAGCGCCAAAATCTGCGCTTCGGGCGCCTCCGGTGAAACGCCACGGTCCATCGCCGCTTGCACAGTGCTGACCATGGCGCTCCATTCGGCACGGGTGGCTGCGTCATGCAGTAGCGGCAGTTGCTTGATTTCCTCGCTAGAAAAATAATTCTCGAACATCGTCATCAGCTCCAGAGTGTCCAGCCAGTCGGCCAGATCGGGGGACTGTCCGGACGCCAGCTGCGCGTGTAGCAGGCCCAGTTGCTTGCGCAACCGTGTTGCCTTGGTGATCTCGTGATCGAGTTGCGCCATCTGGCGTTCGATCACGTCGGTCAGCGGGGCCTGAGGCCCGGACAGGGCAGTTCCGATGTCGGCCAGCGACAAGCCCAACTGGCGCAGGGCCTGAATACGATGCAGGCGTTCGATGTTGGCCCGGTCGTACAACCGGTAGCCGGCAGCGGAGCGCAGCGAGGGCACCAGCAGGCCAATGGCGTCGTAGTGGTGGAGCGTGCGGATGGTGAGTCCGCTGCGCCTTGCAAGTTCGCCTACGGTCAGTTCCATGGGGTGTCCTCGTTACGTGCCACGCACTCTGGGGGCTTACGCGACGTGAGGGTCAAGCCTCTCCGTCCGGCGCCGCTTCATGGTTAAATCAGCGGATCCTCGACTGGAAGCCGGATATGAAGCAACTATTTGCGATCGCCACTTGCTGCGCCCTCCTGACCGCCTGCGGTGGCATGCATGGCCTGCGCGACACCACGCCCAAGATGAGCAGCCGTACCAACAAGGACATTCCCACCTATCTGGAATGCGTGCGCGCGAAGTGGGCGGAGACGGCCGAGGCTAGCGCATCGCACAAGGATCAGTCGGGTGAGCTGACGGGACGTGACAAGTCGGGCGCGAACGAGCTGATCAGCGTGACGGCCGATGGTACCGGCGCGCAGGTCATGATGTACGAAACCCAGAACAGCAAGAAGGACTACAACCCTGCTTATCGCGATGCAGCGGTGTCCTGCCTCTAAGGTATTCATGCGGACGGTTGCCACGCATGGCTACCGTCCGCGCGACTCGACCAAGGTCGCACAGCCTGCAGGGTATGGCTGATTTAGGCTAGACCGATCAGCCGTTGAAGTGAGGGTGATCGCGATGCGCTACGAGGAGTTCTATCAGCGATCGATAGAGCAGCCGGAGTCCTTCTGGGCGGAGCAGGCGCAACGCATCCACTGGCACACGCCGCCCGAGCGCATTCTCGATGTTTCCCATCCGCCATTTCGCCAGTGGTTCGTCGGCGGCACCACCAACCTTTGCTACAACGCCGTCGACCGGCATCTGGACGCGCGCGGTGGCCAGTTGGCGCTGGTGGCGATTTCCGCCGAAACCGGCATCACGAACGAGTTCACCTATCGCGACCTGTATCGCGAGGTAAACACGTTCGCGGCGGTGCTCGCCTCGCTGGGTGTCGGCAAGGGCGATCGTGTGGTGATCTATCTGCCCAACATCGCTGAAGCCGTGTTTGCCATGCTGGCATGTGCGCGCATCGGCGCCATTCATTCGGTGGTTTTCGGCGGCTTCGCGGCCCACAATCTCGCTTTGCGCATCGACGATGCCGCGCCGAAGCTGCTGATTGCCGCGGACGCCGGCATGCGCGGCGGCAAGGTCATTCCCTACAAGCCGCTGGTGGATGCGGCGCTGGATGAGGCGACGCATCGGCCGCCGCACGTATTGATCGTCGATCGCGGGCTCGACCCACAGATGACGCGCGTGGCCGGCCGCGATCTCGACTATGCCAGCCTGCGCGCCTCGTACGAAGGTGCCGAGGTGCCGGTGGAATGGCTGGAATCAAACGAACCCAGCTACCTGCTGTATACGTCGGGCACCACCGGTAAGCCCAAAGGCATCCAGCGCGATGTGGGCGGCTACGCCGTAGCCATGGCGATGTCGATGGCGACGATCTTCGACGTCGCGCCGGGGCAGGTGATGTTTTCCACCTCGGACGTGGGTTGGGCGGTGGGGCATTCGTACAACGTGTACGGGCCGTTGATCGGTGGTGCTACGTCGTTGCTTTACGAAGGGCTGCCTACGCATCCGGACCCTGGCATCTGGTGGCAACTGTGCGAGCGCTACGGTGTGCGCACCATGTTCTCTTCGCCGACCGGCATCCGCGTGTTGAAAAAGCAGGATGCAAGTTGGCTGAAGAAGTACGACCTGTCCAAACTGAAATGGCTGTTCCTTGCTGGCGAACCGCTGGACGAACCGACCGCGCATTGGATTACCGAAGGCCTGGGTGTACCGGTGATCGACAACTACTGGCAGACAGAAACCGGCTGGCCAGCGATCACGCTGATGCCAGGCCTCGATCTGAAGCCGGTGAAGTTCGGTTCGCCTGGATTGCCCGCGCCGGGTTATCGCATAAAGGTGATCGACGAAGTCACGGGTGAAGAGCTCCCGCCCCATCAGAAGGGCGTGCTGGTGTTCGTGCCACCCTTGCCGCCGGGGTGCCTCTCCACGGTATGGGACGATGATGCGCGTTATGTCGCCAGTTACTTCGGCCATTTCAAGGAGCTGCTCTACAGCTCGCTGGATTGGGCGATCCGCGATGAAAACGGCTACACCAACATCCTTGGGCGCACCGACGATGTTATCAACGTGGCAGGGCACCGGCTGGGCACGCGTGAGATCGAAGAATCCGTGGCGACACATCCGGCGTGCGCTGAGGCTGCAGTGATCGGCATGCAGGATGAACTGAAAGGGCAGGTGCCGGTGGTGTTCGCCACGCTCAGACAGGGCGTGACCGAAGGATCGAGCGACGTCGCGAAGGCCATGCAGCAGCGCGTGGTCGACCAGCTCGGCAAGCTGGCCCGTCCAGCACGCGTCTACGTAGTGAATGCTTTGCCCAAGACGCGCTCTGGCAAGTTGCTGCGGCGTTCGCTGCAGGCGCTAGTGCAACACACCGATCCGGGTGACCTCTCCACGCTGGATGATCCCGGCGCACTGGAGGAAGTACGGCGCGCGTTGGATCGCGGTTCCGATGTTTGATGCAAGGAGTCAGTCGCGCCGTACGGGCGGTTGGCCGGCGTAGTTGGCGCGGGGCCGGATCAGGCCGCCGTAGTCCTGTTGCTCCAGCGCATGCGCTAACCAACCGGCCATGCGTCCTGCTGCGAACAGCGAGATCGCCACGTCGGCGTCGAGACCGTGCAGCGTCGCGATGGCGGCCAGGGCAAAGTCCAGCGCTGGCTGACGGCCCACGCTGTCGTGCACTGCATCGGCGAGCTGGCGGATGCGCGCCATGCCGCTAAGGCGCGGATGCACGTCGCTGAGCATCTCGAGCAACAGCGCTGCGCGTGGATCGCCCTCCGGATAGAGCGGGTGCCCGAAGGCAGGCAACTCGTCCCCGCGGCGCAGGCGCTCACGTACATGATCCCCCGGGCGACGCTCTCGCAGTGCCTGCTGGATAAAGGCGTGCGCGCGTGCCGCTGCACCGCCATGCTGCGGCCCGGAAAGTGCGGCCAAGCCGGCACTGACCGATGCGTGCAAGCTCGCACCGGTGGATGCGGCAACGCGCGTGGCAAACGCCGATGCGTTGAGTTCGTGGTCCGCGCACAACACCAGTGCGCTGCGCACGAGTTCTGCCAGCGGCTCGTCGCCGGGCTTCCACGTCTGCGCCATCAGGCGATGGATGGGGCGCCGGTCGGGGCGCGTGCCGCACAACAGTGCAGCGGTTTCGCGCAGCAGGCGCGCGGCGCACTCGCGCCGCTGCAACGGATCGGTACTGAGTGTGTAGGGCGACGAGAGTGCGAGCAGGGGCAGTGCCGATGCCGTGCGTTCCATCGGCGGTACTTCCTCCCGGCGGCACAACATCGCCACGACAGCGGGCCATACGCGCGCAGGCGTGGCGTTGAACGGATCGCTATCACCGCCCCAGAGCAGACGCGCCACGTCTTCCAGGCTGGCGCCGTCGCGGGCCAGCGCGATCGCCGATTCGCCACGGTAGTAGTGGCCGTGCGGGCGGATTAGCGAGATCCGCGTTTCCAGCACCGGCAAGCCCCAGGTCAGGCTGTGCGCCGCGCCCTTGGCGGCGCCCCGTCCGGCCTGTCTGCGTTCGATCAGTCGCTCGATATCGTCGGCGCGATACTCACGGCTGCGTCCGTCGGGGCCGGGGCGTGAGTCGATCTTGCCGCGGCTGACATAGGCGTACAGCGTGGCCGAGCTGACGCCCAGCCGCTTGGCGGCTTCCTGGGCAGAAAGGTGTTCTACAGGCATGTGGACATATTGATCCTGTCGATCAAGATTGATCAATACATCGTGCAGTGACAGAGTGTTGTCTGTGCCGCGGCGTGTACTGCGCCGCGACATGGCCTTGCCAACGCATCGCCTACAATATGAGGTTTAGGAGAATCAGCATGCCCCTCCCCGAATCCGCCGGTAGCCGCTTCCGCGCTGCCGTCGCCGCCGAAAGTCCCCTACAGGTGATGGGCGCCATTACTGCCTACGCCGGCCTGATGGCCAAGCGCGTGGGTTACAAGGCGCTTTACCTGTCCGGCGGCGGTGTCGCCGCCAACTCGTTGGGTATTCCCGACCTGGGCATTTCGACCATGGAAGACGTGCTCACCGACGCACGCCGCATCGTCGACGCCACGCAGATGCCGTTGCTGGTGGATATCGATACGGGTTGGGGTGGCGCATTCAACATCGCGCGCACGATCCGCTCGTTCATCAACGTCGGCGTGGCCGCCGTGCACATCGAGGACCAGGTCGGTCAGAAGCGTTGCGGCCATCGTCCCGGCAAGGAAGTCGTGCCCAAGGAAGAAATGGTCGACCGCGTGAAGGCGGCCGTGGACGCCCGCACCGATGCCGGCTTCGTGATCATGGCGCGCACCGATGCCGCCGCTGCGGAAGGCATTGATGCTGCCATCGATCGCGCGTGTGCTTACGTGGAAGCGGGTGCGGACATGATCTTCCCCGAAGCGATGACGACGCTTGAGGACTATCGCCGTTTCAAGGCCGCGGTGAAGGTGCCGATCCTGGCTAACCTCACCGAGTTTGGCTCCACCCCGTTCTTCACCACCGACGAACTGCGCACCGCCAACGTGGACATCGCGCTGTACTGCTGCGGTGCGTACCGTGCCATGAACAAGGCCGCGCTCAATTTCTACGAGACGGTGCGCCGCGAAGGCACGCAGAAGAACATCATCGACACGCTGCAGACCCGCGCGGATCTGTACGACTTCCTCGGCTACAACGCCTACGAGGACAAGCTCGACGCGCTGTTCGCCAGCCAGAAACCGGTCTGACCAGCCACCCCATTCGCCGGCCACGGTATTCCAGTCGTGGCCAGCAGAGTCGCATGCATTGAGGAGACGTATCCGATGAGCGAGCAAACCCTTCCCAAGCCCAAGAAATCCGTCGCGCTTTCGGGCGTGGCCGCTGGCAACACCGCGCTGTGCACGGTGGGCCGCAGCGGCAACGACCTGCATTACCGTGGCTACGACATTCACGACCTGGCGGCCAAGGGCTGCTTCGAGGAAGTGGCTTACCTGTTGGTGCACGGTGTGCTGCCGAACTGGGCGGAACTGAACGCCTACCGCGCCAAGCTCAAGCGCCTGCGCGGCCTGCCGGCGCCGGTCAAGAGCGCACTGGAACTGTTGCCGGCCGCCACGCATCCGATGGACGTGATGCGCACCGGTTGCTCGGTACTGGGTACCGTGCTGCCGGAGAAGGACGATCACAACGTCACCGGCGCGCGTGATATCGCCGATCGCCTGATGGCCAGCTTCGGTTCGATGCTGCTGTATTGGTTCCATTTCAGCCATAACGGCAAGCGCATTGAGACGGAGACGGACGATGAGTCCATTGCCGGTCATTTCCTGCATCTGCTGCATGGCAAGAAGCCGAGCGAGTTGCACGCGCATTCGCTCGACAAGTCGCTGATCCTGTACGCCGAGCATGAGTTCAACGCGTCCACCTTTACCGCGCGCGTCATCGCAGGCACCGGTTCGGACATGTACTCGGCCATCACGGGCGCCATCGGTGCGTTGCGTGGGCCCAAGCACGGCGGTGCGAACGAAGTAGCGATGGAAATCATCGCGCGCTACCGCAATGCCGCCGAAGCGGAGGCGGACATCCGCGCCCGCGTCGAGCGCAAGGAAATCATCATTGGCTTCGGTCACCCGGTGTACACCGTGTCCGATCCGCGCAACGAGATCATCAAAGAGATCTCGCGCAAGCTCTGCGCCGAGGGTGGCAATCCGACGTTGTTCGACGTGTCGGAGAAGATCGAAAAGCTGATGTGGGAACAGAAGAAGATGTTCCCCAACCTCGATTGGTTCTCGGCCAGCGCATATCACATGATGGGCGTGCCGACGGCCATGTTTACTCCGCTGTTCGTGATCGCCCGCACCTCCGGTTGGAGCGCGCACGTGATCGAGCAGCGCGAGGACGGCAAGATCATCCGTCCCAGCGCCAACTACACCGGCCCGGAAGACCAGGCCTACGTGCCGATCGAAAAGCGCTGATCGGTCGGCAAGGTGTTACAGAAGAGGGAGCCGAAAGGCTCCCTCTTTTTTTGTAAGTTTCGTTGTGGTTCAGGACCCTGTACGACATTGCTATCGTTTCGTGTGCTGGTGTGTAACGTGCCTGATACACCCGTTCAATGGCCCATGCAGCGGCCATGCAACGTGCGCCAATGCATTGAAACACCTGCCGTTGTTTAACCGCTTGCAGTCTGCGGTGGATGTGAGTGCTGGCGGGTGGTGTAACGACGGTGCGTCACTCCGAATATCCAGGTGCCTGAGCAAAGCCAGACTCATTGATCGTGATCCCGTTCAAGTCGCTGATTTCGTGGCATTCGCGTGCCTGAACGTGGAGTCGTGCCGGATGGCATGCAAGTTGCGACGTAGCGTTGCTGGACTCGTAACACCAGCTACACAGGGGGTCACACCGCATCGTTCCAGGAGTAATGACTATGCGTAAGACTCTATTGGCTACCGCGATCGTGCTGGGAATGGGATTGGCGCTTCCTGCCTTCGCGGATAACGACCACAACAGTGGTAGCAGTGATTCGAACAATAACTACAGCACCTATGCCACGGGCCAATACGGCTCCGCCGCAAGCTCCGGTGGCTATGCTGATTCCTTCAACACGAGTGAAGCGGTTGCCAACAGTACGCTCAACGGCACGGTATCGAACCTGAGCGTGTCGGGTATCGGCAACTGGGGACAGAATAACGGCAACGCCAACGGCGGACGCGGCGGTAGCGGCGGTGATGGCCGCGGTGGCAAGGCGATCGGTGGAAACGGCGGCGACGGCGGCGACGGCGGCGATGCTCATGCGAGAAGTGGTCATGCCGGTGGATCAGGCAGTTCATCGGGTGATTCGGGTGCCTTCGGCGCATCCCTGGCCGGTGGCGGCAGTGGTGGCGGCGGCAACGATGGCGGCGACGCAAATGCCAATAACCACAGTCACTCGCATGCGGGCGGCGGCAGTGGCACGGCCGGCGGCGGCACCGCCACGGGTGGTACGGGCGGCGCCGGTGGTG
>NZ_NRDP01000023.1:0-150184 GCF_002878475.1 Dyella sp. AD56
CCTCGTGGGGCTTTTTGCGTATCTGGCGGAGAGAGAGTTGTGGACGAACGCTCCGGTTATTCGGCGCATCCTGCGCCTCACCCTTCGGGCCATCGGCTGCGCCGATGTTCGCTCCGGCATCCTGCCTCCGCAGTCGACGAAATTGCCTGGAGCAATTTCGGACAGCCGCAGGCTGGCCCCGAAGCGCGCAGCGCGTAGGGGTGAGGCCCAAGGATGGGCCGAACAATCCCGACCTCCACGCAAACGCGGCATCCAGCGAAGCTAGCAGGGGCTTTAGAAGCGTGCGCGAATTCTTCGTCCTCGTCCTGCAAAACGTTACCGCACGATACGGCCAGCACGTTCGATTTTGCGCACCCACCAGCAAGACCCGCGCAAGAAATCATTCATCCCTCAGATCAACTGCTGAACACCTGCGAACCCGCGGTCCGTGGTGACGTACGACCTTGCGCCACCTCCCGCGTTATTTGGCCCAAGACCCACCACCTGGGAGTCGGCGTCATGGGTAACCTCACATCGGATCGTCGCAGCGTCACGTCGTATCGCCGCCTGTTTCGTCCTCTCGTCGCCGCGTTGGCCTTGGCGACAGCGGCGGCATTACCCCTGAGCGCCAGCGCTGGCGTGTCCGTCGGCATCGGCATCTCCGTTGGTGTGGCGCCGCCGCCGCTGCCGATCTACGTGCAGCCGGCCATTCCCGCACCGGGCTATATCTGGGTGCCGGGTTATTGGGCCTGGGGTGGCGACGATTACTACTGGGTTCCCGGTACGTGGATCATGCCGCCGTATGTCGGTGCGCTGTGGACGCCGGGTTATTGGGGCTGGGGCGGAGGCGTTTACGTCTTCCACGGTGGTTACTGGGGGCCGCACGTGGGCTTCTATGGCGGCATTAACTACGGCTTCGGTTATACCGGTGTGGGGTATGGGGGCGGATATTGGCGCGGTAGTTCGTTCTACTACAACCGCTCGGTCAACCACATCGACAATGTGCACATCACCAATGTCTACAACCACACGGTGGTGAACAACGTGACCGTCAACCGCACCAGCTTCAACGGTGGTCAGGGCGGCATCGCGGCGCGCGCTACGCCGCAGGAAATGAACTTCGCGCACGAACAGCATGTGGGGCCGGTGGCTGCGCAAGAGCAACAGCGCACGATGGCGAGCCAGAATCAGGCGATGCGCGCCTCGTTCAATCACGGTGCTCCGGCGATCGCCGCAACGCCGCGAGCGGGTGCGTTCAACGGGCCGGTCGCAGGTGGTTTCGCACATGGTGCAGCAGGGCAGGCGGCACCCGCTGCGATGAATGCGCAGCGCACCAATGCACCCGCGCAAGCGCCGGCCAACGCGATGGCGCTGCACTCGGCAGGTTTTGCCCTGCATAACAATGGGGCCGCGTACGTGCCGAATGCTTCGAATGCCGCGCATGCGAACAACTATTCGCCGGCGGCGAACCATGCGGCTTATACGCGCGGGCCGTCGAACCCCAGCGGTGGCTATCATGCGGCCACTCGTCCGCAGCAACCGTCCTATGCGCAACACGCATCGCGGCCGGCCCCGGCGCCTGCGTACCACTACCACGCACCTGCACCACATCCGGCGCCGCATCCGCAATCGCAACCGCACGCCCAGGCGGCGCCGCATCGCGGTGGGTCGGAGCATCGCTGATCCAAGCGTTTAATCGTGGGCATCAGAACGCCGGCTGGGCTTGTCGCAGCCGGCGTTCTTCGTCGTGCGGTGCCGTGTCCTCCACTAGAATACGCGGCAGCCCGGTTCCGGGCTGTGCGGGCGCGGGAGCGTCCGTCCATATAACCATCGAAGCATGGAGAGGGGAAATCGATGTTGAAGCGTTTCGTGTTTGTGGCGTTGCTGGCCGCATCTGGCAGTGCCATGGCTTCAAAAGACTTGAGCAACATCCCGCTGGTGTGGTCGCCGACGCAGAGCTTCGCGGAGTTCGGTGCGGTCGATCTGAACGGCATCAGCAACGTGAAAGTGCAGATCAATGGGTTCACGGACGTCCGTAAGAACCCCGCGTTGATCGCTGAGAACCACGAGAAGAACCCGGTGCGGCAGGTGACCACGAAGGACAACGTGGCGGCCTTCTTGACCGATCATGTCAAGGAGACCTTCACCAAGGCAGGCCTCAATGTGGTCGATTCTGGTGGTGACGTCGTCGTGTCGGGTGAGATCCGCGACTTCTTCGTCAACGAGAATGACCAGTACGTAGGCAACGTCACGGTCTACGTGACGGTGACCAATACCGCGGGCAAGGTGCTGTGGCAGGGCGTGGCCGGTGGCGGTGCGACCAATTTCGGTCGCTCGTACAAGGCGGACAACTACTACGAAACCTTGTCCAACTCGGTGTTGAAGCTGAGCAACAGCCTGCTCAACAGCCAGGGTTTTCACAGCGCACTGCAATCGCACTGACGCCGTGAATGGAAGATCACTCGCCGCATGCGGCGAGTGATCTTCGGATCAGTGCAGGGCGAGTCCCTGCAGTTCCACGCCCTCAGGCGTCACGCGCAGCACCGACCCCTGTTCGTACCAATCGCCCAGCACGATGCGTTCGGCCGACTTGCCGTCGACGTCGAAGCGATGGATCACCGGGCGGTGAGTGTGGCCGTGGATCAGGCGTGTAACGTCAACCTTGCGCATGGTATCGGCCACGGCTTCGGCATTGACGTCCATGATGGTTTCCATGGTGCTGCTTGTGTGCGCCTTGCTGTCTGCACGCGCCTTGGCTGCGAGTGCGCGGCGCGCATCGAGCGGCATCGCCAGGATCTGCGCCATCCACTCCGGCGTGCGTACTTGCTTGCGCATCGTCTGATAAGCGATGTCGTCGGTGCACAGCACGTCGCCGTGCATCAGTAAGGTGGGGCGGCCATAGAGGTCATGCACGGTGCCATCGTCGAGCAAGGTGAAGCCGGCACGCTCGGCGAAATTCTTGCCGAGCAGAAAGTCCCGGTTGCCGACCATGAAGTAGACCGGCACACCCTTGTCGCTGAGTGATTTCGTGGCGCGTGCGATGCGGGTGGGAAGCTCGGCGTCGTCATCGTCGCCGACCCACGCTTCGACGAGGTCGCCGAGGATGTACAGCGCATCGGCGGAGCGTGCTTCGTCGCTGGCGAGAAACTCTTCGAACAGCCGCGTGATCTCGGGGCGACTGTCGTCCAGATGCAGATCAGAAATGAACAGCGTTGTCATCGTGCCTCAGCCCTTCTTGCCGCTGGGCTTCTTGGCCGGCTGGGTGGCAGGTGCGGCCTGTTGGGGCGTTGTAGCGGGGGTTGCCGCCGACTCCTCACCCACGACATTGGCGCTGTCGATCACTATCAGCGGGTTGGGCACGTCGCCCGCGAACGGACCGAGGCCGCGCGTGGGCAGGGCGGCCATCTTGTCGACCACGTCCATGCCCTTGATGACCTTGCCGAACACGGCGTAGCCCCAAGTCAGTCCGCTCTGGTTGCCGACGAAATCGAGGCGGCGGTTGTCGACCAAGTTAAAGAAGAACTGCGCGGTGCCGGAATTCGGGTCCGCACCACGTGCCACTGCGACTGTGCCACGAACATTGGACACGCCGTTGTCGGCCTCACTGGGAATGGCCGAGCGCGTGCGCTTGGCCTGCAGGTCGCGCGTGTAGAGGCCGCCCTGGACCAGATAGCCGGGAATGGCGCGGTGAAACACCGTGCCGCTGTAGAAGCCATCGCGCACGTATTGGAGGAAGTTTGCGACGCTCTTGGGCGACTTGTCCGGATAAAGCTCCAGCGTGATGTCGCCCTGCGAGGTATGCAGTACCACTTCCGGATGCGCCGTGGCGGCGGGTACCGCGGGCGCCGGCTTGGCAGCCTGGGCGAACATCGCGGACGACGGGAGCAGCAGGAGCGCGGCGAGCAAGAATCGGGTCATGGCGGGTCGGGCGGCGTTTGGCATCAGGACATCATACGCGGCGAAGCGGTTTCATGGCCGGGCTCGTGGGAGCCCGTACCGGCGGAGGTCAGGATGGATGGACTTCCAGCAGCAGTCCCAGTTCGTTCAACGGGGACTGTTCCTGCTCCAGGTCGGCCTCGCTGAGGGGGTGCTGGTCCAGCCAGGACGAGGGAATGGTCAGGCGCAGGCGCTGGCTGGTGGCGGCCAGTTGCATCTGCGGCAGCGATTCGGCGCGGCGCGCGCGGCGGAACAGTACCGCCAGGCGAAGTAGGGCGGTGATGTACCGGGCCAGTTGGCGATAGCGCTGCGGCAAGGCCAGGAACGTGGCCTTGTCCGGCTTGCGGCGGTGTGATTCCACGATGGCCGCCAGCAATTGCTGTTCCTGCCGCGAGAAGCCGGCCAGGTCCGCATGCCGCAGGATGTAGGCGCCATGATGGTGGTGCTGACTGTGCGCGATGGCGAGGCCGATTTCATGCACGCGGGCGGACCAGGAGAGCCATTCGCGTGCCTCGGGGTCCAGCTTCCAGATGCGGGCGATCTGGTCGAAGAACATCAGCGCGGTGGACTCCACGCGGCGTGCCTGGGCGCGATCCACGCCGTAACGGTTGGCGAGTGCGTCGATGCTGGCGGTACGTGGATCGCTGCCGCCGGCGCGACCAAGCAGATCCCACAGCAGGCCTTCGCGCATGGAGCTTTCGCACACGCGCAGGCGCTCGATACCCAGCGCCTCGAAGGCCGCTTCGAAGATGACCACGCCGCCGGCAATGACTGGCGCACGGTCTTCGGCCAGCCCGGGTAGCTTCAGCGCGCCGATCTGGCCCTGTGTCAGCAGGACATCGCGCAGGGCCGCCAGCGAGGCCGGTGTGATGCCGTCATCGGAGAATCGCATGGCTTGGACGACCGAGCCGATGGCCTTGGCCGTGCCCGAGGAGCCGTAGGCTTCCATCCAGCCGGATTCGCGGTAGTCCTCGGCGAATTGTTGCAGCAGCACGCCGATTTCGTTGTTGGCGCGCTGCCAGCGTTTGCGGTTGAGCTTGCCGCCGGGGAAAAAGCGCAATGTCGAAGCGATGCAGCCGGCTTGTACGCTTTCCGTGTGCATTGGTGCGAAACCGCGACCGATGATGAACTCGGTGCTGCCGCCACCGACATCGATGATCAGGCGGCTCTCACGCGAGGCGGACAGGTCATGCGATGCGCCGAGGAAGATCAGTCGGCCTTCTTCGCGACCTGACACGATTTCCACCGGATGGCTCAGCGCTGCTTCGGCTGCCGTTAGGAAGGCCTGAGGCGAGGCGAGGCGACGAACGGTATTGGTAGCCACTGCGCGCACGCGGCTCGATGGAATGCCGGCGATGCGCTGGCCGAACCGCGCCAGGCAATTGAGCGCGCGAGCGCGATGCTCAGCGTCCAGCGTGCCGTCCGCGCGCAGACCAGCCGCCATGCGGACGGTTTCGCGCAGGCGATCAATCACGCGAGGCTCGCCGTGCTCCACGCGAGCCACCACCATGTGATAGCTGTTGGACCCCATGTCGACGGCAGCGATCAGTTCGCCGTCCTTGATCTGGATCTGATCGCCTTGGCTCATGCGGGGCTCATTCCGGGCTGCAAGGTGCAGATTCTCTCACGCGGAAACCAGGGCGAGTAGCTTGAATTGAGGCAGCGCTGCCTCAAACGGTCCCCGGTGTCAGCTTGGCCAGCAGCCACTGCTGCGCGCTGTGTGGTGGCTGATCGCCCGGTTCAGCGCGGGTGTAGCGGCCGCTGTCGTCCAGCAGCCAGGACTCGGTGTTGTCGGCCAAGTAGTTCGCCAGCGTTTCTTCGTAGACGCGTGCGGCGAGTTCCGGATTGAGGATGGGGAAGGCCACTTCAATGCGGCGCTTGAGGTTGCGCTCCATCCAGTCGGCGCTGCCGCAGTAGATTTCGGGGGTGCCGTCGTTGCCAAACCAGTAGACCCGGCTGTGTTCGAGGAAACGCCCCACGATGGAACGCACACGGATGCGTTCGGATATTCCCGGCATGCCGGGCCGTAGCGTGCAGGCGCCGCGCACGATCAGGTCGATCTCCACACCCGCCTGCGAGGCGCGGTACAGCGCCTGGATAACCTGCTCCTCGTTGAGCGCATTGAGCTTGGCCACGATGCGTGCCGGGCGGCCGGCTTCCGCATGCGCCGTCTCGCGCTCGATCTTGTCGAGCACGTTGCGATAGAGGGTGAACGGCGAGTGCAGCAGATGTTTCAGTTCGATCACCGGGCCCAGGCCCGAGAGTTGCTGGAAGATTTTGTGCAGGTCCTCGCCCATGCCGGGGTGCGAGGTCATCAAGCCGATATCGGTGTAGCTGCGGCTGTTGGACTGGTGATAGTTGCCTGTGGATAGATGCACATAACGGCGCAGCACATCGTCTTCGCGGCGCACGATCAGCAGCATCTTCGCGTGAGTCTTGTAGCCCACCACGCCGTACACGACCTGCACGCCGGCTTCTTGCAGGCGCGTGGCGAGGCTGATGTTCGCCTCCTCGTCGAAACGTGCGCGCAGCTCGATCACTACGGTTACGTCCTTGCCGTTGCGGGCTGCTTCCACCAGCAGGTCCACCAGCGGCGTGTCGACGCCGGCGCGGTAGAGGGTTTGCTTGATGGCCAGCACGGACGGATCCTGCGACGCCTGGCGCAGCAGGTCGATCACCGCGGCGAAGGACTCGTAGGGATGGTGCAGCAACACGTCGCGTTGGCGTAGCACGTCGAACTTGCAGCGGGCGCCGACGAAAGCCGGGGGTAGCTGCGGAATGAAACGAGGAAACTTCAGTTCCGGGCGATCCAGACCGTCGTAGATGGTGCCGGCGCGGATAATGTTCACCGGGCCGTCGCAGCGATAGACGTCTGTTTCTTCGAGCTCGAAGTTGGCGATGAGCATGGCCACGATGGCCTTGGGGCAGTCGTTACCGATCTCCAGCCGGACCGGACGCGCGTAGCCACGGCCGATCAGCTCTTCGCTCAGCGCGCGCGCAAGGTTGTCCACCTCGGCTTCTTCCACCATCAGTTCGCTGTTGCGAGTGACGCGAAACTGGTACGAACCGGCCACCTTGAAGCCGGGGAACATCAGATCGACGAAGCCCTGTAGCAATTCGGCGAGGAAGATGTAGTGATCGCCGCCGTCGCAGACTTCAGTGGGCAGGCGGATGATGCGGGGCAGTGAGCGCGGCGCGCGCACCAGCGCCATGTGGCCTTCGCGACCGAATGCATCGCGCCCCTTCAGCACCACGGCAATGTTCAGCGTCTTGTTGAGGATGCGCGGGAACGGGTGAGCGGGGTCCAATCCCAGCGGGGACAGCACCGGCAGTACTTCGTTCTCGAAATAGCCTTGCAACCAGCGGCGCTGGCGCGGCGTCCAGTGCTCACGCGTGAGGAAATGGATGTTCTCCGTATCCAGTGCGGGGCGGAGCTCGTGTTGCCAGGTCTCGTACTGCTGGGCGACAAGGTCCAGTGCACGCTTGCGGATGCGCGTGAGCAGCTCACCGGAGGACAGACCATCCGGACCCGGCGCGGCCGAGCCGAACGCATGGTGGTGCTTGAGCATGGCCACGCGCACTTCGAAGAACTCATCGAGGTTGTTCGCCACGATGCTCAGGAAGCGCAGGCGTTCCAATAGATGAATGCGTTCGTCGCGCGCTTGTGCCAGCACGCGGAAATTGAATTCGAGGGCGGCCAGCTCGCGGCTGAGGTAGAGCTCGGGGGCGGCACGATCGAGAATGGGCGATGGGGTGGCAGGCTTGCGACGCATCCCCACATTCTGGCCCATACCGCGCTTTGTTACATGGCGCAGTGCCGCGTAATGTGATCGTCATTCAGCCCGCGCGCCGGAAAGGCGTCCGGCGCGCTTGTACGGTCCGCTTACTCGGGGTCGCCGACCCCGGGCGCCAGCAGTCGCTCGGCGCTGAACCAGCAGGAGAAGGTGGAGCCCTGGCCGGGCTCGCTCTGGATGTCCAAGCGCGCCTGGTGCAGGTTGAGCACGTGCTTGACGATGGACAGCCCCAGGCCCGTGCCGCCGCTTTCGCGCGAACGGCTGGAGGACACACGGTAGAAGCGCTCGGTCAGACGAGCCAGGTGCGAGGCCGGAATGCCGTAGCCGGTATCGGTGACGGAATAGACCGCGCCTTCCGACGTGCGGCGCCAACGGATGGTGATGCGACCGCCGGTAGGCGTGTAGCGCACGGCGTTGCTCACCAGATTGGAGAAGGCGCTGTGCAGGTCCTTCACCGAGCCCAGCAGGTCGGCCTCGGCCGTCGCTTCCACGGTGACCTGGTGGCGACCTTGGCTCAACGCCTCGGCCTCCTTGCGGATGGTGGCGAGCAATGGCGTCATTTGCACGCGCTCGTCCTGCACGTGTTCCTGTGTTTCCAGGCGCGAGAGCGTAAGCAGATCCTCGACGATCTGGCCCATGCGCTTGGACTGTGCGCGCATCTCGCTGAGCACGGGTGCGAGTTCCGGCACGTCTTCCGGGTCGATCAGTTCGAGGTAGCCGTGGATGACGGTGAGCGGCGTGCGCAATTCGTGCGATACGTTCGCGACGAAGTCACGGCGGATCTGTTCCAGGCGCGTGAGGTGGCTGATGTCGCGCGCCAGCAGCAGTCGCTGGCGACGACCGAATGGCAGCAACGTCACATTGATGTGGCGGTTTGGATGGCCGGGCGCGGTGACGTCATTGAGCGGCTCGCGCGCACCTTCTTTCAACCAGGTGGCGAGTTCCGTGGTGCTGAGGCGCTCGTCCAGATGCGCGCCGCGATCCTGCGGGCGACGCAGGCCCAGCAGGTCTTCGGCGGCGTGGTTAAACCAACGCACGTGTTGCTCGTTGTCGAGCAGCACGACGGCATCCGGCAAACTGCCGGCGGCGCTGCGCAGGTCGCGCAAACTGGAGGCAATGCGGCGGGAGCGCGTCATGAAACGGTCATGCTGAAGAGAGGTCGGTGACGAAATCTGCATCATCATGAGCTTTCCTTGATGACGGATTCGGGTCAGTAGAAAGACGATTTCAACGATGGCGACCAGCGCAAAAAACGCGGTCGCCAAGCCTCCCGCAAGCCATCCGGCAAGCGCGCCCGCAAGCAGTCCGGCGGCGAGTGCGGCCGGCAGCTTCCAGGAGCGGTCGAAGGTGTTTGGCATGGGAGATCCGCTTGAAGTTGCCGAGCTGGCAACGCGCCAGCATCGGCAAAAGCACGCGTTACCGCAATAGGAACATAGAGCCTGCTCGGTGTCTCTGCATGGCCCGCGTTGAGTCAGTACGCCCGCCAGGGAGTGGAGCGTGGCGAAGCGCCTGACTGGCTGTCAGGTCGAGCCGCGCGCCGCTTCGTGGCGGGCGTACTGACTCAACCCTTCGGGCCGGGTCTGTTTGCCCCCAGGCCCGCGTCATCACTCGGTTATGTATCGACATACACTCCCTCGTTCTTCCTTGGCCTGCGGACAAACAGCTTCCGGCGCGGGCCATGCAGAGACACCGAGCAGGCTCTTAGACGCTGGCGGAGAAGCGGTAACCCGCGCCGCGCACCGTCTGCACCATGTCGTCCAGCTTCCATGGCTCGAGCGTCTTGCGCAGTCTTCGGATATGGACGTCCACCGTGCGTTCTTCGACGTACACGCTGCCGCCCCATACATGGTCGAGCAGTTGCGCGCGCGAGTACACGCGCTCCGGGTGCGTCATGAAGAAATACAGCAGGCGATATTCCGTGGGACCGATGGTCACCGGCTCTTCGCCGGCAAACACGCGGTGCGCGGGGCCATCGATGCGCAGGCCGCCGAGCTCCACCATGCCCGAACCGTCGTCACCCTGGCTGCGCCGAAGCACGGCCTTGATGCGGGCGACCAGCTCACGGGTGGAGAACGGCTTGACGACGTAGTCGTCCACGCCGGCTTCCAATCCGTTGACGCGGTCCATCTCTTCGCCGCGTGCGGTGAGCATGATGATGGGAACTTCGCGGCTGAGTTCTTCCTTGCGCAGGCGGCGCGCAAGGTCGAGGCCGCTGGTGCCTGGCAACATCCAGTCGAGCAGGATGAGGTCGGGCACTTGCTCAGCAATGGCCAACTGGGCCGCTCGCGCGTCGGCGGCATGGATGGCATCCATGCCGGCCTTACGTAGGGCGAAGGCGACCATGTCGCGGATCGAAGCTTCGTCTTCGACAATCAGGATGCGCTTGTGCACGCGTTAAGTCCGCTGGGGGAGGGCTGTGACGCAAATATTGCAACTGGGTAATGTTACGCCCAGATGACATTTCACGTTGCCGCAACATGACAGCGGACTCGCCGTCTCACTATCTGATGAAATCAGTGCGCGGAATTCATGGCGCTGAAGCACAGCCGCCCCTGGCAGTTTCCCTGGTTCTGCAGCTGCTGGCTGCGGCCGTCCGGGTTGTCATCGGTCTGGATGCGGCGCTTGCGTAGCTCCATCACCAGCGGGGTCAGATCGTTGATACGAGCCTGAATGCGGGCCCGGGAGTAGTAGTCGAGATCAGGCCGTTGCTGCAGGCGCTTGAGCTGCTCCATCGCATCGAAGGGGCGGCCGGAGAGGTAGGAGGCGTCCGCGTAGGCCTCGCCGGCACGTATCGGGTCGCCGGCCTTGTCGGCGGCGAGTGCGTAGGTGCGGTAGAGCTCTGGCTCGTCGTTGTTGTCCAGCATCGGCATGACCATGACCGCCGCCTGCCTGGCTTCTTCCTGGGTGCCGCCGTCCGTCAGCGCCTTGGCATAGCCCATGCCGATGGCGCGGTTGCGGGGAGATTGCTGGTTGAGGTCGGCATAGATGGCCAATGCCTCGGCGCGTCGCCCGGCCTGTAGCTTGGCGTCGGCCATGGCCAGACGCACGACCTGGTTGTCCGGGTGTGTGCTGAGCAGCGGTTGCAGCTCATCAATGGCCTTGGCTCCACGGTTGCTGCGCGTGAGTGCCAGCGCGTAGCCATAGTGGTTGGACGCTGTATCGAAGCCGCGCTCATGCTGGAGATTGTTGGCGTAGTAGGTGGCCAATTGCCCGGCGTCTCCGGAGAGTACGCGCACGCGTTCGCGCATGAGTGAGTAGGTATCCAGCCCACCCTTGCTGTCCCGGCTGGCGATGGAGGTGGGGTCTTTCACGAAGGCAATGGGCGCCGTGCTCTTTTCCCACTGGCTCTTGTCCAGGGTCGAGCCGGATGGCCGCTGTTTCTGCCGGTCGATAAGCGTGCCGGCACGTGCCTTGGCGTCGCTGATGCGGTCCAGGGTGACAGGATGGTCTTGCAGGAAGGCCGGGACATCGCCGATGTCGCCTCCGGAACCAACGCGCAGCGTGTCTTCCATACGGCCGAAAAACGAGGCCATGGCGCTGGGGTCGTAGCCGGCATTGGCGAGGGTCTGTATGCCGGCGCGGTCCGCTTCGATTTCGTCTTTGCGGGTGAAGTTGATCTGCCGCTGCAACAACAGGCCCTGACCGCCGGCCAGGATGGCGCCTGCCGCGTCGCCAGCGCCGGCACCTGCACCGGCAACGATGGCACCCAGCAGGACTAGCGCCATCAGCGGCGTGTCCTTCTTGGAGGCTTCGAAGGCGCGCTGCAGATGGTTCTGCGTGATGTGGCCAATTTCGTGGGCGATCACGCCGGCGAGTTCGCTCTCGCTGTTGGTGATGATGATCAGGCCGGAGTTCACCGCGATGTAGCCGCCAGGCGCCGCGAACGCATTGATCACGTTGTCTCTGACAATGAAGAAGGCGAAGTGGTCCTTGGGCTTCTCGCTGCCCGACACCAGGCGATAGCCAAGGTCGTTGATGTAGTCGTCCAGCATGGGATCGTCGACCACCATGTCCAGCGCGCGCATCTGGCGCAGCATGGCGGCGCCATAATCCTGGGCTTCCTGCGGCGAGATCAGTGCATTGGCTGAGCTACCCAGGTCGGGCAGGCGCACGTCCTTGTCCTGGGCGGCTGCACCGAAGGTAAGGCCGGCGCAGACCATGGCCGTCAGGAGGCGGGTGGGTGTGAAACGACGCTTGGGCATCCTGCCCGCGGGCTTTGCTTCGGTCATGTGCTCAGCTTTTTGTGTATCCGCCCCCACCTGGGACCGGGGAAACAGCTCGTTTCCGGGTGGGTTTGGTGCGGTTCGCCTAGGTGCGCGACAATACCATTACTGACATCGACTTAAGGTGTCGGTTCAGTTGCCTTCACAGTTGTTTACAGCGTCGGAGCCCCCCATTTAAGGGCACCGTAGGGTTACCAGGTTTTCGGAGTGTGTCGTGCCCAAGATTGAGGTCTATTCCAGCGCGGTGTGTCCGTACTGCGTGTCTGCCAAGAACCTGCTCAAGTCCAAGGGGCTGGAGTGGAGCGAGGTGCGCATCGACACCGATCCGTCTCAGCGTGACGTGATGCTGGCGCGCAGCGGCGGCCGCCGCACCGTGCCGCAGATTTTTATCAACGACCACCACGTGGGTGGTTTTGACGACCTCGTCGCCGCCGATCGCAGCGGCAAGCTTGCCGAACTGCTGGAGACCCATGCATGAGCGCTCCTAAGGACCAGGCCGCCAAGGATCGCGTCGCCGAATTCACGGCGTTCCGGCAGCGCATGAACGAGCGCATTCTTTCGGAGGACAACCAAGTCGTCCGTCGCTTCTTCGCGCTGGATACACAGACCTACAAGCCCGGCGCGCTGGACGTGAAGACCAAGGAGCTGCTGGGCCTGGTCGCTTCCATGGTGTTGCGCTGCGACGACTGCATCAGCTACCACGTGGCCCAGTGCAAGGAAGCGGGCGTCACCCGCGAAGAATTCTTCGAAACCTTTAGCGTTGGCCTGGTGGTGGGCGGCTCCATCGTCATCCCGCACCTGCGGCGTGCGGTGGACTTCCTTGACCAGTTGGAGTCAGGCGAAGGCGCTGAGGCGGCCGACTGCGCCAGCCACGCCTGATCAGCCGCGGGGCGGCTCACTCCTTGCCGCCCCGTTGACGCGTGCGAGTTTATTCAATGCAGCATGCGAGGATTTGCATCGGCGGCATGGCTTTCCGGTCTGGTCGCGTCGCGCCGCATCGGGGATAATTGGCGGGATTTATAACCCTGTCGTCCCCCACCACAGGGTTGCTCGATTCATATCCCAAGGAGTGTCCCCATGAGCAAGACCATTGCCGTGATTCCGGGCGACGGTATCGGCCCCGAGATCATGAACGCCACGCTGCGTGTGCTCGATGCGCTGGACTGCGGCCTATCCTATGAGTTCGTCGATGCCGGCATGGTTGCGTTGGAAAAGAGCGGTGACCTGCTGCCCCAGCCGACGCTCGACGCCATCGCCAAGCACAAGGTGGCGCTGAAGGGCCCGCTGACCACTCCGGTGGGCGGTGGCTTCACCTCCATCAATGTCACGCTGCGTCGCCACTTTGATCTGTACGCCAACGTGCGTCCGGCGATCAGCTTTCCGGGTACCAAGGCGCGCTTCGACAACGTCGACATCATCACGGTGCGCGAGAACACCGAGGGTGCGTACCTGTCCGAAGGCCAGACCCTGTCGGAAGACGGCGAAACCGCCATCTCGATGATCCGCAACACGCGCAAGGGCTCCAGCCGCATCGTGCGCTATGCCTTCGAACTGGCCGTGAAGAAGGGCCGCAAGAAGGTCACGGCCGTGCACAAGGCCAACATCATCAAGACCGCGTCGGGCTTGTTCCTCAATGTGGCGCGCGAAATTGCCAAGGAATACCCGCAGATCGAGTTCAACGAGATGATCGTTGACAACGCCTGCATGCAGTTGGTGATGAAGCCGGAGCAGTTCGACGTCATCGTCACCACCAATCTGTTCGGCGACATCCTGTCGGATCTGTGCGCAGGCTTGGTGGGCGGCCTTGGGCTCGCCCCGGGCGACAACATCGGTACCGAGGCGGCCATCTTTGAAGCCGTACATGGTTCGGCTCCGGACATTGCCGGCAAGGGCGTTGCCAACCCGTGCGCGTTGCTGCTCGCCGCCGCCGACATGCTCGACCATCTCGGCATGGTGGAGAAGGGTGACAAGGTGCGCAACGCCATCCGCGACACCATGGTCAACGACCGCGACAGCGTCACGCCGGACATCGGCGGCAAGGGCACCACGTCCAGCTTTGGCGACGCCATCGTCAAGCGCGTCAAGGCCTGAGTCTGACCTGAGCTCAAAAGCCCCTCTCTTTGAGAGGGGCTTTTTTGTGCGCGTGTGTCGCTAGCAGGGTGCATCTGAACGCAGTTTCGTGCGGCAAGATCGTGCTCCGGGTGCGGACGTAGAATCGAATCCCCGTGCTGGAAACCCGGTGCGATGAACGCATTGGACTACCCGTGGACGGCGACGCTTGCCTGGACGACCACGCACGTCATCCATCCGGCGCTGCTATCGCTGCATCTGTCATGGTTGGACAGTCAGGCGTCCGATATCGCCCGTTACTTCCTGCTCACCATCGCGCAGGTGGCGCTCATCGCGCTGGTGTTGCGCCCGCTGGAAAACGTATGGCCCGCCGAGCGCTGGGAGCAGCGGCGTACCACCGCCATCGATGGCCGCTACACGCTGATCAAGCTGTTCGTCGTGCTTCCGTTGTTCACCTATCTGGTGTTGTTTCCCCTCAACCAATGGATGGGCGGTGACAGCGAGGGTGATGGCGCGGGCTTGGTGAGCATCCAGACGGGCGTGCTCTGGCTGTCGGTGCATCCGCTGGTGTTGTTCCTGGTTTATTACGCTATCTACGACTTCGTGCTTTACGTGGTGCACCGACTGCAGCACAGCATTCCGTGGTGGTGGGCATTGCACAGCCTGCATCACAGCCAGCGCCAGCTCAGTTGCTGGTCAAACGATCGCGATCACTATCTGGACGATTTGCTGGAAGCGCTCATCGTCGCGGCCGTGGGCGTGGTAATCGGCGTGGCGCCCACCGAGTACGCGTTGCTGGTGTTGCTGGGTGAGCTGCTGCAGAACCTCGGACACGCCAACATTCGCCTGCATTTTGGACCGGTGCTGGGTCGCGTGCTGGTGGATCCGCGCTATCACCGCTTGCACCACATGCGCGTGGACCCTGATCAGCCCACGCTGCATGCGTGCAATTACGCCTTTATTTTTCCGCTGTGGGACATCCTGTTCGGCACGGCGCTATACGGGCAAGCGCAGCGGCCGACCGGCGTGTGCGATCCGACGGTGGATGCAGATAACCGGTATGGCATCGTCATGCAGCAACTGACCACGCTGCGTCGCTGGTGGGCGGCCATCCGCTGCAGGGCCGGATGGATGCCGGGAGACGTAGCGTTCGACGAGAATTACCGGCCGGTCTCCGTTCGACACGTCGACCTGCACGCGCTGGAAAGGGAAGGGCGACCTCTGCGGGCAGCCCCGGATGCCGAGGGCTCGGCATCCGCACCCACCTGATCGTGGTATCAGGCGGCCTGCTTTGCGGCGGGCTTGTAGTTGCCCGCAGGCGTCCGGAACGCCACATTGACGCGGTTCCAAGTGTTGATCATGCCGATGATCAGAGTGAGGTTGACCAGTTCCTCCTCGCTGAAGGCAGCGCGGGTACGGTCGTAGACCTCATCGAACACGCCGTGCTCCCCCAATCGCGTGACGGCTTCCGCCCAGCCCAGCGCGGCGCATTCGCGCTCGCTGTAGATCGAGGTTTCACGCCAGCCTGACAGCAGGTACAGACGCTGCTCGGTTTCGCCAGCGGCACGTGCGTCCTTGCTGTGCATGTCCATGCAGAACGCGCAACCGTTGATCTGCGAGACGCGCATCAGCACGAGGTCCACGAGCGGGCGCTCCAGACCACACTGGTGCGAGGCCTGGCTGAAGTCGAACAGCGGCTTCATGGCCTGGGGATACTTCATGAAAGAGAGACGCTTGGACATGATGGGTTCCTTGGCAGGCGGCCAGAGTGGCCGTTCAAGACAAGGACGCACCAGTCTCGGGATTCGTGACAGCTTCCAGTCGCGCGAGTTTTTCCGGGTTGCGCAATGAGTGGATGCTGGTGATGCGCTCGCCGTCGGTTTCGATCCACGCGACGGTCGCGAGCTTCGCATCCACCCAAGTGAGCAGCGCTGGCGCGCCATTGAGCCACTGCAGGCGGTGCACGATGGGCAGGTGGCGGTAGCGCTGGGCGATGATGCTGTAAAGCCGTACGACGCGTTCGCCGCCGTGCAGCGGTCGCAACGTAGCCCTGACTAGGCCGCCGCCGTCGGCAAGATGGACAGCATCTTCCGCGAACAACGCCTGCAGCGATTCGACGCTGGCGCTTTCCAGCGCATCTCGGAATTTTTCCAGCAGGCGGCGCTGGGCATCCGGAGAGTGCGTGAAACGAGGACGACCCTCGCGCAGGCGTTGCCGTGCGCGGTGTACGCGCTGGCGGCACGCATCCTCGGCGATCTGCAGCATGGCTGCCGTTTCTGCGTGGCTGTAATCGAATATCTGCACCAGCAGGAAGGCGGCGCGCTCTTCCGGGCTCAGGCGCTCCAGCAGCGCGAGGAAAGAAAGGCTAAGGCTTTCGACACGCTCTAGCTCGGCCTCGGGCTGCTCCGTTTCCCCGACCAGCGGCTCCGGGAGCCAGGGGCCGGTGTAGTGTTGGCGTTCTGTCTTGGCGCGGCGCAGGCGATCCAGCGACAGGCGCGTGGTGACGGTGACCAGCCACGCCTCGGCGTCATCGAGTGCGTTGGTGTCCTGCTGATGCCAGCGCAGCCAGGCGTCGTGCAGTACGTCCTCGGCGTCGGCCTGGGTGCCGAGCATGCGATAGGCCAGGCCGAGCAGGCGAGGACGGTGTTGCTGAAAGATGGCGGTGGCGCGGTCCATGGTGTTCTCCTACGGCTGACACGTCATGGACGCGCGAACGTCACCGTTCGTGACAGCTCAACGGAAGAACGGCCAGGGCGCCAGGAAGATGATCCAGATCAGCACCAGCATGCCGACGTACTTCGCTGCGCGGAACAGCTTGGGGAACTTCTTCTTGAAGGCTCGATTGCGGTCGCGGCTGCGCTGGTTCATGGCGAACACACGGTTGACGAAGCCGGTCTTCTCTTCCGGGGATTCGGTATTGGGCGAGGCGGTGATCTTGCCCATGAAGGCGCCGACCCGCTTGTTGATCGAGTTCATGAAACGCGTGCGCAGCGGGCGCTCCACATCAGCGAACAGGATGACGCGGGTCTGGTCGGTGCGGTTTTCCGCCCAGTGCACATAGGTTTCGTCGAACACCACGTCCTTGCCATCACCCCAGCTGTGGATCTCGCCGTCGACAAAGATCCGGCACTCCTCTGAGTTCGGCGTGATCAGGCCCAGGTGGTAGCGCAGCGAGCCGGCGAACGGATCGCGATGCGGATTGAGTTTGCTGCCCGGGGGCAGCAAGGCGAACATCGCGGCTTTCACGCTGGGGATCGAATTGAGCAGCGCTACTGTCTTCGGGCACAGCGTTTCGGCAGAGGCCAGTGGCTCGCCGTACCACTTCAAGTAAAAGCGCTTCCAGCCCTGCTTGAAGAAGCTGTTGAAACTGGCGTCGTTGTTCTTCTCGGCTGCGCGGATGTAACCCTCATCGAACAGGTGCAGCGCTTCTTCGCGGATGGCCTGCCAGTTGGCTTGCAGCAGATCCAACTGGGGAAAGCCGCGGCGGTCGAGGATGGGGCGGGCGGGTACCGCGGAGAAGGCGTACATCAGCAGGTTGTACGGCGCGAACACGGCCGAGTGATCCACCAGCTGGCGATCGAAGCGCAGCTTGAACCGTCCGCGCAGGTGCACCAGCAGCACGCACAGCACGAACAGCGCAAAAATGACCAGCAGCACGAGACGCGGAGCGAGGATCATGGACAAAATGAAGCCGGGAGCCTAAACCCCCATTCTACCCCCTGAGCCCGTGGGCGCTCGGGCGACGGTTCAGCCTGCGTGCGGATTTGCCACATCAATGGCCGAGCACATGGACTGGGCCGCCGCCTGGGCGGTAACTGCGTTCAAGCGCACGCTGCACATAGGCCACGGCCCGGCGCACGGCCGAGCGGGGCGCCTGTCCCTTGGCCAATTCCGCCGCGATGGCGGAGGCCAGCGTGCAGCCCGTGCCATGCCCCTCAATGGGCAGGCGGCGATGGCGTAGCTCCATGACGCCGCGTTCGTCGTAGAAGCGATCCACGACCTCGCGTTCGTCCGAATGGCCGCCCTTGAGTAGCACAGCGCGCGCGCCGAGGGCGAGCAGAGCCTCGCCGGCACTATCGAAATCCTTGGCTTTGCGCAGTTTGCGTCCCAGTAGCGCCTCGGCTTCGGGTAGGTTGGGCGTGAGGATGTCTGCCAGCGGAATCAACTCGTCCACCATGGCCTGCACGGCGTCTTCATCGAGCAGTCGCGAGCCGCTGGTGGAGATCATCACGGGGTCGACCACCAACCACGCTGGCTTACGCGTACGCATCTCCTTCGCGACGAGCTTGGTCACCACAGCGCTGCCCAGCATGCCGGTCTTTACCGCGCCGATCGGGAAGTCGTCAAAGACCGCGTCGAGCTGGCTGCGGATGTGTTTCGTGGGCACGGTGTGCACCGCCGTCACGCCACGCGTGTTCTGCGAGGTGATGGCAGCGATGACGGACAGCCCATGCACGCCGCGTGCGTGGAAAGTCTTCAGGTCGGCCTGAATGCCTGCGCCGCCGCCTGAGTCGGAGCCGGCGATGGTGAGGGTGATGGGTGGTGAGGCGTGGGGCATGATTCTTTGTAGTTCAAGAGCGGTGGCGGCTTATCGTAATACCGGCTTCGGCCGAAACTGGATTCCGGCCTGCGCCGGAATGACGATCAAGAGCAAACGCTTCGTACTTGCCGTCATTCCGGCGCAGGCCGGAATCCAGTTAAAGCAGCGTCGGGTAAAGATCAGCCCACTCGGGATTCTCGCCTTCAATCAGCCGTAACTTCCAAACTCGTTTCCAGTCTTTGAGTCGCTTTTCGCGGAGGATGGCGGACTCCATGGTTTCGTGCTGCTCGTACCAAACCAGGTTATGGACATGGTGGCGGGATGTGAAGCTATCTACTACTTCGTTGCGGTGCTGCCAGATGCGTTTGATGAGATCACTGGTGACACCAACGTAAAGCGTGCCGTTGTGATCTGACGCCAAGATGTACACACAGGGTTGCCGTCGATCCATAACGTCTTCCAGGCAGCGCCCCGGCGTGCCGGGGCGCTGGCGTGTTCCTTACAAGGCTTCCGACGCAAAATCCGCCAATCGCGAGCGCTCGCCGCGACGCAGTGTGATGTGCGCCGAGTGCTCCCAGTGCTTGAAGCGGTCAACGGCGTAGGTAAGGCCGGATGTCGTTTCCGTGAGGTAGGGCGTATCGATCTGCTCCACGTTGCCCAGGCAGACGATCTTGGTGCCGGGGCCCGCACGTGTGATCAGCGTTTTCATCTGTTTGGGCGTGAGGTTCTGCGCCTCGTCGATGATCAGGTAGCGCGACAGGAAGGTGCGCCCGCGCATGAAGTTCAGCGAACGGATCTTGATGCGCGAGGCAAGCAGATCGTTGGTGGCCTGGCGTCCCCAACTGCCGCCTTCTTCCGGGTTGGCGAGCACTTCGAGATTGTCGGTGAGGGCGCCCATCCAAGGCGTCATCTTTTCTTCCTCCGTGCCGGGCAGGAAGCCGATGTCTTCACCGACGGAGACCGTGGCGCGCGTCATGATGATTTCACGGTAACGCTGCTGATCCATCACCTGCGCAAGACCGGCGGCCAGCGCCAGCAACGTCTTGCCCGTGCCTGCGGTGCCCAGCAGAGTGACGAAATCCACGTCCGGATCCATCAGCACGTTCAATGCAAAGTTCTGTTCGCGGTTGCGCGCAGCAATGCCCCATACGCTGTGATTCGCATGACTGTGGTCATCAAGCAGCACCAGTGTGGCCTTGGCGTCATCGACGTGCAGTACGCGCAGTTCCACGCTGTTGTCGCCCGGCATGAACAAGCACTGGTTGGCGTACCAGTCTTCGTCGTCGCGGCGGTCGAGTTTGTAGAAGGTGCGGCCGCGCTCATTCCACGACTGCACTTCAGGGTGTCTGTCCCAGAAGTCTTCCGGCAGTTGGGTGGAGCCTGTGTAGAGCAGGGTGAAGTCGTCGAGGGCGCGGTCGTTCTCGTAATCTTCGGCGTCGATGCCGTAGATCTTCGCTTTGATGCGAAGGTTGATGTCCTTGGTGACCAGTACGACCGAGCGTTCGGGATTCTGGTCGCGCAGTTCGATCACCGCCGACAGGATCAGATTGTCCGCCTTGCCATGGCCGTTGGTGATGCGCTGCTGGAAATACAGCCTGCCCACCGCACCGCCACGCTTGAGATTGACGCCCTGTGGGTTGGACAACTCAAGGCCATTGCTAATGCCATGGCCGTTGCCGCGCACAATCAATTCATTGAGGAAGCGGCTGACCTGGCGACCGTTGCGTGAGACTTCCGAGGCGCCTTTCTTCTTTTCGTCCAGTTCCTCCAACACCGTCATGGGAATGAAGACATCGTGCTCTTCGAAGCGGAACAGCGAGGTCGGATCGTGCAGCAACACATTGGTGTCGAGAGCGTAGATGCGCTTGCTTCCGGTCATACGGAAGAAACCTCTTGAGCGTGCGAGGGAAATGAACCGCGGCATGCGGTATGCCGCGGGGACCCGGCCCATCCGGCCGGTTTGCCATGCGCCGTGGCAAATGCCCGTCCCCAAGGACGGGCGGCGACATGACGAAAGGAGCGATGCAGGGTCACTTGGCGGGAATAGCGTCGAGCACAGCCAGAGCGTGTCCTGGGACTTTCACGTTGCGCCATTCCTGGGCCAGCCTGCCTTCGGGATCGATCAGGAAGGTACTTCGTACGACACCCATGTGACGTTTTCCATACAGCACCTTCTCGTGGATCACGTCGAAGGCGCTACACCAGGTTTCGTCGGGGTCGGAAACCAGCGGAAACGGCAGCTCCTGCTTGGTCGCGAAGTTCGCGTGGGACTTCACCGAATCGCGCGAGACGCCGATCACCTGCGCGTGGCGTTTCTGGAATTTGGGGTACAGGTCGCGGAAATCCTTGGCCTCGTTTGTACAACCGGGGGTGCTGTCCTTCGGATAGAAGTACACCACCACCCATTGACCTTTCAGGCTGTCAAGCTTCAGTTCGCTGCCGTCGCCGGTGTTGCCTTTGAGCTTGGGGACTTTCTTGCCAACGTCGGGCATGGGTTCTCCTGCGAGGCCGTGGCGGGCCTCGACTGCATGTCATCGATCAAGGGGAACGGGGCAGCGGAGGAGGGCGTAAGGGCGATCAGCGCGCGCCCTGTGGTCAGTGCGACTCGACCCTCGTGCTGCATGCATGCCTCTCCAGTGCTGCCCCTGGGGAACAGACTAGCGCTTGCCACGGCGAATGAAAGCCCTTGCGGGAGATCACCGTGGGGAGCATGCTCAAAAACCCGGTCGACAGGCTGGAAAATCCGGTTTCTCAGCGCTCGCTCGCGCCGCTCAGAACTTCACTGGATCCATGATGGCGTCGAGGTTCAGGCCATCGCAGAACTCTAAGAAGTCATCGCGTAGTGCGGCGATATGCGTCGCCGCGGGAATGCCGATGGTGATCTGTGCCTGGAACATGTCCGCACCGGTCTGCATCGCCTGGTAGCGCAGTGAGCTGAGCTGTTCGATGACGATGTCGCGGCGGTCGAAGAAGTCGATGATCTTCACGAGGATGCCCGGCCGATCCGCCGAGATCACTTCGATGAGATAGGGCAGCAGGTGCGAGTGATGCTCGCGCGGCCCAGTGCGGTAGAACGACAGCCGAACGTCCTCATCGCGGGCGACCTTGGTCAGTGCGGTCTCCAGCTTGGCCACCGCGTCCCACGACCCGGTGGCGAGCAGGGTCAGTGAGGTGTCTGCGCCGATCGATGCCACGCGGGCGTCGGCCAGGTTGCAGCCGGCTTCGGCGATGCGTTTGGCCAGCGTCAGCAACGGCGCGCGCGGAGAAGGGGTCAGCGTCTGGATCAGCAGCTGGTTGTCGCTGCTGGTGCGCGCGGAAGAACGATTCAAGGAGTCCACCTGTGGCGGCCCCGCACGAAGCGGGTGAGAAAGCACATCCGCCGAGCTTACTGGCCGCCTGCGGAGCCCCGCAAGTAAGGCCTTGGGACGGCCGGTTGGCGGGTCAGGCGGATCGCGGCTGCCGTTAGGTTTTCGGCGTCATCCACAAGATGAGCGATCGCCGCAGACAGGCATGATCTTGCGGCCCGGCACATCCCCGGCCGTCTTGTATTGGCGTAAGAGGCTTTTCCAGTACCATGCGGGGTTTGAGTTTGAGCCGGAGCCGGTCTTGGATATTCGCGGAAGCATCTGCGCGCTGATAACGCCGTTCACGGCGGACGGCGGGCTTGATCTGGTGGCTTTCGGAAAGCTGCTGGACTACCAGATGGCCGGCGGAACCGAGGGCGTAGTGGTGGCCGGGTCTACCGGCGAGGCCCACATGCTCGAGCATGACGAGTACGACCGCCTGCTCGCCTTTGCGGTAGAGAGGGTGGCTGGACGTATTCCAGTGATCGCAGGCACGGGCGAGGCCGGCACCGCCAAGACTGTGGCGTTGACCCGCCGTGCGAAAGCCCTGGGCGCCCATGCGGCGCTGGTGGTGGCCCCGTATTACGTGCGCCCCACGCAGGAGGGGCTGCGTCGCCACTTCCTCGAGGTGGCCGATCACGGCGGCCTGCCGGTGTTGCTCTATAACGTTCCTACGCGCACGGCCTGCGACTTGCTGCCGGCGACGGTGGCCGCGCTGCGTGATCATCCGAGCATCGTGGGCATCAAGGAGGCCCAGGGTTCGGATGAGCGCATCAGCGCGCTTGCGGAACTTGCGCGGCCGGATTTCGTCTATCTGTCCGGCGATGACGGCACGGCCTGCAGGGCCATGCTCGCCGGAGGGGCGGGAACGATCTCGGTGGTAGCCAATCTGGTGCCTCGTGCGTTCCGCATGCTGTGCGATGCGGCAACGGCCGGTGATCGGGGGGAGGCACAGCGTTGCGACGCCGTGCTGGCTCCGCTGGTATCGGCGCTCAACTGCGCGCCGAACCCGATCGCGGTCAAGGCAGGGTTGCCCCCGCTGGGGCTGGGATCGGCGGCTCCGCGCCTGCCGTTGGTTGAATTGGAGGACGGCCCGGACCGTGCGCGACTTCGCGAAGCGCTGGCGGCTCTGGCATCCTTGGCGAATGCGGCCTGATTTTTCGGGCAACTGACACTTCTACGGAATCTGCTTACATGAAGAAATCCCCGCTTGTCGTGGCCCTGCCGGTACTGGCCCTGTCTGCCTTGCTGCTCTCCGGCTGCGGCATGTTCCGTTCGCAGAAGGCCTGGGAAACCGCTAAACAGGAAACGCCTCTCGAAATTCCGCCGGGCATGGACACCCCGTCCACCAGCGCAGCGCTGGTCATTCCTGAGACGGGTGCCAACAACCCGACGGCTAACGGTGCCACGGCCCGTGTTGGCAAGAGCAGTGCCCAGATTGCTGACGGCTTCGTGCTGAACGACAACGTCGACAACACCTATCGCCGCGTGGGTCAGTCCCTGGAGAACGGTGACATCGGCCAGGTGGTCGCGCATGACGACGCCGCCCACACCTACACGCTGAGCGTGGTGGCATCCGACGAGCCGGCGCAGAAGAAGGGTTTCTTCAGCAGCATGTTCAACGGCAAGTCCAAGCAGAGCGCGGACGCCCCGGGCGCCACGCCGCACCAGGTGACCCTGACCATCGGCACCAGCGGCGAGAAGGCCAGCGAAGTGCGTGCGCAGGGCGATGCCTCCGCGGTGGCGAAGGTGATCGATACCCTCAAGGGCCGTATGGGCGGCGGTTGATCCGCTGCCTTCCGGCCACGAAAAACGCCGCCCTGGGGCGGCGTTTTTTTGCGCGAAACCGGTGTAAAGCCTGGTTACGCGTCGCGAGCCTGGTGACGCCTCAGCGCTCGAGCAGGCCCAGCTTATCGGGCTTGTTTTCCCATTCCTTGGCGTCGGCCAGGGCATCCTTGCGCTCGGTGATCACGGGCCAGCCCTTGGCCAGTTCCGCGTTCAGCACCACAAACGATTCCTGACCCGCGGGGACGTCGTCCTCGGGGTAGATTGCATTGATCGGGCACTCGGGTTCGCAGAGAGTACAGTCGATGCACTCGTCCGGATCGATGACAAGGAAGTTGGGACCTTCGTGGAAGGCGTCGACGGGACAAACTTCGACGCAATCGGTGTATTTGCACTTGATGCAGTTGTCGGTAACGACAAAAGTCATGCTGTCGCGCGCCTGTTGGTGGAAGGACGCGGCCCGTGCCAGGCCGGAAGTGGCGCTCCCTACGAGGTTCGAACTCGTGTTCCCGCCTTGAGAGGGCGGTGTCCTAGGCCACTAGACGAAGGGAGCGAAATGCACCGGAGCGCGCTAGTATAGCGGAATTGTCTCGCCCAGCAATGCCCCGGAGGGGCCGGAATTGATAGGGTGGAACGACCGTCGGCTCTCTGGGGCAGATGGATATGCATGTGGATGCGGCGGAACGATGCCGCGAATGATCGCTTTGAATGGCGCACTGCGCCTGCAAGCAAGGATCCAAACCGCTTGAATCACGACGCAAGGACCAACGCCACGCCTGCATTGCGCATCATTCCGCGCGAGCAGCACGTGATTTCGCGCAAGAACATCAGCAAGGCAGCACTGCGCGTGCTCTACCGCCTTAATGAGGCAGGCTATCAGGCCTATCTCGTGGGGGGCGCCGTGCGCGATCTCCTGTTGGGCGGGCATCCCAAGGATTTCGACGTGGCCACCAGCGCCACGCCCGACGAGGTCAAGAAACTCTTCCGCAACTGCCGCCTGATCGGACGCCGCTTCCGTCTGGCCCATGTGGTGTACGGCCCGGAAATTATCGAGGTGGCCACGTTCCGCGGCACCGGCGAGGAAGAGGGCGAGGGTGACCGCCATATCGTCGACGGCCGCATCGTGCGCGATAACGTGTGGGGCACCATTGAAGAAGACGCGTTGCGTCGCGACTTCCGCGTCAATGCGCTTTACTACGACATCAGCGACTTCTCGGTGCGCGATTACGTGGGCGGCATGCAGGACGTGCAAGACCGCGTGTTGCATCTGATCGGCGATCCGGCCACCCGTTACCGCGAAGACCCGGTGCGCATGCTGCGCGCCGTTCGTCTCGCCGCCAAGCTCGATTTCCGCATCGATACTGCGGCGGCCGCGCCGTTCGCCGAGTTGGGCCCGCTGCTGGCCGATGCCGCGCCGGCGCGCCTGTTTGACGAATCGCTGAAGATGTTCCTTTCCGGCCACGGCCTCAAGAGCTTCCGCATGCTCGAACAGACGGGCCTGCTGAAGTTCATGTTCCCGGCTACGGCGCGCGCGCTCAAGCGCGGTGACGAGGCGCTGCGCGCACTGGTCGAGCAGGGGCTGGCCAACACCGATGCCCGCGTGGCCGAAGGCAAGTCGGTGACGCCGGCCTTCCTGTTCGCCGTGCTGCTGTGGGGCGAAGTGCGCGATTTGGCGCACACCTGGATGACCAAGGATATGGAGCCAGTGGCCGCGTGGGAGCGTGCCGCGACGCACGTCATCGCTGAGCAGTGCCAGCGCGTGGCCATTCCACGTCGTTTTACGCTCACCATGGAAGAAATCTGGGGCATGCAGCCGCGCTTCGAGCAGGTGCAGCGCAAACGCGTGTTCCGCCTGATGACTCATCCTCGCTTCCGCGCCGCGTTCGATTTCCTGCTGTTGCGCGCGGCCGAGTCGCCGGCGGTCCGGCAGTTGGGTGAATGGTGGGATCACGCCCAGCAGTTGCCGCCCGAAACGCTGGCGGCGGCTTTGGCGTCGGGTGGTGCCTCGGGTGGCGCGATTGAGAGCAACACCCCTGCGCCTAAGCCGCGCAAGCGGCGTCGGCGCAAACCGGCCTCGAAGTCGGGTGGGAAATCGGATCAGGCGTGACCAAAGGATTCGTTGCGCTGGGCAGTAATCTCGGTGACGCGCGTGGCCAGGTGCTGAGTGCGTTCGACGCGCTGGCCCGCCTGCCGCAAACCCGGCTGCTCGGGCGTTCCTCCTTCTACCTGACGCCGCCGTGGGGCGTACTGGATCAGCCGGCCTTCATCAACGCGGTGGCGTACATCGATACCGCGTTGTCGCCGCATGATTTGCTCGACGCCTTGCTGGACATCGAGCGTGCTGCCGGGCGCGTGCGTGACGGTGAGCGCTGGGGGCCGCGCACGCTCGACCTGGACGTGCTGTATCTGGATGGTGTGGCGATATCCGATGAGCGACTCACGTTACCGCACCCCCGCATAGCCGATCGAGCCTTTGTGCTGCTGCCGCTCCATGACCTGGCGCCGGACCTAGTGTTGCCGGGGCAAGGGCGTGTGGCCGACCTGCTTGCCCATGTCGATACCGCTGGTTGCGAGCGTCTGCCTTGAGCCATTCACGTCCCACGCGGGATAATCCACGTCTGCTTCCGTTCTAGGAAATCATCGTGTACGCGCAAAAAGCGAACGCACCCACGCGCAAGTCAGTCACCGTGCCAGCGCTGCGTGCGATGAAGGCGGAAGGCCGTCGCATCGTTATGCTGACCTGTTACGACGCGAGCTTCGCGGCGCAGTTGGAAATGGCCGGTATCGACGTGGCCTTGGTAGGCGACTCGCTGGGTATGGTTATCCAGGGGCACAAGAGCACGCTACCGGTCACGCTGGATCACATGGTCTATCACACCGGCATCGTGGCGCGCGGACTCGACGCGACGCTGCTCATTGCCGACCTGCCTTTCATGGCCGATCGCGATGTTCCGCATGCGCTCGAAGCCGGCGCGCAGTTGGTGGGCGAGGGCGGCGCTGCGATGGTGAAGATCGAGGGTGCGTCGCCGCATATCCTGGAAGTCATCACGGCACTGGTCGAGCGAGCTATTCCCGTCTGCGCGCACTTGGGGCTTACCCCGCAATCCGTACATAAGTTCGGTGGGTTCCGTATTCAGGGGCGTGCGCAGGATGCCGCCGACCGGCTCGTTGAAGAAGCCAAAGCGGTGGAAGCTGCTGGCGCCGACTTGCTGGTACTGGAAGGCATTCCCACGGTCCTGGGCGAACGCATCACGCGGGCCGTCTCCATTCCGACCGTTGGCATCGGTGCCGGCCCGCATTGTGACGGGCAGGTGCTAGTCATCCATGACATGCTGGGCGTCACGCCGGGTAAGCGACCGAAATTCAGCAAGGATTTCCTCGCAGGACGCGACTCTGTGGCTGCGGCGATCGCGGCCTATGCCGAGGACGTGCGCAGTGGCGCCTTCCCGGCACCGGAACATTGCTTCGACTGAAGCGACAGAGCAAAGCAGAACCGATATGCAAACAGTGCAAGATGCCGCGCAACTGCGCGCCGTCATCCGCGGCTGGCGCGGCCAGGGCCTTACCGTGGGCTTCGTGCCCACCATGGGCAATCTCCATGCCGGTCACCATTCGCTAATCAAGCTGGCCCGCGCCCGGGCAGAGCGCGTGGTCGCAAGCGTCTTCGTCAATCCGACGCAGTTCGGGCCGAACGAGGATTTTGAGCGCTACCCCCGTACCTTGGTGCAGGATCAGGTCGGCCTGGCAGAGCAGGATTGCGACCTGCTGTTCGCGCCGGAAGTCGCCACGCTGTATCCATTCGGTTCCCAGAACAGCGTAAGCCTCCACGTGCCCCAGCTCACCGAGACGCTGGAAGGGGCTCATCGCCCCGGCCACTTCGACGGCGTCGCCACCGTGGTGTGCAAGCTGTTCAACCTGGTTCAGCCGGACCTGGCCGTGTTCGGTCAGAAAGACTTCCAGCAGCTTAAGGTTATCGAGCGCATGGTCCGCGACATGTCGCTGCCAGTGAAGATCATGGGCGCGGCCACCCTGCGTGCCGATGATGGCTTGGCGCTCAGTTCGCGCAATCAGTACCTCACCCCTGATCAGCGAGCCCTGGCACCTCAGGTCTACGCCACCTTGCAGCAGATGCGTGAGCTCATCGCCAAGGGCCATGCGTGGCACGTGGTGGAGCAGGCCGCTGCGTCCAAGTTGGCGCGGGCGGGCTTCGAACCTGATTACGCAGCCATTCGTCGCGCCGAAGACCTGGCTGAGCCGGGCGAAGGCGAGACCGACGGCCTCGTCGCCCTGATCGCGGCGCGGCTGGGTTCCACCCGCTTGATCGACAACTTGCCTTTCGACTGACCGGCCCCATCTGGGGCTTGCCGGGACTGTTGTTGCGATGCGGCGCGTCCCGGCGGGATAATGGTGTGCTACGCGGACTGTACCTGCCGGAATTGAAGTCATGAACCTGAACATGCTCAAGTGCAAGATTCACCGTGCCACGGTGACCCATGCTGAGCTCCACTACGAAGGCTCCATCGCCATCGACGGCCTGTTGCTCGATGCCGCTGGCATGCGTGAGTACGAACAGATCCATGCGTGGAACATCAACAACGGCAAGCGTTTCGTCACGTACGCGCTGCGTGCGGAGGAAGGCTCCGGCATCATCTCGGTGAACGGTAGCGCCGCGCATCGTGCACAGCCGGGTGACCTGATCATCATCGCTGCGTTTGCCCAGCTGTCCGAAGCGGAGCTGGAGCAGTTCCAGCCGACGCTGGTGTACGTGGACGCCAACAACGCGATTTCGCACACCAATCGCTCGATTCCGAAGCAGATGGCAGCGGCCTGATGCGTCAAGCCTCGCCTTGGTGCGGGGCTTGAGTGCGGTGCAACAAATCTGCTGGCGTGTGGCGCGGAAAGCTGCGTAAGATCGGGATCTCTCCAAGCCAAACATGAGATCCCATGTCGCCCGAGCGCCGTCCGTCCTTCCTGGCAGAACACGTCGACCGTCTGGCCGGCACGCATCTTCGCGACCTGTTGAAGGACGCCGAGCGTGGCAAGCGACTGCGCCATCGTCTTGGCCCGATCCTGCTCGACCTCAGCCGACAGAAGCTCGACCTCAAGGCGTTGAACGCCTTGGGTGCGCATGTCGAAGCCTCCGGTTGGCAGGCGGCCCGCGACGCTATGTTTGCGGGTGCACCCATCAATACGTCCGAAAACCGCGCGGTGTTGCATACCGCGTTGCGTGCTAGCGGTTCGCAACTGCGGTCACCTGCGCCGCAAGATGCGCTCACGGAAATCGAACAGACCCTGCAGCGCATTGATGCGCTGGTGAAAGCCATGGAGCTTGGCGATGCCAGCGCCTTCGGCGTCGCTCCAGGCATCACTGATGTAGTGAACATCGGCATCGGCGGCTCGGACCTCGGGCCGCGCTTGGCGGTGCGCGCATTGGCGCCGTATCACGTGCCGGGCCTGCGTAGCCACTTCCTTACCAATGTGGACGGCCAGTCGGCCTACGAGTTGATGCACCAGCTCGATCCGAAGCGCACGCTGGTTATCCTGGTGTCCAAGACGTTCACCACGCAGGAAACGCTGCTCAATGGCACTGTTTTGCGCGACTGGATCAGTCGTGCCTACGGCGGCGACAAGGCGGCTGTATCCCGCCATTTCCTGGCGGTCAGCGCCAACGTCGCTGAGGCGGAAAAGTGGGGTGTGCCGGCCGCGCAGGTTTACCCCATGTGGGATTTCGTCGGCGGCCGTTTCTCGCTTTGGTCAGCGGTGGGGTTGTCGCTGGCGATTGCGATCGGCTCGTACAACTTCCACGAATTGCTGCGTGGCGCGGCATTGGTCGACGATCACTTCCGTTCTGCCGCGTGGTCAGAGAACCTGCCGGTGCTGCTCAGCCTGGTGGAGTACTGGAACCGTAACGCTCAGGGGCGCGGCAGCCGCGCCGTGGTGCCGTACGCGGATCTGCTGACCGACCTTACGTCCTACCTCCAGCAATTGGAGATGGAAAGTCTGGGCAAACAGGTCACGCCGCAGGGGCAGCACGTGACGCAGTCCACCTCGGCGGTGGTGTGGGGTAGCGTGGGAACCAATGCACAGCATGCCTACTTCCAATCGTTGCACCAGGGCACGGATGTCGTGCCGCTCGAGTTCATCGGCGTTGTAAAGCCCGCGCACGATCTCAACGCCAACCACGAGGCTTTGTTGTCGAACCTGCTCGCGCAGGCCGCGGCGTTGGCGCTCGGCAAAACGCTTGACGAAGCACTGGCCGAAGCGACATCCGGTACAGAAGAAGAGCGTCGTGTGCTTGCAGCCCAACGCACCTTTCCGGGCGACCGCCCGAGCACCGTGATGTTGCTGGATGCGTTGACGCCGGAAAGCCTAGGCGCATTGATCGCCCTGTACGAACACAAGGTGTTCATGCTCGGCCATCTGTGGGGCATCAATGCGTTCGACCAGTGGGGTGTGGAGCTCGGCAAGGCGATCGCGCGACAGATTCTTCCCGCGTTGGGCGAAGACGGCGCCAAGCACGCAGGCGCCTTTGATTCCGCAACGCAGGCGTTGATCGAAGCGATCCACGAGCGCCGTACCGCTCAATAACCGTCGTGCCGTGCGGGAGCCCTGTGTGCTCCCGCACGGGGTTAGGCGGCCTGACGGGCGAGCGCCCAGGCCACGTGCTCGCGCACGACGTCCGAAGGATGATCGGCACGCGCAAGCAGCGCCTGTCGCACGTCTTCCGAATGCGGGGCATTGCCGAGGGCGACGGCGATGTTGCGCAGCCATCCTTCGTAACCCGTGCGACGGATCGCCATGCCTTCCGTTCGCTGCAGGAATTCCTGTTCGCTCCAGCCGAACAGCTCCACCAGCTTCGCGCCGTCCAGACGATGGCGCTGCGCGAAATCCGGCTCTGTCGCCTCCTGCGCAAATTTGTTCCACGGGCAGATCAGTTGGCAGTCGTCGCAACCGAAGATACGGTTGCCCATCGGTTCGCGCAGTTCTTCGGGAATGCTTCCGCGTAATTCGATGGTGAGATACGAGATGCAGCGCCGCGCATCGAGCTTGTACGGGGCCACGATGGCCTGCGTCGGGCAAATGTCGATACAGCGTCGGCAGCTTCCGCAATGCGCGCTGGCCGGCGCATCAAGGGGGAGCGGCAGATCCGTATAGAGCTCGCCAAGGAAGAAATATGAGCCGGCGCTGCGATTGATCAGCACGGTGTGCTTGCCGATCCATCCGAGCCCGGCATTGCGTGCCAGTGCCTTTTCGAGCACTGGTGCCGAGTCGACGAACGCGCGATAGCCAAAGTCGCCGATGGCACCGTGGATGCGTTCGGCCAGTTTCTGCAACCGGTTGCGCATCAGCTTGTGATAGTCGCGTCCCAGGGCGTAACGCGCAACGTAACCAGCCTCGGCATCGTGCAATACGTTCCATGCGTTACGCGTGCCGGGTGGGATGTAATCCATGCGTACGGAGATCACACGCAATGTGCCCGGCTCCAGTTCGGCCGGGCGGCTGCGCTTGTCGCCATGGCGGGCCATGTATTCCATCTCGCCGTGATGGCCATCGTCGAGCCAACGCTTGAGATGCAACTCGTCCTCGCCCAGATCGGTGCCGGCGATCCCACAATCGGCAAAACCGAGCTCACCCGCCCAGCGCTTGATGTCGAGCGCGAGCGCAGCGTAATCGGTAGATGGGGTGGAAACAGAGGACATGTGCGTATTGTAGGCGCTACGGGCATCGACCCATTCGTAGGCATGCCTATAATTCCCGTCATGACCGCCTCCATCCATCGTCATGAGCTCTACACCGTTGAACAGGTGCGGGCGCTCGACCGCCGCGCCATCGACGTGCTCGGCATTCCAGGCTATGAACTGATGCAGCGTGCCGCCGCTGCTGCCTTGGTCTGCCTGCGCCAGCATTGGCCGCACGCGCGGCGCATCGCGGTGTATTGCGGGCCGGGCAACAACGGCGGGGATGGTTTTTTGCTCGCCGCGCTCGCCCGCGAGGTAGGTATCCATGCGGATGTCTTCACGCATGGCGAGAGCCGCGGTGCGGATGCCATTCGTGCGCGTCGCGAGTTCGAGCATGGCGGCGGCACGGTGCACGCATGGCAGGAGGACCGCGAACTTCCGCTGGCCGAAGTGCACGTGGATGCGCTCTACGGCACCGGTCTGCAGCGCGCGCTGACACCGGATGTAGCCGCGCTGGTGAACCGCATTCATGCCACGGGGGTACCCGTGCTTGCGCTCGACGTGCCATCCGGCGTGAACGCCGACACGGGCGATGTGCCCGGCGATGCCGTGCAGGCGAGCGTCACCGTGACGTTTATCGCCGCCAAGCGTGGCCTCTGCACTGGGCTCGCGCCGGGTTATGTGGGGAGCGTGCAGTGGGAATCGCTGGGTTTGCCCGACACGCTGTGGCAAGGGGCTGATGCGGATGCCGAACTCATGCGGCCCTGGACCCTGCCGCCGCGTCCGCGTCAGGCGCACAAGGGCAACAACGGACATGTGCTGGCGATCGGCGGCGATCACGGCACGGCAGGTGCGATCCGGTTGTGCGGCGAAGCGGCGTTACGCGGCGGTGCGGGACTGGTCAGCGTGGCCACGCGTGCCGAACATCTGATCGCGCTCAACAGCGCCCGGCCCGAACTGATGGCGCACGACGTCAACGGCCCGCAGGCACTGGAAGCCCTGCTGCCGCGCGCCACCGTGCTGGCAGTGGGGCCGGGGCTGGGGCAGGGTGCCTGGGGTCATGCCTTGTGGCTGACCGCGCTCGAGGCCGACCTGCCGCTGGTGCTGGATGCCGATGGCTTGAACTTGCTGGCGCACGAGCCGCGCGAATTGCCCGGCACAGCTGTGATTACGCCCCATCCGGGAGAAGCGGCACGCCTGCTGGGTTGCGATACCGCGGATGTCGGCAAGGACCGTTTTGCGGCCGTGCGCGAGCTGGCTCGCCGCTATCGCGTGGTGGCAGTCCTCAAGGGTGCCGGTAGTCTGGTGGCCGATCCCGCAGGCCGCGTGGCGGTATGTCCGTGGGGGAACCCGGGCATGGCCACGGGTGGCATGGGCGATCTGCTGACCGGCATCATTGCCGCGCTGATCGCACAGGGCTGCGATGCCTGGCAGGCGGCTTGCCTTGGCGTGGCGCTCCATGCCCGGGCCGGGGATCTCGCCGCGCGGCAAGGTGGCGAGCGCGGTCTGATGGCCAGCGATCTGCTGGAGCCACTGCGGCGGCTGCTCAACGGACAGGAAGCATGACGGATCCAACCTGGAATCTACCCGACGAGGCGGCCACCGCCGAGCTAGCCACCCGCATGGCCGGTGCCCTGGACGGTGGACTGGTGGTCTATCTGCACGGCGACTTGGGCGCCGGCAAGACGAGCTTTGCCCGCGCCCTGCTCAGGGCGCTAGGTGTGGGGGAGCGGGTCAAAAGCCCAACCTACAGTCTGGTCGAGTCCTATCGTGCCAACGGGCGCGCCGCGTGGCACCTGGACCTCTATCGCATCGCTGATCCGGGGGAGTTGGAGTGGCTGGGGCTGGACGCCTTGTCAGACCCTGCCGCCCTTGTCCTGGTCGAATGGCCGGAGCGTGGAGCTGGGGCGCTTCCCGCGCCCGACCTGATCGTGCATCTGGGTTATGCGGGCACCGGGCGCAAAGCCCGAATGGAAGTGCGCACGGAGCGTGGCGCGGCCATCACCTCACACCTGGGCTGAACTCGTGTTCGGCGGTCGATGCGCCTAAGTATCGGTACTTGCTGAGATTTTTGTCATGGCTTGAGCTGGCAGCTAAGCCTTCAGTTTGCGTGGCTTGCAGCCGATAGCTGGATGCTGACTGACGAAAGCTGTGCAGGTTATGGAAATTCAAGGGAAAACCTCTTGCAATCGTGAGGCCGCTGGGCTTCAATTCCGCTCCATGAAGGGATTAAGGACGCATCCTGTTTTGCTCGGCGCCGTGGCCTTGCTCGCCGTGGTGCCTTTTTGCGTCGCCCGCGCGGCCGACGTGAAGTCCGCCCGTGTGTGGGCCGGCCCCGAATACACCCGTGTCGTGCTGGACGTGTCCGGCCCGGTCACCTACAAGCTCAACCAGGACGGTGACGAGCTGACGGTGGACGTCAACGCCAGCACCATCGCCAGTGGCTTCAGCTCGCCGGGTGCCACGGGTCTGTACAAGGGCCTGAGCGGGGCAAAGCAGGGCAACAACGTCCATCTGACTGCGAAGATCGACCCCTCCAGCAGCGTCAAGAGTTTCCTGCTCAAACCGCAGGCCGACTATGGCTACCGGCTGGTGGTCGACCTGTACCCGGGCAATGGCAGCGTGGCCAAGTCGGCGCCGGTGAAGTCATCCGTATCCACATCGGCCCCATCAGACAGCGATGGGGACAGCGACAGCGCCACGACCGCCGCGAACGTGGTCCCGTCGCCCGCAGTCGTTCAGGCACCGGCTCCCGCGCCTGACCCGGTGCGCAGCACGGGCAAGTCCTCGATCAAGCCGACCCAGAGCGGTATGGCCTCCACGCGCGCCGCTGCCGCATTGCTCAACGGCGAGCGCAAAGTGGTCATCGCCATCGATGCCGGTCACGGCGGCGAAGATCCCGGCGCACACGGCCCTGGCGGCACGCTGGAAAAGAACGTCACCCTGGCGGTGGCTCGCCAGTTGGCCGACCAGATCAACCAGCAGCCCGGTATGCGCGCCGTGCTGACGCGCAGCGCCGACTTCTTCATCCCGCTGGCGCAGCGCTACCAGATCGCCCGCAACAACTCCGCCGACCTGTTCGTGTCGATCCACGCCGACGCCTTCATCAACGGCGACGCCAAGGGTTCCTCCGTGTGGGTGCTGTCGCCGCGCGGCAAGACCAGCATGGCGGCCCGCTGGCTGGCCGACGGCCAGAACCGCGCCGACCTAATCGGCGGTGTCACGCTGGACGACAAGAACGACGGCTTAGCCGCCGTGCTGCTGGACTTGCAGCAGGGCTATTCCATGCAGGCGAGCGAGTCGGTTGCCGGCAATGTGCTCAAGGCGTTGGGCAATATGGGTCCGACGCACCGTGGCTACGTGGAGCGCGCGAACTTCGTGGTGCTGCGCTCGCCGGACGTACCGTCGATCCTGGTCGAGACGGCCTTCATCAGTAACCCGGACGAAGAGCGGAAGCTGCGCGACCCCTCGCACCAGGCGCGCCTCGCCACCGCGGTGATGGGTGGTATCCGCGGCTATTTCGAATCCACGCCGCCGCCGGGTAGTTGGTTCGCCGCCCAGGCATCCCGTCGCAACGGCGTGGCGAATGTCGCCACCTCGCAGGGCGACGACGAGACCTCGGCCAAGGCGACCCGCGCCGTGGCCCAAGCCATGGCTTCCACGCCCAGCGCTTCCTCCCGCGCCGATGACGGCGTGCAAGACCTGCATCGTGTGGAGCGCGGCGAAGACCTGCGCAGCATCGCCAAGCAGTATGGCGTCAGCATCAGTGCGATTAAGAACGCTAACAAGCTCGACAGCGACAGCAGCGTGCATGTCGGCATGATGCTGGCCATCCCGGCCAGCTGAGCCGGGTTTGCCAAGGCTTGAACGAAGCGCCGCCCCTGGGGCGGCGCTTTTGCTTTCGCCCCGGGGCGACAGGCTCTAAGCTTTGGTAATGCCAGTCATTCGTCCCCTCCCACCCGAACTCATCAATCAGATCGCTGCCGGTGAAGTGATCGAACGACCGTCCTCCGTCGTGAAGGAACTGGTCGAAAACAGCCTCGATGCGGGTGCGACGCGCATTGAAGTAGATATCGAGCAGGGCGGTGCCCGGCTGATCCGTGTGCGCGATGATGGTTGCGGCATCGTTCCTGACGAGTTGCAGCTGGCGGTCGCCTCGCATGCCACCAGCAAGATCGGCAGCTTCGACGATCTCGAGCATGTCGCGAGCATGGGCTTTCGCGGTGAAGCGCTGGCCTCGGTTTCCTCGGTGGCGCGGTTCGCGCTGACGTCGCGCGCGCAGGGCATGGATACGGCATTCCGCATCGAAGTGGATGGCGGCAAGATGCAGGCCACACGGCCGGCGCAGCACCCGCAGGGCAGCAGCGTGGAAGTGCGCGACCTGTTCTACAACGTGCCGGCGCGACGCAAGTTTCTCCGCGCCGAGCGTACCGAGTTCGCGCACATCGATGATCTGCTGAAGTCGTTGGCATTGGCGCGCAGCTCGGTGGAATTCCGCTTGAGCCACAACGGCAAGCCGGTACGCATCCTCAAAGCAGCGCGCGACGAAGGCGCGGCGTTGCTGCGCGTGGCGGAAGTGATGGGCGAGGATTTCCCGAGCCAGTGCCTGCGCATCGACCACGCAGCGGCCGGCCTGCATCTGTCGGGCTGGGTGGGTTTGCCAACAGCGTCGCGCTCGCAGGCGGACTCGCAATACTTCTACGTCAACGGACGATTGGTGCGCGATCGCATCGTTGCGCACGCTGTGCGCCAGGCTTATGCCGATGTGCTTTTCCACGGGCGTCATCCGGCGTTCGTGCTGTACCTCGAACTGGATCCTGTCGGTGTGGATGTGAACGTGCATCCGGCCAAGCACGAAGTCCGTTTCCGCGAGCAGCGGTTGGTACACGATTTTCTGTTCCGTACCCTGCACGAAGTACTTGCGCAGACGCGCGCCGGCAACACGGGTTTGCCCGCGAGCGAACCGTCGTCCCCCGTCATGGCGTCGTCTTACGGTATGGCGCCACCGTCGGCACAGCCAATGTCCGCACCGGCATGGCCGAACGCTTTCAGCCAGAGCCGCTTGAGTCTGGGTGTGAGGGACCAGCCGCTGGCCGGTTACGCCGCGTTGCTGGGCGAACCGGCTAACGCACCCACGGCGCTGGCCTTCGCCACCCATGCACCGCTGCCCGAAGCCAGCGAGGAAGAGGCGCCGCCGCTGGGCTTTGCGCTCGCCCAGCTCAAGGGCATCTACATCCTCGCGGAAAATGCGTTTGGGTTGATCCTCGTGGATATGCACGCGGCGCACGAACGCATCACCTACGAAAAGCTCAAGACTGGCCGTGCGTGCAGCAACCTGCGCTCGCAGATGCTGCTGGTGCCGTTGAACGTATCGGTGAGTGCGAAAGAAGCCGCCGCTGCGGAAGAACATGCGGACGCTTTGGCGGAGTGGGGCCTGGAACTGTCGCGCAGTGGTCCGTCCGGCGTCGTGGTGCGGCGGATTCCCGCCTTGCTCGAAGGGGCCGACGTCGCCCAGCTGTGTCGCGACGTACTCGGCGAACTGGCGCAGCACGGCAGTTCGCGCCGCCTGCAGGAGTTGGAAAACGAACTGCTCGCCACCATGGCTTGTCATGGCTCAGTGCGCGCCGGTCGGCGTCTCACCCTTCCTGAAATGAATGCTTTGTTGCGAGAGATGGAGGCGACCGAACGTTCCGGGCAGTGCAATCATGGACGTCCAACCTGGACCCAGCTCAGCCTGCCGGAGCTGGACAAGCTGTTCCTGCGCGGACGCTGACCGTTTCTTGCGCTGGTGCGCGCTTGCCACGTCGCCAAATGGACGGCCATACTCGGAACCTCGTTTCGACGGACCTCATCATGTTGCGTACCGCCGTACTCGCTTTGGCCCTGACCCTTGGAGTTGCCACCGTGCAAGCCCAGACCAGCGACGCAGCCGCGTCGACCGATTTCTCCCAGCAGAACACCCACTGGCGGAACAAGCGCCTGGCCAGTCTCACGGCGCCGAACGGCTGGTTGAGCCTGATCGGCCTGGACTGGCTCAAGGATGGCGCCAATCGTGTAGGCAGTGCGTCCGACAATGACGTCGTGCTCAAGGCCGGCCCCGCGCATCTTGGCGTGGTGACGGTGGCGAAGGACGGCAGCCTCCATATCGTCCTGGATAAGCACAGCGCTGCCACCGTCAACGGTCAGTCCGTTACCGAGGCGGCGCTGATCGATGACGCCCACGCCGGCGACGGCAGTCCTTCCGTGGTGGCGTTTGGTTCGGTGAGCTTCCTTGTCATCGAGCGCGACGGCCGTAAGGCGTTGCGTGTGAAGGACAGCAACGCCGAAACGCGTTCGCATTTCCAGGGGCTGGACTATTACCCGGCCGACCCCTCGTGGCGCATCGTGGCCGACTGGGTGCCGTTCAATCCGCCGCACGAGCTGGAGATCGGCTCGGTGCTGGGCACGATCAACAAGGAAAAGGTGCCGGGCAAGGCCGTGTTCCATCGCGACGGCCACACCTATGAGCTGATGCCGATCCAGGAAGAGCCCGACTCGCTGTTCTTCGTGATCGCGGATCGCACGTCAGGTAAGGAAACCTACGGCGCGGCGCGTTTCATGTATGCGGATCTGCCGAAGGACGGCAAGGTTGTGCTGGACTTCAATCGCGCCTACAACCCGCCGTGCGCGTTCACGCCGTACGCGACATGTCCGCTGGCACCGCCGGAAAACCGCATGGACCTCGCGGTGACCGCGGGCGAGAAGAAGTACAAGGGCGGTCACTGACCGCAGCGCCCACGGAGTCGCCACGACGGCCAGCCTTTGCGCTGGCCGTCGTGCTTTTGCGTCAGCGGCCCTTGAACTCAGCCTTGCGCTTTTCCAGGAACGCCGTGGTGCCTTCGCGCATATCCTCGGTGGCGAAGGCCAGAGCGAACGCCTGTGTTTCAAACTCCAGGCCCTGGTCGATGCTGGTTTCACCGCCTTGCAGGACTGCGTCCAGAATGCCGGCCGCAGCCAGCGGGGCGGCTGCCGCCAACTGGTCAGCTATGGCGTTCACGGTGTCGTCCAGCGCCTCAGGCGCTGCCACGCGCGTGACCACGCCCAGTTCGTAGGCGCGCTGGGCGCCGATCGGGGTGCCCAGCAGGCACAGCTCCAGCGCTGCGCCGCGGCCGGCCAGGCGCAACAGGCGCTGCGTGCCGCCGAAGCCGGGAATCAGGCCGAGGTTGATCTCGGGTTGGCCGAACTTGGCTTTCTCGCTCGCTACGCGCAGGTGGCAGCACATGGCCAGTTCCATGCCGCCGCCGAGGGCGAATCCTTGGATACGGGCGATGACCGGCTTGCCCAGGCGTTCGACCAGGCTCATCAGACGCTGGCCGGCGCGCGAGAAGCCCTGCGCCTGGACCGGCGTGTAACCATTCATTTCCGAGATGTCCGCGCCGGCCACGAAGGCCTTCTCGCCAGCGCCGGTCAGCACCACCACGCGCACGGCGTCGTCCTGGGCGGCCTGGGAGAACGCCAGGGTCAGCTCGTTGAGCGTCTCGCGGTTGAGCGCATTGAGCTTGTCCGGGCGGTTGACGGTGATGGTGCGCACCGCGCCGCGGTTGGCGATTTCCAGGTTGCGATAGGCCATGATTCCACTCCGGCAGGAAAAGCGACGATGGTACCAGCGGGAACCTTTGGCGCCCCGGATGTTCTCAGCAGGGACGCCGGATCGTCCGGTTCCGCTGCATGAATCGCCCGGACGGCTTAGGATGGGCGAATTGCGGCTGCAATGGAGGAAGGCATGGCACAACTGCGTTGGCTCGCGCTGGGCATCCTGATGTGGGGTGTCGTGGCGCATGCCCAGGACAGTGGGGCCCCGCAGGACCAGTCCCAGGTCAAGCTCGACAAGAACAAACTGTCCTACGCCATTGGCTACCAGATCGGCAGTCAGTTCGCCAACGGCGATCCGGACGTGGACATTCCCACCTTGGTGCGTGCCATCCAGGACGCATACACCAAGAAGCGCCCGACCGTGCCCATGCGGGACATGCACGATCAGCTGCGCGAACTCGACGAGCAAATGCATACGCAGGCGTTGGCGCAGTTCAAACAGGCTGCAGAAAACAATGCGCGCAAGAGCGCCGACTACATGGAGCGCAACAAGGCGAAGCCCGGTGTCATCCAGCTTCCCTCAGGCATCCAGTACGAAATAGTGAAGAAGGGCACAGGCACCAAGCCCGTGCCGGAAGGCTCGGTGGTGACCGTGAACTTCCGTGCCATGCTGATCGACGGTACCGAATTCGATAGCTCGTGGGCGCATGGTTCGCCAGTCAGTTTCGTGGTCAACAACAAGGTGATCCCGGGCTGGCAGGAAGTGATCCAACGCATGCACGTGGGTGACTTGTGGAAGGTCACGGTGCCGCCCAGCCTTGCCTACGGTGTGAAGGGTGACCCGCCGCGCATCGGTCCCAACGAAGCACTCGTCTTCGAAATCGAGTTGCTCGAAATCAAGCCCTGATGCCTCGCGGTCGCGGGCCTGGCGCACGTCGCCAGGCCTCGGCTGAGTGGCCGCCGTGATAATATGTGCGCTTCCTAGGCACGCTCTGGTGCCGCACCTCACCGGTAGTTTCCCGCGGCATGACGGCAGCTGACAGCTCCCCTGTTTCTCCCAGTAATCCACTCAGTCCGTGCATCGGCATTTGCCGTCTGGATGAGCGCGGTTACTGCGAGGGCTGCCTGCGCACCGGTGACGAAATTGCCCGCTGGCGTGGCATGGGTGAGCAGGAACGACTCCACTACATGCGTGACGTGCTTCCCGCGCGGAAGCAGCCGTGACGGCGGAGTGGCTGGCCGATCTGAATCAGGCCGTGCTGCCGTTGTCGACACCGCCGAGCGGGCCGGGTTGGAACCATACGGACATGGCCGAGCTGATCGGCGACAAGCCGCGTCGGCCTGCAGCGGTGTTGGTGGGCGTACGTGAAGGCGTGCAGCCACGCTTGGTGCTGACCGTACGAACCGACCACCTGCAGGACCATGCCGGTCAAGTCGCGTTTCCCGGTGGTCGCACGGATCCCGAAGACACTGACGCCATCGCCACTGCCTTGCGCGAAAGCGAGGAAGAGATCGGCTTGGCGCGCCGTCTGGTGACGCCGCTAGGCTTTTTAGACCGCTTTGAAACCATCAGCGGCTACACCATTACGCCGGTGGTGGCGCGCATCGATCCCGAAGCGCGTCTGTATCCGGCGCCGGCCGAAGTGGCCGAAGTATTCGAAGTGCCGTTGTCGTTCTTCCTTGAACCGCGCAATCTCAAGCGATACACCATGGACTTCCGAGGCCATCGTCGCGACATGGTGGAGTTCGTGCACGGCGGCCACCGCATCTGGGGTGCCACGGCCGCCATGGTGTTCAACCTCCTGCAGAGGATGGGACGCATATGACATTCAAGACCACGCTGATCAACGTTGAAGAACTGGCCGTACTCGCGCCCGACGATGTGCTGATCGTGGACTGCCGTTTCGACCTCATGGCGCCCGGTAGCGGCGAGCGTGACGTCGGTAAGGGTGAACGTGATTACCGCGAAGGACACATTCCCGGTGCGGTCTACGCCAGCCTTGATACCGACCTGTCCGATCTCTCGCGCAAAGCAGAGGGGCTGGGGCGTCACCCGCTGCCTCTGGAGAACGCCTTCTCTGATGTGCTGTCCCGATGGGGCTGGCGCGATGGCACGCAGATCGTGTGCTACGACGCTGCGAATGGTTCGCTGGCCGCGGCGCGGTTGTGGTGGTTGCTGAAGCTTGCTGGCATTCGTGACGTGGCGGTACTCGACGGTGGCTATCAGGCGTGGGTAGCAGTGGGCAAGCCGGTGGAGTCGGGCGATGTGCATCGGACGTCCCGCCCGATTTCACTGCATTTCGATACCAGTCGATACATCGTGGATCACGCCTCGCTGCGCAATGATGCGCATCGCATGCTTATCGATGCACGCGCTACGCCACGCTATCGCGGTGAGGTCGAGCCGATCGATCCGGTGGGCGGCCATGTGCCGGGCGCATTCAGTCGCCCGTTCTCGGAAAATCTTCGCGTGGATGGCCGTTTCAAACAGGCTGCCGAGCTGCGTAAGGAATTCGAGGCCTTACTCGGCACGCACGCGCCGCAAGATGTGGTGCACATGTGTGGCTCTGGCGTCACCGCGTGCCACAACCTGCTGGCGATGGAGCATGCGGGCCTGTCAGGGGCGCGGTTGTACGCGCCGTCCTGGAGCGGTTGGGTGAGTGATGCGAATCGCCCTGTGGCCAAGGGCGCCGAGCCGGGCTGATGCCGCTTTCATCTGCAGAAGCGCACGTTGTGCGCTTCTGCAGGAAAGAGGTATTAGTCTTTCTTCTTCAGGCGTGCAACAAGCTTCTCCAGCACCGCCTGAGTTTCCGGATGGAAGTACGCGTCGACGAACTCGTCGATCGGCAGCTTTTCTGGATGTGCCCAAATCGCTGTGAGGTCCGCGCGCGCGATGGTGCGTGTCCTGAGCATGGCGTTGGAGGGCAGGGCGAGCATGGCTTGCATCCAAGCCACTGCGCGTGTCACCACCTGATCGACATGGGTGAGTTCGTCCACCAGGCCGATGGCCAGGGCTTCAGCCGACTCGACCATCGCGCCCGCCACCATCAGCCGTTCGGCGCGATAACTACCCACAATGCGGCGCAGCGCCATCTGGATGCTTTCCGGCACCACCAAGCCGACCTGCACTTCGTTGAGGCCGATACGGAACGGACCTTCCGCCATCACGCGGTAGTCGCAAAACAGCGATAACACTGCGCCGCCTGCGGGGCTGTGTCCGGTGATGGCCGCGACGACGGGCACTGGCGACGTGGCGAGCTTGGAGCAGGTGAGGAAAAACTCGCGCCAGAAATCGCGCACGCCATCGCGGTCACGTCCGAGCAGCGAGGGTACATCGACACCGGCAGAGAACATGCCGGGCATGCCCGACAGCACGAGGCCACGTGCACCACCAGCGACGGCGTTGTCGACTGCATCGCGGATCGCGCGCAACAGGTCGACATTCAGCGCGTTTACCGGCGGACGCGTCATGTTGATTTCGGTGATGGCGTCGTGCGTGATCAGATTGAGCATGGCGATAGGCCGGGAATGAGTGAGAGAGGTGAGTGGCGAGAGTAGCAAAGACCACGAGGCCCCGCTTTCTCCCGCCACTCAGTCCGTTTCACTCGTTGCTCACCCCTGCGGGTTGTCGTCTGCCGTCCACTGGTAGCGCACAGCGTAATCGAGCGTCGCCTTGCCGTTGGCGGGCACCGTCACCTTGAATTCCAGTGTGTCGGTGGTTTGCGAACTCGGCTTGCTGCTCGAGGACACCAGAGTCCACTGGCGCCACCGCTGAGGGTGCTCACGCACCGTCACCGTGCGCGGACTGTCGCCAGCATTGGTCAGCGTAATGCGGAAGGATTCGTCCAGCGTGCGGCCGTTCTTGTCGACGTGGAACGCGGTACGTTCGTGATTGCCACGCAGGTCGAAGGACTGGCCCAGCGTGATGCGTGCATCCTCGCCCTTGGGTGTGTCGTTGATACGGCCTTCGCCGATGAATTGCGGCGTGCCGTTGCGATCAGCGGTGAGCACGCGGAGATAGCCGGCGGGCAGGCTGTCGAAGGCATGGAACTGCAGCGTGCTGACGATGCCTGTGTTCTCACCGCCGGGTGCGAAGTCCTGGCCGATCATCGGCTGCGGTGGTACCCAGCCGCCGCCATTTTCGTACAGTGACGTGCGTTCGCATTCGATCGTGCGCGTGGTGTACAGCGGCACCTGGCTCACGCTGCCGTCCGGCAGGTCCACGGCGCCTGGCAGTGTGTAGGTGCGGTAGTCGGCCAGGGTCGACTGTTCGGGCATGGCCCTGTCAGCGGCCTGGGCCTTCATGGTAAAAGCCATGGGGCGCGGTCCACCGACGGGCTTGGCGATCTGCGGCTCTCCTGCGACCAGGGTCAACTGCACATTGCTCCAGTCGCGACCGCTGCGGTTGGCGATGCTGGCGCGGGATTCGAACTGCATCTTGCAGCCATCGCCCGGTGCCAATGTACCCACGTAAGCGGCACGCCAGCCGAGTCCCGACGTGGTGTAGCTCAAGGTGGCCTGTGCCTTGCCGGCGCGTTTGGCGTCGACGCGCAATTGCAGGCTGGCGCCAGTCTGGAAGCTGCCTTGCGCGCGCACGGCGGCGTAATCGCGGATCAGGCTGGTACGGCCGGAGGCATCTTGCACGAGCAGCCCGTCATCAGCGCGCAGCAGCGTGCCGTTGGCCAGCGGCTGACCGCTGGTGGCGAGGACTTCTACGGGTTGGCCGATCAGGCTCCCCAATGCGGCGTTCTGGCCCTGGCCGAGGCGCAGTCGCTGGGAAATCACCTGGGCGGCATCGCCGTCGACACTCAGTGCCATGGCTTCCGGGTCAAGGTACTGCGGCAGGCCGCCGAGGCTGATGTCCTGCGTGCCGGACTTGAGGTCCAGTTGGCGGGGCTCGCGAGCCACGGCGTAGCCAGCATGCACGCTACCGCTGTCACCGGCGCTGTAGAGCGCGGTGTCGTCACTACGATACAGGGTGAGCGTGGTGGAAGAGGGGGCGGCGATGGCGCCAGCGCCGGTGCCGGCGGCCATGGCAAAGGCAAGGGTACGAAGGGGAAGCGGGATCACGGTCGAACTCCTTTCGGGTGGTCGCCGTTGATAGTACGGATGCCGCATGAAGCTGCGGCATCCGTCGAGCAGAAGGGTTTAACCCCGAATGCCGGCTGGGTCGTTCAAGCGCCCGCTTCGGCAGCGTCGCGGATCGACTGCGGTAGCGGCACGGGTTTGCCCGTGGCCGGGTCCATCCACACCATCACCACCTTGCCGTCGCTGTAGAGCGCGCCATCGTTCGCGTTGACGATGCGGTGGGCGATGGTGACCGAACTGTTGCCCAGGCGCTCGCAGTACAGCTCCACGTTCAACTGGGCCGGCCATTCGATCGGGCGGCGATAGTTCAGCTCGCTCGCCGCCAGCACGGGCATCGAATGCTCGTCGAACCAGCCCGGCACGTGCTGCAGCCACTGCAGGCGTGCCTCTTCGAGGTAGGTGAGGTAATTCGAATTGTTGACGTGATTGAACGCATCCAGGTCACGCCAACGCACGCCGATGGGGGCGACGAACAAGGGGCCGTTCGCCGTCTCCGGTGCCTGTGCGTCGTCCGTCATGGCTGGGGCGGCTTCCTGCACCTCGGCCTTGCGGGAACGTGTGCGCTTCTCAGGCACTGTTTCGGTGGAACTCATGCAGTCTTCTTCCGTAATGCGGGTTTGCTCTTGCCATTGCTCTCGGCCTTGGTCGCCTTGGCCGCCTTGGTAGGCTTCATATCGAGGTGCGGGGCAAGGAAGTGTCCGGTATGCGAACCCTGCGTGGCAGCCACCTGCTCCGGCGTGCCGGTTACGAGGATGCGACCACCACCGGCACCACCTTCCGGGCCGAGATCGACCAGCCAATCGGCGGTCTTGATCACATCGAGATTATGCTCGATCACTACCACCGTGTTGCCCTGTTCCACCAACTGGTGCAGCACGTCGAGCAACTGCTCAATATCGTGGAAGTGCAGGCCAGTGGTCGGCTCGTCAAGGATGTACAGCGTGCGGCCTGTGTCGCGCTTGGACAGCTCCTTGGACAGCTTCACGCGTTGCGCTTCACCGCCGGACAGCGTGGTCGCGCTCTGGCCGAGCTTGATGTAATCCAGGCCCACGGCGCGTAGCGTTTCGAGCTTGCGTGCGATGGTCGGCACGTTCTCGAACAACTTCAGCGCATCCTCCACTGTCATGCCGAGTACGTCGGCAATCGTGTGGCCCTTGTAATGCACTTCCAGCGTTTCGCGGTTGTAGCGCTTGCCGTGGCAGACGTCGCAGGGCACATACACATCCGGCAGGAAGTGCATCTCGACCTTGATCATGCCGTCGCCTTCGCAGGCCTCGCAGCGGCCGCCGCGCACGTTGAAGCTGAAACGGCCTGGCGTGTAGCCACGGGCGCGTGCTTCCGGCACCTGCGCGAACAGTTCGCGCAGCGGCGTGAACAGGCCGGTGTAGGTGGCAGGATTGGAGCGTGGTGTGCGGCCAATCGGCGATTGGTCGATGTCCACCACCTTGTCGAATAGCTCCAGGCCTTCGATGGACTTGTACGGCGCCGCCTTTTCGCCGGAACCATTGAGTTCGGTGGCGGCAAGGCGGTACAGCGTGTCGTTGATTAGCGTGGACTTACCCGAGCCGGACACGCCTGTCACGCAGGTGAACAAGCCCGCGGGAATGGCGAGGTCGACGTTCTTCAGGTTGTTGCCGTGAGCGCCCTTCAGGTGCAGCCAAGAGTCGGGGTCGAGCTGCTGGCGGCGTTCTTCTGGCACCTTGATGCCGCGCTTGCCGGACAGGAACTGGCCGGTGACGGAGCGCGGCGAGGTCAAGATGTCCTTGAGCGTGCCTTCTGCGACGATTTCGCCGCCATGCACGCCCGCACCGGGACCGATATCGAGAACGTGGTCCGCCATGCGGATGGCGTCTTCGTCATGCTCGACCACGATCACCGTGTTGCCCAGGTCGCGCAGACGCGTCAGCGTGCCCAGCAGGCGCTCATTGTCGCGCTGGTGCAGGCCGATGGACGGCTCGTCGAGCACGTACATCACGCCGACCAGGCCGGCGCCAATCTGCGAGGCGAGACGGATGCGCTGGGCCTCGCCACCGGACAGCGAGTCCGCCTGACGATCCAGCGTGAGGTAGTTGAGGCCCACATCGTTAAGGAACGTGAGGCGCTCTCGGATCTCCTTCACGATCTTCACGGCGATCTCGCCGCGCCAACCGGTAAGGGTCAGCTTCTCGAAAAAGGCGAGCGCATCGTCGATGGAGCGCGAGGTCAGCGAGGGCAGGGCGTGGTCGGCCACGAACACGTTGCGTGCCGAGCGGTTCAGGCGCTGGCCTTCGCATTCGCGGCAGGCCTGGTCGCTGATGTACTTAGCCAATTCCTCGCGTACCGCGGGGGATTCGGTTTCCTTGTAGCGACGCTCCATGTTCGGCAGGATGCCTTCGAACGCGTGTTCGCGCGTTACCCGGCCACCGCGTTCGGTGATGTACTTGAACGCGATCAGCTCCTTTCCGCTGCCGTAAAGCACGGCCTTCTGGACGTCCGTCGGCAGCTTGCGCCACGGCGTGTCCACGTCGAACTTGTAATGCGCAGCCAGCGACAGCAACAGCTGGAAGTAGTGCGCGTTGCGACGATCCCAGCCACGGATGGCACCACCCGCGAGCGACAGCTCCGGATGCGCCACGACGCGCGTGGCGTCGAACACCTGCGTCACGCCCAGGCCGTCACAAGTCGGGCAGGCGCCGACGGGTGAGTTGAAGGAGAACAGACGCGGCTCCAACTCCGGCAGCGAGTAGTCGCAGACCGGGCAGGAGTAACGCGAGGACAGCAGTTGTTCCGACGCCTTGGCATCGTCCATGTCGACCACGATGGCCAGGCCGTCGCCCAGGCGCAGCGCGGTCTCGAACGATTCGGCCAGGCGCTGCTTGATGTCGTCGCGCGGACGGAAGCGGTCGATCACCACTTCGATGGTGTGCTTTTGGCGCAACGTCAGAGGCGGCACGGCATCCAGATCGAACACGGTTCCGTCGACGCGGGCGCGCACGAAACCTTGCGCGCGCAGCTGATCGAACACCTGCACGTGCTCGCCTTTGCGCTCGCGGATCACGGGCGCAAGCAGCATGAAGCGCTTGTCGGCGTCCATGGCGAGCGTAGAGTCCACCATCTGGCTCACCGTCTGCGCTTCCAGCGGAATGCCGTGGTCCGGGCAGCGCGGCGTGCCCACGCGGGCATATAGCAAGCGCAGGTAGTCGTAGACCTCGGTGATCGTGCCCACGGTCGAGCGCGGATTGTGCGAGGTCGACTTCTGTTCGATGGAAATCGCTGGCGACAGGCCCTCGATATGGTCGACGTCAGGCTTTTCCATCATCGACAGGAACTGACGGGCATACGCCGACAGCGACTCGACATAGCGGCGCTGACCCTCGGCATAGATGGTGTCGAAGGCCAGTGAGGACTTGCCCGAGCCGGACAGCCCGGTGATCACGATCAGCTTGTCGCGGGGCAGGTCGAGGTCGATGTTTTTGAGGTTGTGCGTGCGCGCACCGCGAATGCGGATGGTGTCCATGTCGCCCGGGATAGTCGATGGGAGAAGGGGGAAACTGTACTATATCAAACTTGTCAGTACGGTTATTGCCGGCTGACCCCATCCAACAATCTCTTAAGACGAAGATCCGGCCGAGTATGGCCTAATGGAATCTTTCGTCGGTTTCCGGCCGACATAACGGACTAGAGAGTGCGGATGGGCAAGTTGAGCAGATGGGGTGTCGCCATTGCGCTTGCAATGGGCGTGGGGCAAGCGATGGCGTCATCGGCGCCGGCGACCGAGGACCAGGTTCGCCAGCTGATGGAAGTAGTCGGGCTTGGCAAGATGCTGCTGCAGATGAACACCCAGGCAGTGACCACGCTGGAGCAGTCGATGCCCTGCGTGCAGCCCGAGTTCTGGCAGAACTATATGGACGCCAACCAGACCCAGCTGTTTATCGGCCGGTTGGTGCCCGTCTGGCAGCGCCATTTCACCTCCGACGAGATGAACGGCCTGCTGAAGTTCTACCGCTCACCATTGGGCCAGAAGGTCATTACCGAAATGCCCACCACCATGGCTGAAGCCAACCAGGCCGGCCAGCAGTGGAGCCACGAGCGCAGCGATCAGATGGTCAACGAGCTCAAGCAGATGGGCACCTTGGACAGCACCGGCCGCTGTCCCGCCAAGATCGCCGTAACACCAGCACCTGCCGCTTCCGTGGCTGGGGCAGCTGCAATCACGAAGACCGAAACAGGATCCGACGCGGAAGAGGCCAAGCCGGCGGCGCACGCCACCCATTCCACCTCGCACGCCAAGACCCCGGTCAAGAAGACCACTGCCAAGCCTGCGCCCAAGAAGACCACGCCTGCCAAGACCACCAGTAAGGCGCCAGCCAAAACGGATAACAAGGCCGCGCCGGCGAAGAAGGACACCAAACCCGCCAGCCAGCCCAGCGGGCAGAGTGGTCAGTAATTGACCAGATCCCTTCAGGCTCGCTATACTCCCGAGTTCGCCGGTGTCCAATTGGGCCCGGCGAGCCCAAGAGAATAACGACAGAAGGGATATTCCCATGAGTTACGCAGTCATCAAGACCGGCGGCAAGCAGTACCGTGTTCAGCAGGGCGACGTCCTGCGCGTGGAGCTGCTCAACGCCGAAGAAGGCGCCGCCTTCACCTTCGACCAGGTTCTGCTGGTCGGTGCCGGTGAGTCGATCACCGTGGGTGCCCCGATTGTGGCCGGTGCCACCGTCAGTGCCACCGTGCGTAAGCACGGCCGTGCCGACAAGATCCGCATCATCAAGTTCCGCCGCCGCAAGCACCACAAGAAGCAGCAGGGACATCGTCAGCATTTCACCGAAGTCGAGATCACGGGCATCAACGCCTGATTAGCCGGAGCAAATAGTCATGGCACATAAAAAAGGCGTAGGTTCGTCCCGCAACGGTCGCGATTCGAACCCCAAGTACCTCGGCGTCAAGATCTACGGTGGTCAGGCCATCGAGGCCGGCAACATCATCGTGCGTCAGCGCGGCACCAAGTTCCATGCCGGTACCGGCGTGGGCGTGGGTCGTGACCACACGCTGTTCGCCTTGGTTAATGGCACCGTTGAGTTCAAGACTCGCGGCGCCGAAGGCCGTAAGTTCGTCAGCGTCGTCAAGGTTTGATTGCCTAGGCGTTGAAGCGAAAGCCCCGCTTCGGCGGGGCTTTTTGTTTCCAGGAACGGGTTTATCGGAGGACTGCAGGGATGGTCAGGCCTAAGATTTGCCGCTGGGTTTCGCTCGTAACGCTACTGTTTGTTGCGGGTTGCGGTTCCCACTCCATGGAAACTCAGGAGCCGCCCCTTCCTGATGTTCGGTATGACCGTTTGCAGGGCCATGTCGAGCAGGCAAGCGTCAAGATCTATCTGCTTGAGCGCCCAGCCGATATGGCCGCGGCGCTCGCTTCTCCGGAGGCCTTTTCGCCGCCGACTGACCTGCCGGCCAAGTCGAAGGACGGTGAGGATGTCACCGAGAGGGCCGTGGAAATGCACTATGGGCCGACTGGGAATACACTGACGTCCCGCACAGTCTTTCTGTCTCTGGGTGGCAGTGAATATACGGTCACTACATCCCCCAAGGCGCCGGGGTTGCGCAGCCTGCAATGCGACGGCGAGCTGGTTTACAAAGGTGGTCCCAAGCACCCGTTTTCATGTGGTCATGGCGAATGGAGCTATCGATCGCCAGGTGTTTGGCGAATGATGATCGATAGCCAAGCAAGCACGTCAGTCATTGAGCGGCAGGTCGATTCGCAGGGGCGCGAGACGGTTTTCGATCTGAAGACAGATGGCAAGAAAGCGCCATCGGGTGAAAAATCCAAGGATATTTCGCTGCACGCGGTTTCCCAGGCTTTCGACGATGGTGGTCGGGTGACAGTAGCCCGCGAAACCAAGAATGGCCAACTAGGTTACCGTTACACAACTTATTCCCAATTTGATCATCACGGTAATCCGCAGCGCGGAGTGGTTATGTCGTCAACATCGACAGACCCACACGATCGGACATCGGTGGTGAAAATCGAGCTGCGGCTCTACGCCTATAGTTATTACCAATGAAATTCGTTGACGAAGCCATAATCAAAGTTCAAGCCGGCGACGGCGGCAACGGGTGCATCAGCTTCCGTCGCGAAAAATTCATTCCCTTCGGCGGGCCTGACGGCGGCGACGGCGGCAGTGGCGGCTCGGTGTGGCTGGTGGCTGATGAAGGCCTCAACACGCTGATCGACTTCCGACACCAGCGCTCGTTCAAGGCCGAGCGCGGCCAGAATGGCATGGGCAGCCAGATGTACGGCAAGGGTGGTGAAGACACCTTCATCCGCGTGCCAGTCGGCACGGTGGTCATCAACGTCGATACCGACGAAACCATCGGTGACCTCACCCAGCATGGCCAGCGCCTGCTGGTGGCGCTAGGTGGCAAGGGTGGCCTGGGTAATATCCACTTCAAGAGCTCGGTGAACCGAGCGCCGCGCAAGTCGACACCGGGTACGCCGGGCGATTTGCGTGAACTGAAGCTGGAACTGAAGTTGCTGGCGGACGTGGGTTTGCTGGGCTTCCCCAATGCGGGTAAGTCCACTTTCATCCGCGCCGTGTCTGCCGCTACCCCACGCGTGGCGGATTACCCGTTCACGACGCTGCATCCGAACCTGGGTGTAGTGAGTCTGGGTACGGACCAGAGCTTCGTCATCGCCGATATCCCTGGCCTTATCGAGGGCGCAGCAGATGGCGCAGGCCTCGGCATCCAGTTCCTGCGTCACGTATCGCGTACGCGTCTATTGCTGCACGTGGTCGACATCGCTCCTATCGATGGTGCAGATCCGGTGGAGCAGGTGCAGGCCATCGAGCAGGAGCTGGAGAAGTTCGATCCGGAACTGTTGGAGCGTCCCCGCTGGCTGGTGATGAACAAGGCCGACGTGCTGCCGGAAGACGAGCGCCAGACGATGGCCGAGGACGTCGTGAAGCGGCTGGGTTGGACGGGTCCTTGGTTCCTGGTTTCGGCGATTGCCCGAGAGAACACGATGCCGGTGTGCCAGAAGGTTTGGCAATTCCTGTCGGAGCAGCAGATGGCGCACCAGGAGCGTGCGGATATGGTGCCGGGGGATGTGCGGTTGAGGGGCGAGGGGCACGCTGAGTAGGCGTGGCGCTTTGTTTCCTCAGCTTAAAAAGGCGGCCATATGGCCGCCTTTTTTCTTTCCCCCTCTCTCCTTTGGGGAGAGGGTTGGGGTGAGGGGCGGGTGCTCGCCTCATCGTTTCGATGAAACCGTCATCCCGGCGTAGGCCGGGATCCAGTAGCTGTGCGTGCGGTTATCGCCTTGTGCCTTCTCGCGATCTGGCCGCTTACGCAGCGGGCGTTTCGATCGTCTGCCGACGACGCGAAGCTAGTCCCCGTGGGACGCTCGAGTCACTTTTCCTTGTTGGCCCACGCACGCGCTCCTGCGTGTGCAAGCAAAGAAAAGTGATCCGGCCTCCGGTAGGAGGACGGAAGCCCGCCGCAGGCGAGCCAGACTGCCGCAACATCACGGCAAGACGCCCACCTTTTATCCCACCCACAAAAAAGCCGGCTTTCGCCGGCTCTCTCGCCAACCCGAGATTCAGTACGCGGAGCTGGCTTACGCCAGCTCGCGGATCTTCGCGTTGAGGCGGCTCTTATGGCGAGCAGCCTTGTTCTTGTGGATCAGGCCACGGGCAGCGTAGCGGTCCATGACCGGCTGTGCAGAGGCAAAGGCCTCAACGGCTGCTGCCTTGTCCTTGGCCTCAATGGCCTTGACGACCTTCTTGAGGGCGGTGCGGACCATGGAACGTGCGCTGACGTTGCGCAGGCGGCGCTGCTCGGACTGGCGCGCGCGCTTCTTCGCGGACTTGATGTTGGCCAAGGTAGAACTCCGAAATGAAATGCTGGGTTGGAAAAAGACTGGCAATTATGCGGGTAATGGGCCGCAGCGTCAACAGCTTAGCGTTGTCAAGGCGTCCTGAAGGGCGCCGAGCCGCCGAATGGGCGGTCATAAGTGAACCGAAGGCCCTGATTATGCCACGTATAAGCTGTCATCTTGCCACTCGGGGCTGTCACACTACGCGCCTTTCGGCGCCGGGCAGAGGGGTCAGGCGCGTCTCATCAGAAAAGGCACGTAAAGAGGCATGAAGTCTCCCAGCATGTTCCGTGGGCTGCTGTCCTTCAGCAGCATGACCATGATTTCGCGCGTACTCGGTCTGGTCCGGGACATGTCGATCAACGCCACGTTCGGCGCCAATGCGGCGACCGACGCCTTCTGGGTGGCGTTCCGCATTCCTAACTTCATGCGCAGGCTGTTTGCGGAGGGTTCGTTCTCCACGGCCTTCGTGCCTGTCTTTACCGAAGTGAAGGAAAAACGCCCTCACGAGGACCTCAAGCAGCTGATGGCCCGTGTGTCGGGCACCTTGGGTGGCGTGCTGCTGGTCATCACCGCGCTGGGTGTCATTTTTGCACCGCAGGTGGCGGCACTGTTCTCGCAGGGCGCGGCTGATACGCCGGAGAAGTTCGCGCTCACCGCGCAGCTGCTGCGACTGACTTTTCCATTCCTGTTGTTCGTATCGCTGACCGCGCTGAGCGGCGGTGCGCTCAACAGCTTCCACAAGTTCGCGCTTCCGGCGCTCACGCCGGTGATTCTCAACCTGTGCATGATTGGTGGCGCGTTGTGGCTGTCGAAATTCGTGCGCCCGCCGATCATGGCGATGGGCTGGGCGATTCTGGTGGCCGGCCTGTTGCAGTTGCTGTTTCAGCTGCCGTCGTTGCGTGGGCTGGACCTGCTCACGCTGCCACGCTGGGGCTGGAGTCATCCGGATGTGCGCCGCATCCTGACGCTGATGGTGCCGACGCTGTTCGGCTCCTCCATCGCGCAGATCAACCTGCTGCTGGACACGGTGATCGCGGCCTATCTGATGACGGGCTCGCAGAGTTGGCTGTCGCAGGCCGATCGCTTTCTTGAATTGCCGCTGGGTCTGTTCGGTGTCGCATTGGGCACGGTGATCCTGCCGTCGCTATCGCGCCATCACGTAACCACCGACAAGGAAGGTTTCTCCAAGGCGTTGGACTGGGGTCTGCGCATCACGCTGCTGATCGCGGTGCCGGCCATGTTTGCGCTGATGCTGTTGGCACGGCCGCTGGTGGCCACCCTATTCCAGCATGGCCAATTCACGCCGTTCGACACGCATATGGCGACGCTATCGATCACCGCGTTGAGCTTCGGCCTGCCGGCGTTCGCGCTCGTGAAGGTGGCGCTGCCTGCGTTCTACTCACGCCAAGACACCAAAACACCGGTGCGCGCCGGCGTGGCGTCGTTGGTGGCGAACATGGTGATGAACGTCATCTTCGTGGCCCTGCTTTACACGCTTTGGGCAACGCCGGAACAACGCCAGCTGCCCTGGATGGATGGCATTGCCGCCGTGCCCGGCCTGCATATGGCGCTGGGTATGGCGAGCGCCATCGCCAGTTACATCAATCTCGGCTTGCTGTGGCATTGGTTGCGCCGGGCAGGGGTGTACCAGCGCCAGCCGGGCTGGGCGCGCCATACGCTGCGCCTGGTGTTGTCGTGCGCCGTGATGGTGGCGGTGCTGCTGGCTGGCATGCACGTGTGGCCGGATTGGACCGATGCGGGCAAGTGGACGCGCGTGTGGCGTCTGGCCGTGCTGGTAGTGGCGGGCGGTGGTGCCTATGTCGTCACGCTGTTCGCGGCCGGTTTCCGTTTGCGCGAACTGCGCGGCGTCTGAGCTCAGCTCCGCGCCGAAACCCCGGGCGTGAGCCGTTATACTCGGCAGATGATGAGACTTTCCAGGGATGTCGCCGGTTCCACTCTGGCGCCCGGCGGCAGCGTGGTAGCCGTCGGCGCGTTCGATGGCCTGCATCGTGGTCACCAGGCACTGCTTGCGGAGGTGCATGAGCGCGCCGCCGAGCTTGGCCTTACCCCCATCGTAGTGAGCTTCGAGCCGCTACCTCGTGCCTTCTTTTCGCCGGAACCGGTACCCCGGCTTTCCAGCGTCCGCGAGAAACTGCGCGGGTTCGATGCGGCGGGTATGGAGCAGGTGCTCTTGCTCCGCTTCAATCGCGCCCTTACATCGATGTCGGCGGACGATTTCGTGCGTCGCGTGCTGGTAGATCGCCTCAATGCGCGGGAGGTTTGGGTCGGTGCAGATTTCCGCTTCGGCCACAAGCGCAGCGGCGACGTGGCGATGCTGGAGCGGGTAGGGCCGGAATTTGGCTTCACCGCGCGCACCATGCCGTCGGTGTTGCTGGATGGCGCGCGCGTTTCGGCCACGCGGGTTCGCATGTTGCTGTCGGCGGGTGAATTTGCCGGCGCGGCGCCCCTGCTGGGTCGCCCGTTTGTGATCGATGGCAAAGTGGAATACGGCCAGCAACTGGGTCGCCAGCTCGGCTATCCCACCGCCAATATCCATCTGCGCGACCGCACCAGCCCGGTCCACGGCATTTTCGCCGTGCGCGTGGGGCTGGGCGAGAGCGAATGCAGCTGGCCGGGCGTGGCCAGCTTGGGCGTGCGGCCCACGGTGAACGAGGTGCCGGAGCCGCTGCTGGAGGTCCATCTGTTCGATTTCGACGGCGACCTGTACGGCCAACGCATGGCCGTGGAGTTCGTGGCGAAGCTGCGCGACGAGCAGAAATTCGACAACCTGGACGACTTGACCGTCCAGATGGCCAAAGACGCCCGCCAGGCTCGTGAACTGCTGGGCATGAATCCGCGTCTCAGCGAGGCGTAACCGGCTCAAATCCGGTAACGTTGGCGCTTTCGCCTTAATGGTTGAAGCGTCGGCCCCATGGGCTACGGCGCCCACCGGGCGACACCCGTACAACTGATCAGAGCGTCCCCAGGCAATGACCCAGGATTACAAGAACACCATCAACCTGCCGCAGACGGAATTTCCGATGCGCGGCGACCTGCCCAAGCGCGAGCCCAAGTGGTTGGCCGACTGGCAGCAGGTGAACCGCTACGCGCAGATCCAGGAGCACGCAGCCAATCGTGACAAGGTGTTCGTGTTGCACGATGGCCCGCCGTACGCCAACGGCGTGATCCATCTGGGTCATGCCGTAAACAAGGTGCTCAAGGACGTGGTGGTGAAGTCGCGCCTGCTGGCCGGTTTCCGCGCGCCCTATGTGCCGGGCTGGGACTGCCACGGTCTGCCGATCGAAGTCGCCGTGGAAAAGAAGTTTGGCCGCGTGGGTGACAAGCTCGACGCCGCCGCCTTCCGCCAAAAGTGCCGCGAGTACGCGCAGCAGCAGATCGACCTGCAACGTACCGACTTCAAGCGCCTGGCCGTGCTTGGCGATTGGGAAAACCCCTACCGCACGATGGACTTCAAATACGAAGCCGACATGGTGCGTGCGCTGGCGAAGATCGTCGGTAACGGCCACGTGGTGCGCGGCGCCAAACCCGTGTACTGGTGCTTCGATTGTGGTTCGGCGTTGGCCGAGGCCGAGATCGAGTACGCCGACAAGGTATCCCCGGCGGTCGACGTTGCCTACGACGCGGTTGATGCCAAGGCACTCGCGCAGAAGTTTGGCGTCGATGCGAGCGACGCGATCGTCGCCATCCCCATCTGGACCACCACCCCGTGGACGCTGCCGGAAAGCCAGGCGGTGTCGCTCGGTGGTGAGCTCGAGTACGCGTTGATCGAAGGCCCCGCACGCGAGGGTCATCGTGTGCTGCTGGTTGTCGCCAGTGCGCTCGTCGAAAAGGTTGCGCAGCGTTACGGCATCGAAGGCGAGGCCAAGGTGCTCGGCCACGTCGCCGGCCAGGCGCTGGAAGGTGTGTTGCTCAAGCATCCGTTCTATGCGCGCGAAGTGCCTGTGTTGATCGGCGACCACGTGTCTGCCGAAGACGGTACCGGCGCCGTGCACACCTCGCCCGACCACGGCGTGGAAGACTTCATCGTCTCGCGCAAGTACGGCATCGAAACGCTCAACTACACCGAGGCACGCGGCACCTACCGTGCCGATACGCCGGCCGCGCTCGATGGCACTGTTATCGCGGGCAAGCATCTTTGGAAAGCCAACGACGAGATCGTCGAGTTGCTGCGTCGTCGCGGCGTGCTGCTGGCTTTTGCCAAGATCGAGCACAGCTATCCGCATTGCTGGCGTCACAAGACCCCGGTGATCTTCCGCACCACGCCGCAGTGGTTCATCAGCATGGAGAAGGAAGGCCTGAGCCGGACTGCCCTCGATGCAATCAAGCAGGTGCGTTGGGTGCCCTCGTGGGGTGAAGAGCGCATCGCCGGCATGGTGGGCGATCGCCCCGACTGGTGCATCTCGCGTCAGCGCACCTGGGGTGTGCCGATCGCGCTGTTCATCCACAAGGGTACGCAGGAGCCGCATCCGGATTCCGTCGCGCTGCTGGAGCAAGTAGCCAAGCGCGTGGAGCAGGGCGGTATCGATGCGTGGTACTCGCTGGATGCCGCCGAACTGCTGGGTGATCAGGCGAAGGACTATGAAAAGGTCCTCGACGTGCTCGACGTGTGGTTCGATTCCGGTGTCAGCCACTTCGCCGTGGTGGGCCAGCGTCCCGAACTGCAGCAGGGCAAGGCGTCGAGCTACAAAGTGATGTACCTGGAAGGCTCGGACCAGCACCGCGGTTGGTTCCAGTCGTCGCTGCTCACCTCGTCGGCCATGCTCGCGAAGGCGCCGTACAACGACGTGCTCACCCACGGTTTCACCGTGGATGCGCAAGGCCGCAAGATGTCCAAGTCGCTGGGCAATGGCATCGAGCCACAGGACATCATGAAGAACCTGGGTGCGGACATCCTGCGCCTGTGGATCTGCTCGACCGATTACCGCAACGAGATGTCGCTGTCGGACGAAATCCTCAAGCGCGTTTCCGACACGTACCGCCGTATCCGCAACACTGCGCGCTTCCTGCTCGGTAACCTCGACGGTTTCGATCCCGCCAAGCACCTAGTGCCTGTGGAGCAGAGCCTGTTGCTGGACCAGTGGGCCGTGCAGCAGGCGTACGACACGCAGCAGGCCGTGATGGCCGCTTACGATCGCTACGACTTCCCGGAGATCGTCCAGCGCGTGCAGAACTTCTGCACCAACGAGCTGGGTGCGCTGTACTTGGATATCACCAAGGACCGCCTCTACACGATGCCGACCGAAAGCCACGGTCGCCGCAGCGCGCAGAGCGCGATGTATCGCATCGCCGAGGCGCTGGTGCGTTGGTTGGCACCGGTGCTCACCTTCACTGCGGAAGAGATCTGGCAGAACATGCCTGCTACGAGCGGGCCGGGCGAGCGTAGCGAAAGCGTGCTGTTCGAAACCTGGTACGAAGGTCTGGTGTCGACGCAAGGTTCGCCGGAACAGCGCCGCTACTGGGCCGACCTGCTGGCCATCCGCGACACCGCATCGCGCGTGCTCGAAGGCATGCGCAAGGGCGAGCAGATCGGTGCCTCGCTGGAAGCGAAGCTGGCGATCCATGCCGATCCGGCCATTGTTGCGCGCTACCAGCCGGTGGCCTCTGAACTGCGCTTCTTCTTCATCACCTCCGAGGTGCGTCTCGATTTGGCCGGCGGCCAGTCGCCGGACGCGGTGCTGACGGAGCTGGAAGGTGCGGACGTGTGGGTCTCGGCCACGGTCAGTGACGCCGCCAAGTGCGTGCGCTGCTGGCATCGCCGCGACGACGTCGGTACGCATGCGAACCATCCGGAGCTGTGCGATCGCTGCATCAGCAATGTGGATGGTCCGGGTGAGGATCGTCGCTGGTTCTAAGGCTCTTCTTCCTCTCCCCTCCGGGGAGAGGACCGAGGTGAGCCCCCAAAAGGGGGTAAAGGTCGGGTGCTCGCGGCAGAGCTTTTAAAGAGCAGACGTCGCTTCGCTTCAATCCCACTGCAAGATCGGCCCCTCACCCCAACCCTCTCCCCGGAGGGGAGAGGGAGTTCAGCTCGTTACACCGAAGTACTTATGAAACCCAAACCCAACGCCCTGTCCTGGCTCCTGCTCTCCACCGTCGTCATCGTGCTCGACCAGCTGAGCAAGTGGTGGGCGCTCGCCACGCTGCAGCCCGCGGGTATGCCACATCCAGTGATCCCGGGTTTCCTCAACTGGACATTGGCCTTCAACAAGGGCGCTGCCTTCAGCTTCCTTGCAGCCGGTGATGGGTGGCAGCGCTGGTTCTTCGTGGCGCTCGCGGTGGTGATCAGTGGTGTGCTGGTGACGTGGCTGTCGCGCACGCCGCGCGGCGACTGGAAGACCGCGGTGCCCGTGAGCCTCATCGTGGGCGGTGCACTGGGCAACCTTATCGACCGCTTGCATGCTTCGCAGGTCACCGACTTTATCCATGTCTATTTCCGCGAGTGGAACTACCCAGTGTTCAATCTCGCCGACTGTGGGATCACCGTAGGTGCAGTAGCGCTGGTGGTTTTCGGCCTGTTTCAGGGCAAATCCAAGGTCTGAACACACCCTCACGTACGGCCCCACCGGCCGTGCGATAATCCGGCCCTGTCAGTCGACCCGATAGATCCGGAGCATCCGTGGACATTCTGCTCGCCAATCCCCGTGGCTTCTGCGCTGGCGTAGATCGCGCAATCGCCATCGTCGAGCGTGCGCTCGAATCCTACGGCGCCCCCATCTACGTGCGGCACGAAGTGGTGCACAACCGCTACGTGGTCGACAAGCTGCGCAACGACGGCGCCGTGTTTGTGGAAGAGCTGCATGAGGTGCCTGATGGCGCTACGGTGATCTTCAGCGCCCATGGCGTCTCCAAGGCTGTGCGTGAAGAAGCCGAGCAGCGTGGCCTGAAAGTATTCGACGCCACCTGTCCGCTGGTGACCAAGGTGCATATGGAAGTGGCGCGCCTGGGTCGTACTGGCCGTAGCGTGGTGCTGATCGGCCATGCCGGCCATCCCGAAGTGGAAGGCACCATGGGGCAGTGGAACCCCGCCAATCAGGGCGAGATCCTGCTGGTCGAATCGGTGGAAGACGTCGCCGCGCTGGCGCCCAAGTTCCCACACCAGCTGTCCTACGTCACGCAGACCACACTGTCGGTGGACGACACCAAGGCGATTATCGAAGCGCTGCGGACCACGTTCACCGACATCGAAAGTCCGCGCAAAGACGACATTTGCTACGCCACGCAGAACCGCCAAGACGCCGTGCGCCGCCTCGCGAGTGCCGTCGACTTGATGCTGGTGGTCGGCTCAGTCAATAGCTCCAACTCCAACCGTTTGCGCGAACTGGCGGAGAAGGAGGGCGTCCGCGCCTTCCTCATCGACGGTGCCGAACACATCGAGCGCAGCTGGCTGGATGGCGTTACTCGCATCGGCCTCACCGCCGGTGCCTCTGCGCCGGAGAAGCTGGTGCGCGACGTCATTGCACGCCTGCAATCGTGGGGCGCCGGCGCCGTGCGCGAACTCGACGGCGAGCCTGAGACGATTACCTTCGCGCTACCCAAAGAGTTGCGACTCGCGGGTGGCGTCTCGGCGAGTATCTGACCGGCAACGTCTTGCGCGGTTTCGATCCGCTACGTAGAATTGGCGGTTCAATGCCGGAATAGCTCAGTTGGTAGAGCGGCGCATTCGTAATGCGTAGGTCGTAGGTTCGATTCCTATTTCCGGCACCAGCAAAATCAAAGGCTTGCGTAGGTTTTTGCCTCGCAGGCCTTTTTTGTGCCCGCGTTTTCCACGCGCACTGTAGTCCTTGAGCTCGCCTTGCGCGAATGGGCTTCCGTCAGCTCCTTCTTCGTAAGAACATATCTAAAGTTCTTGCGAATACTGCCGAAGAGCGGATGTGGCTTTTCAGCTTTGTCCCATACAGGGGGACTGCGCGCCCTTAGCCTTTTCGTCGCTGCCAGGCCTATTGATCGGACTTCCATCGCCTGGAACGGCCATCGCCTGGAACGGCCGATGAGCCAGGTGGCGCCGGATTCACGTGACCACGCTACATGTGGCCGCGCGGGTGCTTGCACGCCCCTTCAATGGTCTGGATAGGTAGCGATGTTGTCGCTGCTTGTTCGTATCTGCAGTGAAAGGAAAGGGTTGTGCTTCAAGGACGAAAGAGGGCGCCGGTGTGGCGTCCATGGCTGACATGCGTGGGTTTGTGCTTGCCGATGGCATCCGTCATGGCGCAAGTGGCCGATACGGCGACACAGGAAATCCTGCGTCAGCAGGAACGCGAGCGCGCATTGCGCGAACAACAGGCATCGCGCCCCGACGTGCGTTTGCCCGCGCCAGAGCAGACCGTCGAGGATCGCATTCCCTCCGACGAAACGCCGTGCTTCGCGATCCAGCACATTCGCCTGGATGGCGATGACGCATCGCAGTTCGATTGGGCGCTGAAAGCGGCAGACACGTCGCACGATCCCGCTACCGGTCGATGTCTGGGCACGCAGGGCATCAACGTCGTGATGAAGCGCATCCAAAATGCCATCGTCGCTCGCGGCTACGTCACCACGCGCGTGCTAGCGAAACCGCAGGATTTGCACGGCGGCGTGTTGACCCTCACCGTCGTTCCGGGTCGCATTCGCGCCATCCGGTTTGCACCGGGTGTGGATGCGCGCGCCACCTCATGGCGCGATGCGTTGCCCGCGCGCCCCGGTGACTTGCTCAACCTGCGCGACATCGAACAGGCACTGGAAAACTTCAAGCGCGTTCCCACCGCGGATGCCGACATCAAGATTGCTCCCGCCGATGGTGATGCCCAGGCGGGCGAAAGCGATCTGGTGATCGAGTGGAAGCAATCGTCGCCCATGCGGCTGACGTTCTCGCTCGACGACTCAGGTAGCCAAGCGACCGGAAAACTCCAGGGCAGCGCCACGTTGTCGCTGGACAACCTGCTGACGTGGAACGACCTGTTCTACGCCAATCTGGGACAGGACGTGTTGGACGGCAACCGCAAGGGCACGCATAGCTACACCGTGCACTACGACGTGCCCTACGGCTACTGGCAACTGGGCGCCACCGCCAGCAGTTACACCTATCAACAGACCGTTGCCGGCTACGAGCAGAACTACGTCTACAGCGGCACCAGCCACAACGCCGATGTGCGGCTGAGCCGTCTGCTTTATCGCAACGCCACACTCAAATGGGGTGCGTATGTGCGAGCGTGGGAACGCGATTCCAACAACTTCGTCGACGACACCGAAGTGCTCGTGCAGCGTCGTCGCCAGGGTGGTTGGGAAGCTGGTTTCACCTATAAGCAGTTCATCGGCGCAACCACGCTGGATGCCAATGCTGCCTATCGCCGTGGCACCGGCGCCTTCAATGCCTTGCATGCGCCGGAGGAGGCCTTCAATGACGGCACCTCGCGCACCAAGCTCATCACGGTCGATGCAACCCTCACCGCACCATTCCAGCTCGGCAACCAACGCTTCCGTTACATCGGTAGCTGGCGTGCGCAATGGAATAAGACCCCGTTGGTGCCGCAGGACCGCTTCGCCATCGGCGGCCGCTACACGGTCCGCGGTTTCGACGGCGAGCTGTCGCTCACCGGTGATCGCGGCTGGCTGTTCCGCAATGACCTGGGCTGGAGCGTCGGCAGGGTAGAGCTGTACCTGGGCGCGGATGTCGGCCATGTGAGTGGCCCGCCGACGCAATGGGAGCTCGGCCAGACATTGGCCGGTGGCGTGCTCGGCCTGCGCGGCGGTTGGCACGGCTGGGCGTGGGATGCCTTTGTCGGCGCACCCATCAGCAAGCCGCACGGTTTCCAGACCGACAACCCCACCACCGGTTTCACCCTCAGCTGGTCGTACTAAGCCAGCGGCGCGGATGTGCGCGCCTTGTGTCGTTTGTTTGCCTGACAGGGAAAGTCCATGAACAAGCATCTGTATCGCATCGTCTTCAACCACGCGCTAGGTGTATTCCAGGTCGTATCGGAGTTGGTTCGCCGGCCGGGACGAGGCGCATCACGGAGCGACGGTGTCGTGGCGGCAAACGTGCGTCCTGTCAGCCTGGGTCTGTGGGTTGCCTTCGGCTGGATCGGCCTTGCCTCCGTTGCGAGCGCACAGATCGCAGGCGACGCGCAGGCGCCGGGCAACCAACGCCCCACCGTCATGGCCGCGCCCAACAACGCGCCGTTGATCAACATCCAGACACCCAGTGCTGCGGGCGTATCGCGCAACACCTATAACCGCTTCGATGTCGGCAACGAAGGTGCCGTGCTCAACAACTCGCGCACCAATACGCAGACGCAGTTGGCGGGCACGGTGTCCGGTAATCCCTGGCTCGCCACTGGCACGGCGAAGGTGATTCTCAATGAAGTCACCGGACCCCATCCCAGCCAGTTGAACGGCTATATCGAGGTGGCCGGCGATCGCGCGCAGGTGGTCATTGCCAACCCCTCCGGCATCGCGTGCGATGGTTGCGGCTTTATCAACGCCAACCGCGTGACTCTGACCACCGGTGTGCCCGTACTCAATGGCGGCTCACTGGATGGCTACCGCGTTACTAGCGGAACCATCCAGATCAACGGCAAGGGCATGGACGCCAGCCGTGCCGACTACGCCGACATTATTGCTCGCGCCGTGCAGGTCAATGGCGGCATCTGGTCTCCACAGTTGCAGATCACCACCGGCGCCAATCAAGTAAGCGTGGATCAGTCGCAGATCAGCGCCACCAGTGCCGACGGCAACAAGCCCGCTTTTGCGCTGGACGTCAGCGCGTTGGGCGGCATGTACGCCAATAAAATTGCCCTGCTCGGCACCGAACACGGCCTGGGCGTACGCAATGCAGGCACCATCGGCGCACAGGCTGGCGAATTGATCGTGACCGTCGACGGTCGGCTGGAGAACACCGGCTCGCTGCAATCGCAGGCCAATACGCAGATCGCCGCCAGTGGCGGCGTCGCCAACGCAGGCACCATCAGTGCCGCGCGCGAACTGACCGTCGCCACGCCGGGTGACGTCGACAACAGCCAGGGCACCTTGAATGCCATGCGTATCGCCGTCGACGCGGCATCCCTGCGCAATGCTGGCGGCAGCATCGCGCAGACCGGTTCGCAGGGTATGGCACTTAACGCTGGGGTGCTGTCCAACCGTAACGGCGGTCGCATTGGTGTGACCGAGGCTGGTACTGGAACAGGTTCCGGCGGATCGACCGATACGCCAGCTAATGGCACCGGCACTGCTGGCAGTGGTAATGGCAGCACGAGCGAAACGCCTTCGAGTGGCAACAACACCCCTAGTGTTGTGCTGCCTGTTCCGCTGGCCGATGGCGCACTCCACATTGCGGGGTTACTCGACAATGACGGCGGCCGCATCAGCGCCGCCGCTGGGTTCGATCTCAATACATCGAGCGGTCTTGCCAACGACGGCGGTCAGCTGGCGCTGCACGCGTTGACGTTGACCGGTGGCGATCTGAGCAACCACGGCGGCACGCTCGTCATCGATGGTGCGTCCACCGTCCACGCCAATCAGGTGTCCAATGATGGCGGTCAACTTTCCTTCGCCAAGGCCGTGGCCTTCGACGCGCAGAGTCTGTCGAATCGAAGTGGTTCGCTCACGCTTGCCGATGCTTCGCCGATGACGCTGACGGTAGCCGGCACGCTCGACAACACCGACGGCACGCTTGCCACCAATGCAAAGGAGTTCACGCTCAACAGCGGCGCACTGATCAATGCGCACGAGCTATCGTCCAACGGGGGCGTGATCAACCACACGGGCACGGGCGGCTTCACCTTGCTCACGGGCGACTGGCAAGGCGCCAACGGCACGGTGGTGACCGCAGGCACGGCCAACGTGACGGCCGGCCGTATTGACCATCGTGGCGCCACGCTGAGTGCTACGCAGCTGACCCTTCACGCCACCGACCTCGACAATCGTGGTGGCGTCATCGTGGTGTCCGATGCCGCGCCCAACACCTTGCTTGTGGCGGGCACGCTAGATAATGGCGAGCGGGGCATCATCCAGACACAAGGCGATCTGACGATCACGGCCGCTACCTTGGGCAATGCCGGCGGCATCGTGTCCCAGGTTGGGGCCGGTGCACTCTCCATCCAGGCCGCGGCGGTCCAAGGGCAGGGCGGCACGCTGGCCAGCAAGGGCGACCTGACATTGGTGGGTGGTGCCATCGATCTGCGTGGTGGCAACACTTACGCGCAACGCATCGATGCCAACGCCGACACGCTCACCACGGCCGGTGGCACGTTCACCAGCCTCGGCAACGCGTCCCAAGAGGGGACTAGCTTCGCATCGCCGATGAACCTCACGGTGCGTGGGTTGCTGGACAACACCGGCGGCGCGATTAGTTCCAACGGTGCATTGCAGCTCAACGCAGACGCGCTCGCCAATACCGACGGCCACGTCATCGCCGCTGGTGTCGACGCGTCTAACATCACGGTCGCCAACGTGCTGGACAACACGCGCGGCGAGCTCGCCACGATGGGCGCCACCACCGTTCGGGGCGGAATCATCCTCAACCAGGGTGGCACCCTGCAGACCGGTGGCGGCGCAACCCTGACCGTTACAGCCAGCGGCCTGCTCGACAACAGCCAGCACGGCACGCTCACCAGTAATGGCGACCTCACCCTTGCTGCGTCCACGTTCGACAACACACTCGGCGCCATCTCACACGCAGGCAATGGCACGCTGACCGTACAGGCCTCCAGCCTCCACGGGCAGGGCGGCAGCATAGGCAGCAATGGCAGCCTCGTGATGAAGGGGGGCGTGCTTGATCTGCGCGGCGGCGTCACCCAGGCGCAAGCCCTCAGCGTCGATGCCGAATCGCTCAATCTTGCTCAGGGCAAGCTCACCATCCTGGGTGGTTCCTCCCAAGAGGGGACTAGCTTTGCGTCGCCGCTACGCTTCAACGTGCGCGGCCTGATGGACAACACCGGTGGTGAGGTAACCACCAATGGCGCGTTGCAGCTCAACGCTGGATCGCTTGCCAACGTTGGCGGCAAGTTCGTCGTCATCGGTACCGACGCCACGGTCATCGCCATCGACAACGTGTTCGACAACACGCGTGGCGAGCTGACGACGATGGGGGCCACTACGGTTCACGGCAACACCATCGTCAACCAAGCCGGCACCATTCAAGTGGGTGGTGATTCCGCATTGACCGTCACTGCAGATGGCCTACTCGACAACAGCGCCAAAGGCACACTTACCTCCACGGGTGATTTGCACGTCACGGCGACAACGCTCGACAACACAACGGGTGCCATCCAGCACGCCGGTCAGGGCATGGCCGCCATCACCGCCAACACCCTCAATGGACAAGGCGGCACCATCGCGAGCAACGGTGCGCTTACGCTCACTGGCGGCGCTATCAATCTGAGCAGCGGCACCACTCAGGCACGGGCCATTACTGTTGAGGCAGACTCCCTCAACACCACGGCTGGAGCCACGCTGCAAGCGCTGGGCACCGATCCACTGACACTGCATGTGCGCAACACGCTGGATAACAGCGGCGGCAAGATCATCACCAACGGCGCACTTGCGTTCAGCGCGGGCTCTCTACTCAATCGGAGCGGTACGCTCGCAGCGGCGGGCATGGGCGCCTCCGATCTGCGTGTGAACGGCATCTTCGACAACAGCGGTGGCCTGTTCGCAATCACCGGCACCACCACGGTACACGCAGGCTCACTCGACAACACGGCCGGTACCGTGCAGGCCGCCGCCAGCGACGTGCTGACGCTCACCACCGATGGTGCGCTGACCAACGATCAGGGCAGGCTGGTCACCAACGGTGCGCTATCTCTCGCATCCGGCAGCGTCAGCAATCACCGTGGCACCCTCCAGGCCCAGCAAGGCATCAACGCAAACGTCACCGGCACGCTGGACAACAACAGCGGCACCCTGGTCGCTGGTGGCAACCTGGATGTACAAGCTCAGTCGCTGCTCAATCACGGCGTTCTTTCGCTTGACACGTCGAGCCCTGCCGTGGGCCTCTACGGCCAGCGCGTCACACTCCGCGCCGACAACCTGGACAATACGCAGGGCCACGTGCAGGCCGCCGGCGATCTGACCATTACCGGAGCCACACTCAACAACACCGGTGGCGTGCTCGACGGCACCGGCACGGTCAGCGTCAGTGCCGACACCGTCGACAATACGAGCGGCCAGCTGATCCAGCATGGGGATAGCGGCGCGTTGACCATCCAGGCGAATCAGGCGCTGACCAACAAGGCCGGTGGCCTCGTCGGCGCGGAAGGCACGGCTAACCTCAGCGCAGGCAGCATCGACAACAGTGGCGGCACCCTCTTTGCGCAGCACAATCTCAGCGTGGGCAGCACCGGTGCCTTGCTCAATCGTGATGGTGGTCAGGTGCAGACCCATGGTGCACTCACGCTCAACGCCCGTGGCACCCTGGACAACAGTGGTGGCCATATCGACGCCACAGGTGTCGCCAATCTGAGTGCCGGCACCATCAGCAATGCTGGCGGCCAGATCCTTGCAGGCAACAGCAGCAACCCCAATGCAGGCCTCAACGTAACGTCCGCCAGCAGCATCGACAACCGTGGCGGTACCATCGGCAATCGTGTCGGCGACGTCACGCTGAGTACAACGCGCCTCGACAATAGTGCGGGTGGCACCCTGGTTGCGCTGCGTGATCTGGCCCTTGGCAGTGTCGGTACGCTCAACAACGCAGGCGGCACGACCTACGCAACGCGCGACCTCCGCTATCAGAACGGCAACGCCACCTTGGATAACACCGGCGGTACGTTCGGTGCGGGCGGTACGGCGTGGCTTACGCTGGGCACGCTCACCAACACGTCGGGCCATGTGCAGGCCGATACGCTCTGGCTCACCACACCGGTGCTAAACAACGGCGGCGGTGCCATCAGCGCCAATGCCTTGCATGCCACGCTGACTACGTTGAATGGACTGGGCACTCTGCGCGGCGCCAACTCGCTGGACGCCCATATCCTGGGTGACTACACCCTGGCCGCCGGACAACAACTGCAAAGCGACGGCACACTGTCCCTCGCCGTCGATGGCACCCTGACCAACCAGGGCACCTTGCAGACGCAAGGTACGTTGAACGTCACCGCCGCCAACCTGATCAACCAGGGCACCATCAACGCTAGCAACGGCAACGGCTCTGCCAGCGCCACTGTGTCGGCAGGCGGTCAGATCGACAACCGCGCCGGCGCCTCCATCGAAGGCGACACGCTTACACTCAACGCCTCCGACGTCACCAACACCAGTAGTCGGGGCATCACCGGTGACGTGGTGCGCATCAACGCCAACACCCTGACCAACGGGCGCGACCTGGGTACGGGTGATGCTGCCGTGGCCTACGGTGAAGGCTTCATCGGCGCGTCGCAGAAGCTCGACCTCCGCATTGCCCAGCGCCTGGCCAACCTCGACGGCGACATCTACAGCGGTGGTGATCTCACCATCGCCGGTCGCGCGGATGGCGCCCGCGTAGCCACGCTGGATAACGTCTCCGGCCGTATCCAGGCGGAGGGCAATGGCAGCATCGCTGCCGACGCCATCAACAACCGCCGCCGTGTTGTGGAAACCGCGCAGTACACGCTCAGTGCGGATGAGCAGTATGCGCTCAGCTCTGAACGTGCCTACGACAACGCGCTGACACCTGCAGAAGTGCAGCGCATGTCGGATCTATACACGAAGAACAACGGCAGCAGCGGCCTTACCATCGCTGAGCGCCAAGAGCTGATTTCCTACGTCCATCGCCAGGGCTACGTACATGTGGATCAGGTGGATGACACCGCGCTGGCCGCCATGAATGTTGTGATCAATCAGGACGCCATCCAGAATCACGGCCACCAGGGGGCGTACATTGTCGTCGGTTCCGGCGGTAATCCCGGCGCGGAATTCAAGCAGATCGATACCTATCTCACCGGCACGCGCGTCACGCGCGCGAGCGCCGACAGCCAGATCCTCACCGGTGGGAATCTCGCTATCGATCTGGGTACACACCTGACCAATTTCGCCTCCACCATTGCCGCCACCGGTGACTTGAACATCAACGGCCAGCACGGCGACCCCACCGCCGATGCGCGTATCGAAAACATTGCCGTGCTCGGCCAATACACGTTGCAGCGCGAGACCGACATCTTGTCGCTCTCCGCATTGCCGGTCCACTACTGGGACAAGGGCGGCAAGACCGGTGAAACGCACGCGGATTTCTTCACCAACCTCGGCACCGAAAACATCACTGCTGCCGGCCCGGCACTGCTCGCCAGCACCATCACGGGCCGCCATGTGTCCATCAGTGGCCGTGACATTGCCAACACCGCCGTCGCCGTTGGCGGAGGCATCACCACCTGGAGCGGCGATGGCCTCAGTGGGCCGGCTAGCGTTTCGCTGGGCTCCACCTCGCGAGCGCAGGCCGGTGGCGCGGGTGGTGTCATTGGTGCGCAAGGGCAGGCCGTCGACGGCATCGGCAATGTTCACGGCGGCCAAGGCAACGGAGTAGGCAACGCAGGTACGGTAAGCGGCAGCGGCGCACAGGTGGTCGGCAGCGCCCAACAACCGCTACCCGGGCTCGTGGCGCCTTCCAGCGGCAAGTACACCCAGAACGGTGACCCTAGTGCGCCGTTCCTGGTCACCACCACGCCGCGCTTCGCGAAAGGGCCGGTGACCAGCTCCGACTATCTGCTGCGCGCCCTGGGGCAAGACCCCGATAACATCCATAAGCGCCTGGGTGATGGCTACCTCGAGCAGAACCTCGTGCTCGATCAACTACTGCAACTCACCGGACGCCGCACGCTCACGGGCGACGATGGCCTGGCCCAGTATCAAGCGCTGATGGACGGTGCGGCCGCGGAAGCTGCCCGCCAAGGCCTGCAGTTGGGCGCACCGCTCACCAGCGCGCAGATCAATGCACTGTCTTCCGACATCGTATGGCTGGTGGATCAAGTGGTGGATGGCCAGCATGTACTGGTGCCTGTGGTTTACCTCAGCAAGAACACGGCTGACCGCCTGCGTTCGGACGGTGCGCTGATCGCCGGCGACAACGTCGACATCAAAGCCAGTGGCACCGTACGCAACGACGGCACCATCACCGGCACGCAGAGCATGAACCTCAGCGCCGACACGCTGATCAATCGCGGCACCCTCAATGCGGGCGACCGGCTCGCCATTGCCACCCAGAACGACACCATCAACAACGGCGTGTTGAAGGCCAACTCGATAGGCATCGTGGCGGGTGGCAGCGTCGTCAACGCCCCCGTTTTCGATGGCCTTGCCGCTCACGGCGGCACCATCGCGGCCGGCACGGGGGGCGCGCAGATCATCGCCGCCAACGACGTGATCAATCAGGGCAAGATCAGTAGCGCGGGTAGTGCCGCCATCGTCGCTGGCCGCGACTACGTACAGAACGCCGCAACCTCCACCGTCGGCTCACACGCGCCAGCCGGCAGCCTGAGTGCCGGCGGCAATGCCACCGTCATCGCCGGGCGGGATGCGATCTTTGATCAGAGCACCGTGAACGCGGGCCAGGTTGCCGTTATTAATGCTGGGCGCGATGCCCACTTCACCGCAGCCACAGTCAGCGGTGGCACGGGTGTGGGCGTCGTCGCCGGTCGCGACATCATCAGCGACACCGTCACCAGCAGCACCACAACGGCCTCGTTCGACAAGCAAGGCAAGACCGTCACCAAAACCGAAACCACCGAAACCACCACCAAGGGCAGCACGTTCCAATCCGGTGGCAGCATCAGCATGCAGGCGGGGCGTGATCTTGATCTCACCGCGGCCACCGTCGACGCGGGTGGTGCAGTGGGCTTGAGTGCCGGCCGCGATATCAACCTCGGCGCCGCCCAGAACACCCATGCCGAAACCCAAAATATCAGCAGCAAGCATGGCAGCACCCGCACCGACACGCACAGCGCGGTGGAAGACACCGCGATGGTCGGCACCACCATCAGTGGCAAGCAAGGCGTGGTGATGTCTGCTGGTCAGGACATCAACGCGCTCGCTGCGAACATCGCCAGCAGCGATGGTGCGGTCGTGCTTCATGCCGATCGGGACATAAACCTGCTCGTAGGTCAGAACACCCATAGCGAAACAGTTGATACGCAAACCACCAAGAAAGGTTTCTTGAACAAGAAAGAAACCACCACGCACGATGCGACCTATGACGCCACTGCCGTCGGCACCACCATCAGCGGCAAGAGCGGCATAGCGCTGGACGCAGGCCACAACGTGCTCGGCATCGGCACCACGCTTGAAAGCAGTGCGGGTGGTATCGCCATCACGGCGGGCAACCAGGTGGCCTTCCTTGCGGCTTCAGATACGCACAGTACCGAGCACAGCGAAAAAGTCCGTCGCTCCGGCGTCGAATGGGTGCCCAACCCCAAACAGGGCACACAGAAGAAAACCACGACGACAGAACAGATCACTGCCGTCGGCAGCACGCTTGATGCGGCTGGCCCCATCGTGGTGGTGAGCGGTGGCGATCAAACCTGGCAGGCCGCGAACATCAAGAGCGACACCGGTACCGCACTGGTCAGCGGCCGCGCCATCAACTTCGTCACCGCCACCAACAGCGACACCTACCAGCGCGACTCCAGCAAACACAACGTGGCCTATCAGGCGCAGGACCATCGCCTGCGTGTGGATACCACGGAGCAACAGACGTCCATCACCGGCCCGGTGACCATGGCGGCGGCCAATGGCATCAACGTAGCCATCGGTCAGCGCGCCGGAGAAACTCAGGCCGAGGCCATCGCACGATCTGCCGAGGCCAATCCATCGTCGGCATGGATCTATGCTTTGCAAGACAATCCCCGTGTCACGTGGCAAAGCGTCGATGAAAAACACATCGATGAGCATCAACACCAGGAGGGCGTGACGAAGGCAGCGGCGACAGTCATCACGGTGGTGGTGAGCTACTTCACGGCAGGCGCGGCGAGCTCATGGATCGGCGGTACGCTGGGCTCCAGCGGAGGCACTTTCGCAGCCGCCACCGCCACCACCTCAGCCGGCATGGGCAATGCAATCCTCACCGGTGCGGTCACAGGAGCCGCCGCAGGTGGTGCCAGTGCGGGTGCCCAGGGTTACAACGTCGGCCAAGGCATGTGGCAAGGCCTCTATACAGGGGCTGTCAGCGGCGGCCTGTTTCATGCTGCGGGTCAAATAACGACGGCTAAGGCCGCTGGTGGCTGGGCAGATGCTACTTATAAAGCCGGTAGCTTGGAGAAAGTAGCTGCGCATATGGCAGCGGGCGGCATCAACAGCGGCCTCATGGGTGGCAACGTGTGGAACGGCGTGCTCAGCGGTGGTTTCTCTGAATGGAGTAGTCCGTATGTCGACAAAATGGGGGGTACGTGGGCCCAAACGATGGGGCATGCGGGACGGGTGCGATAGCGTCCTGGCTTTCGGGTGGTGATGTGGGCCAAGGGGCGCTGAACGGCGCGGCGGGGTACTTGTTCAACCGCATGATGTCGCCTCAGGAAAACGCTGCCGTTGAAAAGCTGAGCGCAGACGGGATGGACCGCACCAAGGCTCAAGCCGTGGCTTGCAACGAAACGAAATGTTGGAGTGGTAGCGACCTTGGTGTGATGAGTGGTTACACCAAAGACCAGATGGATGCTGTCCTGCAAACGATGAGCCCTGAGGAGTATCAAGGCACGCTAGCGCAACTGAAACAGACGGCGCCAGGGCAGTTCAACTACTCCTTGATCGACGGGTTCCATGACGGATGGACGGACAACGGCATAGGCGCGCGACTGGCAGGGACGCTGCAATGGCTTGGTGGTGGCATACAAGCAGGTGGTGCGCTGGCTTCCATGCCGCTCGCTTGTACCACCGGTATCGCGTGCGGCACAGCTATCTACCTGTGGACTAGCGGCTGGGACAATGCCTTTGCAGGCGCTTATGCCATGAATAATGGCGTTCCGGCTTATACCTGGGGCGGTCAGGCACTTCAGCATGCAGGGCTGTCGCCAGGGACTGCGGAGTTGGTGTACGGCGGTACGCAGCTTGCCCCCATGGCATTGGAGGCGTACGCGACGAACAGAGCAGTCAATGCCTGGATTCAAGCAAATGCCGATACACGCGCATACAACTCGGCCTATACGAGTACGCAAAATGCGTTGACTCAGCAGGTTAGCGACCTGCGAGCATTGTTACCCGGCAGGATGCAGGGCAGTGGAAATATGGGGGTCGCGCAGATTGACATTACCGGTGTCCAGTCCACGATGGCCGCATATAGTGGTTTGAATGATGTAACGGCCACCCAGCAGGCATCTGGCTTAGTAGGCAAAGTTGCAGAGACTTTCACCAGCTCAACCGTGCCTCTCGCGAACGGCTACCCGTTACTCCGTGACGTGGATTCTGAGGCTAAGATTCTGAACAACGTAGCGTTGCAGTTGGGAGAAAATACATCGGCGCGGGGAACGATAAATCTGCTTACCGAAAGAGCGCCATGCGACAGCTGCTCCAGTGTAATTCAGCAATTTCAGGCGAAGTATCCAAATATAAAGGTAAATGTGTACGATAACGGCGGAAAGATTATTTCACCCGCGAATAGAGGTAATTAGGCGATGGAAGGTAATGGGGTGGGTGCGTCTTATTCCACGATTAAGGATTGGGTGCTTCAGTGCTACTTCGATGGCTGTCGAGACCTGGCCCTAAAAGAAGGTAGAAGTCATGCCGAGGTTTTGGGCTATGTGACTTATCAGTTCGAAAACTCGTTCGAAACTCCCGCTGAAAACGTTATGTGCTGGCTTGCGCAGATAGTCTTATCTGGAGGTTGGTATCCGGAGGCAGAGACATACATGCGACAGCAGATCGCCAGTCAACTAGATACTCACGGTGTCGAAGGTCTCCTGTCGTACACCTCAATTGAGGATAGAGAAATAATGCGCCATGACCTTAGTTTGCTCAATTTTATCTAGCCCGAAGAGTGCAGGAGGTGAACCGGGCACTGTCCTCCGAGTAAGTATCTCCGAGCCAATTCATGGAAAGTAATGCACTCATGCTCGATGTTTTGAGGGGGTTGCAGGCCCTGCCACCTCTGACGCCTTTGCTCAGCGATATCCTTGACGCAGGATTTGTTATTAAGGATGGCTGCTACTTCGTAGCAGCGCTCATGCCAGATTCCACGAACGTCAGTCTATCAAGCTTCCCCGATCGCACCGGCTACGAGTGTTTTATAAATTCGATACATGTTGAGGATTACGACGACAAAAACCCCGTGGGTCAGGCCATTCAATCGATAATGCATATGTTTGACTCATGGCGTTTTTTCAATTCAAAGCACACGCTGGTTGCGATTATCAGCGTCGATGATCTTAGTGTTGTCGTCAAATTTCATGTAAAACGATCAGCAGAGCGTTGGCTTGGAGTGGACTTCAGTGCTTACGCAGATCCCGTGATGTCAATTGATTCTTCAGAGCCGATGGATGCATCGACGATCGTTGGAGTTGTAACGGGAGCGAAGTGAGGGTATTCCATTAGGCTCTTTTCGAGTCGCTAGGATTCTAGACTGATGCTCTTTGGTGAGAAGAAGGAATTTGCCGTAGAGGTGTCCCTCAACGGGGATTACGGTGGCGCTTGGCTCTTTGGAAGGATTTGCTTTTGGATCGGTGGAGCGCAAATTGGCGCCTATCAGCTTGGAACATCACTGCGCGACCTGATCCCAGATCTGCGGCGGATCGTCATGGACGCGGGGCACAGGTCGATCAATACCTCCATGAGCGACGAGGAGGTGATCGATCACATCAAGCGACTAAGCGACGAAGCACCTGAAGATCAGGAGGATTTCGGAAAGCAGCTTGGTGTTGAGATGCCGGCTCAGCTCCTTATACGCATGGGAGTAGACGTGTTTGATTCTTGGACTATTTATCTCTTTGATCGACGAAACTATTCCAGGATCACTTATTGGAAGAGCGACTCCGCGCGCGATAGCATCCATCAAACGCTTCCTCGTGGATACTTTGACTCCGTAATTCGAGAGGTTTTTTTGCACATCGACTCCCTCTACGAAAAGGAAACCTGAGTTGGTCAGCTCGCGGAAAGCTGGTAACACGGTAAGAGACATGAATCCCCATGATTTCCTGAGTGAGCAATTCGACCAGGCTGGTATCGTGCCGGCGGATATGAAAATTCTTCGCTATAGCGAAGCTGTTTTTGGTGACTTTGTGGCCGAAGTGTCCACCGATGTAGGTCTGCTGAGAGTAGAGCGAGAGAGGGGGCAGTGCTTCGTCGATTTCTTTGATGGGAAGAGTGGGGCCTTCACTCGAGGCGATATCAAGTGGCCGCATCTGCTGCTGACTTTCAACAAAGGGACTTGGGAGCTAAGCGACCTACTTAAGGTCATCGCGGGACACACCTGCTAACCGGGTGGTCCCGTAGCAAGGGAGGCCTCGCTCTATCTACGCTGTCCTAAAGTTTCTGCTGCCATCGCCGACTACGACTGTGATGTTGCCGCCCGCTTCCTTCGGTAAGAAGGGCTTGCGTGTTCACGACGCTTCAGTCTCCAATATTTGATAAAGAAGGTAGTAAAGGATGATTTACAAGAACGGATTTCTCGCTGTTGCTTCAATGGTGCTTCTGGCTGGTTGTAGCACTCAGGCAGCGCAAGCAGGTAAGTCGGCCAAGAGCTGCGCGGAACGCTTGCAGTTCGCGCAGAAGGCGAATGATTTCGCGTCGCGAAATTTCATCAAGAACTATTCGAGCGATCTGAAGGGCGCTGAAGCTCAGCTTTTCCTGATTCAGGAGAAAGGGCCTGGGAGCTTCTCCGCTAACTACAACGTCGCTGAGCGTGACTATGCGGATAACCTGCAGGCAGCGAACGCCGCAGGGTGCGATACGGCCGCGTACCCTCTATCGCCAATCGCCGAGTTCAAGCAGCAACTGGGCCGGTTGAAGGCAGCGCAGTAAGGAGTCATGGCCAGGGTCGGTGTGATTCATTGACCTTCGCCTTATCAGTTCGATGGCGATGTTCGGCTATCGCCATCCGCACCCATTCATCATAACGGGCATCCCATACCGGTCATGTCCGTTTGCGCTATGCAAGGACGCACCGTGAAGAAGACATCTATCGTTTTGCTAGGCCTGCTCGCCTCTGTGGCGCATGCGGCTGAGCCAAAGTGCTCAAGCCAGACGCTCAATGAACATACCGGCGAACTTTGCGTGACCGGTGCGCCATTTCAGCATGACTATTACGCGCTCAAGGTCGATCGCGCGCTGATCTTCGTGCTACCCGATGACTACGTTGAGGATGTCGCGCTTACGCACTCGGTGCCCGTGGATGCGGGGGTAGAGTTTCCCCTGTCGGTTCAGGGGTCGCCAACTGTGAAGATCAGTGGTGGATGCACACCCATAAGCGAGCCGCAGCAGATGGGCAGCAAGACTGTCCATGTCGAGGTCGGCCGTACCTGCTCGTTCACATGGGGCAGCGTCGACATACTGAAGGGTTTGAAGGTCACCAGCGAATGATGTTTTCGCGCGTTCCGTTTCTTTCAACTCTCTCTCTTTGGTGATCTCCATGATTCGTTTCGCTTCACCTGCAGTCAGCGCGATGGCTGCGATCATTGTCACTCTTCCGCTTGCTTTACTCTCGTCGTGTACGACGGTAATGCCAACGGCAAGACAACCGGTCGACGGGCCGCGTGCAAGAGTGCGTCTCGCCTCTTTCGCAGACGAACTCACCGTCGAGGTTGTGCAGCCCGACGGAAAGAAAGGGACGCTGTACACGCGCAGTGGCTTTTACCCAGGGAAGTCTGATCTCGATATGCCGAAAGGCTCTTCCGGCTGGCCTGGTCATAATGAGTACTACGTCGTAGGAAACCAGATGGTTTTGGCACATTCGGAGATCACGCGCGTGCCTTCTGGTGTATCAGTGGTCGCGTCACATTGCGAAGTGTCTGGTCGAATTTGGCTAGATTCCGGCAAGGACTACGAGATTGGTGTGGTTACCGGTCAGGGGCAAAAGGGTTGGGATATGACCAGCTGCTTCATTACTGCGACGGAACTCATTGCTTCACCCAACGGCGAGACCACCATGAAGCCCGTCCCCGTTCTTCCCGTACTGGCTCCGCCGCGGCGAGGTTGAATACCTGCCTATTGATGTGTCGCCGTGAGGCACATCAGGAGTGATCAGACTGGGAAACACAGGTCAGAGTGGACTTTTGGTAGGTCGTGCGGCAGCGCGCTAGAGAAGTGCACTCTGACCTCTGTTTTTTGCCCTTGTAGCGCTCACCTGGCGAGGCGTGATCGTATGACCCATCTGTTGATACATGGCGGCGAAAAGCGGGCTCTGTTCCGTATCTCTGTGCGCACGAGGATCGTTATCGCACTTCTGGTCGGCCTGATCACCCCTGGGTATGGCTGGGCGGGTGAGATCTATCGCCTGCATGTCGATATGGACGGGGATGGAAAGCCGGAAACGGTTCAAGTGCTGACGCTTCCTGCCCCGCAGGATTGGCGTTCGCGGGTCATCGTGAAAGTCGGTGCGGCGACGTACTCCACGGAGTTCTTTTCTATCGACTCGGACCTTCCTGACATCCAGGTGGTTTGGATAGATCGTGGACGTAGGCAACGACAACTTCTTATCGATGCGCCAGAAGCGGGCACGTGCACCTATCACTTGTTGCCCTTCGATGGGCACAGACTTATTCCGCTCCTGAAATTCTCATCCGGTCCGGACTGCAAGGCCCCCCAGGCATTGGGCGATGGGCAGGTCAGCGTCTCGACGTGGCAGGGTTTCTGGTCGAAAGAGGATAGATATCGGCTGAGTAATGATGGAAAAGTGCTCACCCAAGAGCGGAGCTCCACCTATGCCGTCGGGGTCGCTGGCGCAGCGAGCAGGTCATTTTTGTTGCAAGGCGCGGAGTGCGCAGCTAGCTGGGTTCAACCAGGGACTTATGTCAAGGTAAAGCTCTACGAACCCGATAGCGATAGATATCGTTTGGAAACCATCGCGGGCGGTTGTGGATGGATCTCCTCTGCTGACATGAGTGGGATGGACTCACCGATCAGGGAGCTGCCATGGGCCGGTTAACTTCATGCGGCCGCGTGGCGTTAGGTTTGTTCTAGCTGCTGAGTTCGTTCGTGATGCTGTAGGGCTATTCCGGCCTACTTGCACCGTAGCCCATACTTCAGAGCGATCTGATTGATGTAGCGAGCGCTGCGGGGTGACACTCCAACCGTCAGATCCGCTGCATGCACATCCATTGGTCCGACGTGATGTCGTTGCTGTGCTGCGGTTCCCCCTGTTAAAAAGCCTTGGTTTTTCACCTTTCCGAGGCGCCGCCCGCTGAATCTGACGAACCGACCCTGCCTTGTGCAGGGTTTTTTCTTTGGTGAGCGGTTGGCAAGCCTGCCTCGTGTCTTAAGGAAGGTTGGAGTTTGTATAGGTCGGCGTGTTGTGAGATGGCGGCTGCGTGTGGGCTGGCCGCCATGAAGAGGCGCACACGCTTGCCGATCTTGGCGGGCTTAAAAAAACAGGGCCCGAAGGCCCTGCTTGCATACTTTCTCTGATGTGCCCCTGCGCAGCGTTTAGCCGTCCGTCGTAGCCTGCGCCGGGTCCTTTGCATCGGCGGTCGGGCAGTAGGGCTTGGGGTCAGCCGGCCAGATCACCTTGCCGTTACCGTCCACCAGTTGTTCAGCACCACATTGGGTGTGCTTGATGGTGAACAGCGTCTTGCCCTGCAGGTCGTAGGCGGCGCGCAGCATGTGTACGGCATCGTCGCCGGTGCCGTCGAGGTCGTAGCCGAGGATCACCGCGTCGTCCTTGTCGATGCTGATGTCCTGCCATTCGGGGGCGATCAGCTGTTTGCCGTCGAGATCTAGCAACGCGACGTGGGCGTTCTCCAGGCCATCGCGTGCGCGCAGGTAATGGCCGCTGTCGTCGAGTTGGATGTCGGTGAAATGTTCCGGCTTCAGCAGCACCTTGCCGGTGGCATCCATCAGGCCCACGGCGGGTGTGGCGTCGTTCTGGCCGAGCATGGCCACGTTGACCATCGGTGCATCGGCGCCGCTGAACACGAAGCGCTCTGGCGTGAGCATGCCGAGTTGCTTGTAGGTAGTGGGGATCAGCTCGCGACCCTGGTTGAGGTCGTAGATGCCGTACGTGTACGAGAAGGTCGACACCTCCTTGAACACCGATGCATAGCCCGGCACGTGGTCGAGCATGCCCAGCATGGAGCGGCCCGCTTCGCCCGCGTAGTCATACGTGGGCTGCACGAGCCAGACGCCGGTGCGATCGATCACGCCGTACTTCTTGGTGGCGCCGTCAGCGCCTTCGTTGGTCTTGGCCAGTGCCCCCTTTTTGCCGAACGGCATGCAATCGCCAAAACGCGGCTCGATCACTACCTTGCCGGTGTAATCCATATAGCCGCAGGGGCCGTCGTTCTTTTCGCGGAAGCTCACCAAGCCTTCGCTGGGCGTGCCGAGCAAGTCGTACTTGAGCGGGATGGTCAGCGTGCCGCTGGCATCGACCAGACCCTTGTACCTGTGGTCGGGCGAGGTCACCACCATGTGCCCGTCCTGCATTTCGTCCATGTCGGCGTAGCTCACTTGCTTTTGCGTGCCGTCCTTAAGGCTGATGGCCCACTGCTGCTCGCCGCGCTCGCCAATGACCCAGCCGCCGCGCTTGGCGAAATCCTGGCGCACGATCAGCGTGTCGTAGAGGGCATCAGTAAGTTGCTTGCCGTGGGCATCGAGGATGCCGTTCTTGCCGTTGAGCTCGTAGCCGATGTATTGGCCATCGCCACCAAGGAACAGATCATCGAAGCGCGCAGGCTGCACTTCGCTGCCGTGGAAATCCATGATGCCCATCTTGCCGTCGGCGCCGAAGCCGAAGTAGCCGGGCGATAGCTGGTAGATGTCTTTGCCCAGCGTCTTGAGCGGGGTCTTGGTTTTTGTATCGAGCAACTGCCACTGCTCGCCTTTCTGCAGCAGCATGGTGTCCTTCATGAGGAACGACGCATAGGTGTCGTACTGGCTGTTTTCGAATGGAACGAGCAGCGACGCGTTTTGGTCAATCACCGCGCAGTGGCCGTTGACGCAGATGGTGCTGTTGAAAGGCTGCGGCGGCGGTGTTTTCTGCTCTTGCGCCTGTGCCTGCTGGGCGTCGCCAGTGAGCTTGTCGCCCGAACCGCAGGCGCCGAGCAATAGGGCGGAAAGGGTGGTGGCGAGCAACGCGGGGGATACGCGGGGACGATTCATGTCGATGAGCTCCTTAGGGTAAATCTGCACAACGTGGTGTGTGTGCACGTGTGTTCCGAGAACCGGTTATTCCCTCGCGCGGTGACGCGTGCGGCGATGGAAGGGACGACGGCGCGTGCACGGCGACAAATGATCGGGTGGGGTGTCGTGCAGGTTGTAGTGATAGTAGCCAATTGCCTAGGCGGAATCAGTGCGTGGCGGGCACTGTCCTGCTGGAGCTGATGCCTGGGATTCGGAAGCGCCATGGCTTCACCGATCACGGGCTGTTGGTTTGGGGGATGGTGGGCTGCAACTGCCTGAATTACGTAAATTATTGCGACTGCAGCATCTTCCCGTCGTGGGGCTGTCCTTCCGCCTTCGAGACCCTGACTTGCTGTTTTCATCGAACGGAAGGGTCGCGCGGGAAGGAAGAAAAAGTACGTGAAAACAAGGGCTGGAGACTCGTGCTCCGATCGGAGGGCCAGGTCGCCACCTGAGCCGGAGGGCCCCGGCTTCGTGATGGGTGTCACGATTCGCCTCGTTTTGTAGCGTAAGTCTTACCGTTTGTCCGAAAGAACCTACCGTTCGTCGGATCGGAAGTTTCTTAAAGCTGACGACGCTGTAAGTTCTTGCGCCCATAACAGGGGGCAAACGTATGAACAGGCCGCGCGGGCAGCAGGGGGGCAAGCTAGCTCCGGACAGGGGTGGGCGGGCCGCGGGATTCACGCTCGTCGAGATGGTGGTCACGCTGGTGATCGTTGCCGTGCTGTTTGCGCTCGCCGTGCCGAGCTTCCGCTCCATGGTGATTTCTAACCGGCTGACCACGGCGGCGAACGAAGTCATCGATGCGATCAACATCGCCCGCGTCGAAGCCATCAAGCGTAACGGCAATGTGCAGCTATGCAGCAGCACGGCGTCCCTGAATACGACTGACACCCTCGGCACCAAGTGCGCCACCAGCGCGGGTGCCGTGTATGGCGCTAGTGTCGGCAGTGACGGCGCTGCAGTGCTCGATCAGATACGTGGCCCGTTCATCGGCATCGCGTCGCCGCTGAAGATCTCCGGCGACTTCAATGCCCTGCGTTTCAATGGTCAGGGCATGGGCATGAAGGCGGGCAGCAGTGGCCCGTACAACGGTGCGGTGATCGACATCTGCACCAGCAGCCTGAGTGCCAATAACCACCGCAAGGTGACTCTCGTGGCGGGCTCGATTGCCCAGATCGAAGTGTCATCGGAGACCTGCACATGACGACCAACAAACGCGCTGCAAGGGCTATGGGCCGCAGGCAGAAGGGCGTGGGCCTGATCGAGGTGCTAGTTGCGGTGCTGATTCTGTCCGTTGCATTCCTGGGCATCGCCGCATTGCAGGCGATGTCACTGTCGGCCAACAACAGCTCCATGTCCAAAAGCATGGCGACGGTAGCGAGTTATTCGATCCTCGATGCCATGCGGGCCGATGTGGACAACGCCACGAAGGGCTCCTACAACACGTCCACGGTGTTGAAGGCCAGTGCTTGTCCTTCCGATGTGAGCACCCTTGCCGCGAGCCACCTGGCGCAATGGTGCGGCCAATTGGGCAACACGCTGGGTGTGGCCGAGACCACCACCGGCGCCATCAAGTGCGTGGGCAACGATTGCACCGTCACCATTTCGTTCATTGACGTACGTCCGGGTCCGGGTTCGGATTCAAAAACGAAACAACAGACCGTCGAGACCAGGGCGCTGCTATGAGCGGATACCGTTTTTCTGTTCCGCGCGGTCACGTGCGGCGGCTTGGCTGCGCACGCGGCTTCACCCTCGTCGAGCTGATGGTGGCCATGTTGCTGGGTGCGGTGGTGATTGCCGGCGTGATCAGCGTATTCCTGACCAATCAGCAGGTTTATCGCACCAATCGCGGACTCAGCGACGTGCAGGCCAGCGCACGCATCGCATTCGAGCTGATGGCGCGCGACATCCGTGCAGCGGGTTTGACTGGCTGTGGCAATAGCGCGCGCATCGCCAACGCGATCAATAGCGGCACGACCTATTGGTATACCAACTGGGGCACGCCGGTCATGGGCTACACCGCCAGCCAGAAGGACCCTGCCTCGGGCACTGGTGGCACGGAACGCACGACGAATACCGAATCGCTATCGCTGCTGGGTGTGGACGGCGTGGGTTACAGCGTCAAAGCCAATAGCGAACCTGCGGGTACGTTCACGCTCAATGAGTCCAGCACTCCCTTGAAGTCGGGCGACATCGCGATGGTCTGCGACCCGGACCATGCCGCCATCGTCCAGATGACCACCGTCAGCGGCAGCACGCTGACGCATGCCAAGTCGGGCACGCCGGGCAATTGCACGAATGACTTGAGCTATCCCACGGTGTGCAGTAGCGGCAGCAGCTACACCTTCAGCGCCAACGCCTTGGTAGCACGGCTCAGTGCGGTGGACTGGTACGTGGCAACGAGCGCTGGCGGCACATCGCTCTATCGCATGTCGCTGACTACGGATGACAAGGGCGCCACCATTCGCACGGATGAGATGGTGCGTAACGTCACCAGCTTGCAGTTCGGCTATCACCTTGCTGGGAGTGCGTCGTACCTCAGCGCCGATAAGGTGACCAATTGGGCCAACGTAGACGCCATCCAGATCAACCTGACCATGGTCAGCACGGACAGTCGGGCTGGCGTCGACAGCAAAGCCATCTCCCGCTCGTTTACCTCTACCACCACGTTGCGCAACCGGGTGAATTGATATGACGCATCCTTCCGTCGTGCGGGCAAGCGCCCGGGTTCCGGGGTGTGGTGGCGGCCGTCATCAGCGGGGCGTGGCTCTGGTGGTGGCGATGATCTTGTTGATTGTGATCACGCTGGTTGGCTTTGCCGCCGTACGCGGCACGCTGATCCAGCAGAAGATGTCCGCCAATATGTACGACCGCCAGATTGCGTTCCAGAACGCGGAGGCGGCGATGCGTGCCGCGCAGAAGCGCGTACTGGCGAACCCTGGGGATATCGCGCGCAACTGCCAGGCAGGTGGCGTGGTGTGCCCCGCCAACCCGTTCTCCGATACCCAGTTGGACGCGAGCAATGTCATCAATGTGGTCGCGGGCTCGGATGCCGGCCAGTACACCGCCAGCAGCCTGGCTACGGGACAGCCGCAGTACGTGATCGAGAATATGGGCAAGTGGCAGGATCCGGATTCCAGCACGGGCTACAACCAGAGCGCCAATGCGCACAACTATGGTGCCCAGGGTCTTTCGACCATGGTGACGTACTACCGCATCACCGCGCGCAGCGGTAATCCCAAAGATGCAGGCACCCGTTCGGTGGTGACGCTGCAAGCCATGATCAAGCAGAAGTGATTCGTGCGAATCGCATCTCGTAGTGCTTCCACTCCACACGCCGTAGTCACTGACAGGCTTTCTTTCATGCGCATGCCATTTCATTCGAGCCAGACGCTCGCCAAGTTCCTGGGTCGGCTGGCCGGTACCAGCGCCATGGTGTGCGCACTTGGCGTGCTGAGTGCGCCCGCGCAGGCCGCCGTGACGGTAGATAGTTCGCCATTGATTCAAAGGCCAACGGTGCCGCCGAACATCCTGCTGATGCTCGACGACTCCGGCTCGATGGCGTGGGACGTGATGCCCGACTACGGGTATTTGAGCGATACGTCGTCTAGCGGCCTCGCCAGCGCAAGCGTCAACGGCGTCTATTACAACCCTCAGACCACGTACACAGCACCGCCCATGGCGGACGGCACCTATTACCCCAATGCCAGCTTTACCAATACATGGGTCAACGGCTTCAATCAGCCCGATGGAACCGTGAACCTCTCGCGCTATGACGGCTCGCAGGACAGCAGCAGGAGCGGCTACAGCTCAAGCAGCATTGCGTACGTCAAGAGCGTCAGTGGTTCATCGAATACCTATTCGCCGACCATGGTTTGCGCCAGCGGTGATACGGGGCCACTTACCAGCGGCGACAACATCGGCAAATGCCAGAAAACCAGCGGCAAGATCATCACCTATTACGCGCCCAATGTGCCAACGTGTGATAGCGGATCCACCTACACCAGCAAAAGTAAGCTTTGCACGCAGAGCCCCGTCAGCGTGTTCACCTATACAGTGCAGTCGGCGACGAATTCTTCGTCTTACACCCGGTATTACATTGCCAGCCACGCCGGCGACTGCAGCGCAGCGGGCCTGAGCAACTGCAGCGAAAGTGCGGCAGATCAACAGAATGCGGCCAATTGGTTCGCGTACTACCACACACGAATCCTGATGGCTAAAAGCGGCCTGATGGCAGCCTTTAGCGGGCTCAGTGAAAAATATCGCGTCGGTTTCGGATCTATCGACGGTGGTGATAGCAGCAAGGGCAATGGCAATTACGCCAACCTGCCATCCTCTCGGTACAAGTACGCTGATGGCTACAACGGCGGAAACAATTACATCGCCCAGGTGACGCCGTTTGGTGACGGGTCCAGCGGTACTGATCAGAAGAATGCGTTCTGGAACTGGGTGTCCAAAGCGACGGCTTCCGGTGGTACCCCGCTGCGTCAGGCGCTTACGGCAGCGGGAACGTATTACCAGCAGGCTCAGCCCTGGTCGGCGATGTCGAGCGACCCTCCGACCACGAAGGGAGCTGAGCTCGCATGTCGTCAGTCGTACACCATTCTCACGACGGATGGTTTCTGGAATGAGAGCGACAAGAACTTTTCGACTCCAGGGAACGCTGACAATACGAGCATGGGCACCGCCATTACGGGGCCGAACCAGGCGACCTACAAGTATGTCGCTGCTACCCCCTACGCTGATGGCAACTCCAACACGTTGGCGGATGTGGCGTTCACTTACTGGAGCACCGACCTTCGCCCCAATTCGTTGAACGAGGTGCCGACCAGCGATGACGATCCCGCGTTCTGGCAGCACATGGTGACGTTCACCATGGGCCTGGGGTTCACCCCTACCGGGCTTTCGCCGTCCGGTACCACGATTGAGCAGGTTTTCAACTGGGCCAATGGCACGTATAAGCCAACGCAGTCTTGGATCACCAGTTTCAGCTGGCCTACGCCCAAGGCTGACAGCATCAACAACATCGCGGATCTCGCGCACGCCGCGCTCAATAGCCGCGGTGGTTTCTATTCGGCCACCAGTCCTACCAGTTTCTCCGCAGGTCTTGCAGATGCGCTCAAACGGGCCACGTCGCGTACCGGTTCGGCCGCAAGTCTATCGTCCAATTCCACGCAGTTGCAGACGGGCACGGTGACGTACCAGGCCACCTACACGACCTCCAAATGGACCGGTGATCTGTTGGCCTACGACGTCAACTCCACCACGGGTGCCATCGACACCAAGTCGAAGTGGACTGCTTCGTCGAAGCTGCCCGCTGCGGCCGACCGGAACATCTACACCACCGCCGACGGCACCACATCGATTGCGTTCAAGGTTGGAGCCGACGGCGGCTTGCCCAAGCTCTCGACTGCCCAGCTTACGGCGCTTGGTGCAAGCACGACCGCTCAGACAGACGTGATCAACTATTTGCGCGGCGATCAGACCAAAGAAGGTACGACAGGAGCAGCCTTCCGCAAGCGCGAATCGTTGATTGGCGACATTGTCAGTTCGCAACCGGTGTATGTGGGGGCACCTTCGGCCAACCAGTTCCTGGGGCAGACGTTCACCGGCACCGACACGTTCAGCACGTACGCCAGTGACAACGCCAGTCGCGCTGGTCGTCTCTACGTGGCCTCTAACGATGGTTATCTGCACGCCTTCGATATCAATGGTGCCGAAACCTTCGCCTATCTTCCTGGCGCAGTGATCCAGTACGGCGGCCCTAACGGCATCGCAGACCTGACCAACAAAAGCTATGGAGACAGCAATACGGGTAGCCCGCTTCATCAGTACTTCAACGATGGCGAACTGGCCATATCGGATGTCTACACCGCCAGTGGGTGGAAGACTGTGCTGGTCGGTACCACGGGGCGTGGTCTTGCCCGGACGGTCTATGCGCTGGACGTTACGGACCCCACCAAGTTCAAGCTGTTGTGGGAGCGCTCTGCCAACGACGGCAATTCGGATGGCAATAGTAAGTACATCGGGCAGATGATCGGCAAGCCGGTAATTGCGCAGACCGCGGCCGGCAAGTGGTCGGTGTTGATGGGCAATGGCTACAACAGCGCGGCCGGCACGGCAGCATTGCTGCAGTTTGCGTTGACCGACGGCTCGATGACCGTCTACAGCACCACGGATGGAACGGGTCTGGCGGCACCTGCTGTCTGGATTGGCACCGCAACCAACGGCGTGAGCACGGCAGCCTATGGCGGCGACCTCGATGGAAATGTGTGGAGTTTCGACCTGACCGATGCGAGCAGTGCGGGTACGTTGTTGTTCACCGCAACGTCGGATACGGCGGCCAAAGCCCCTCAACCGATTACTGCGGGCATGCTCATGGGCAAAAGCTCGGCGGGCGATCTGTGGCTGTTTTTCGGTACGGGCAAGTACCTCACCTTGTCGGACCTGACGGATACGAGCACGCAGAGCTGGTATGGCCTGATCATTGCCAAGGGTACCAACAGCAGCAGCACGCCCATCACCGACCAGACCACCAAGACACGCGCAAAACTGGTGCAGCGGGCGATCACGTCAGAAACGTCGGCGACCGTTGACACGTCCGGCAACCTCTCCAAATCCGGTGGTCGTACCGTTACCACCACGGACGAGGCCAAGTCGATGACGGGACTTTCGGGTTGGTATATGGACCTGTTGCAGCCCGTCACTGGTGGAACGACCAAGGCGCAGGGCGAGCGCATGGTCACGCCCAACCAGTTCCAAGGCAGTTACCTGCTGGGCACCACGCGCATCCCCAACTCTGATGATCCGTGCAATCCCGCGGGTACAGGCTGGGTCATGGCGGTGGATCCCTTCACCGGTACCAACCCGCAGACGAGCTTCTTCGACCTCAACCATGACGGCAAGGTGGACTCTTCTGACTATGTCAACGGTAAGCCTTCTGCTGGTATCGGCTTCAACTCGCTGCCCAACAACCCGATCTTTGTGGGCAGCTCCATGCTCATGAGTTTCGACAACGGCTCCAACGCCAGCATCCAGACCTCGGGCGGCGGCAACAATCTCACCCGTATTTCCTGGCGCGAGATGATCAATCAGTGAAGGGGCAGCGTATGACTAAGCAGGCTCGGGTCCGTACGCGCATGCGCGGACAGGGAACAGTGATGACATCTCGGGATGTGTCACTGTGGCGCCACGCGGGATTCACCCTGATCGAGGTGATGATCGTGATGGCGATCATCGCCATTCTCGCTGCGGTGGCTTTCCCCTCGTACCTCAAGCACGTGACCAAGGCCAATCGCGTGGCTGCAGAGGGATGTCTCTCGCAGTTGTCGAGCTATATGGAGCGGTACAACGCCACGTATTTGCGCTACGACAAGACGGGGAGCGACAAGTCCGCTACGGATGTAGCGTTGCCTAGTCTGGATTGTTCATCGAGCCAGCAGACCGGTCGGTTCTATAAGTATGCGTTCGATAGCACACCGACCCAGACCACATACAAGATCAATGCAGCACCTCAGGACGCGCAGAAGACGCGCGATGGCATGTGCGGCACGTTGAGCCTTGATCAGGCGGGAAATCGCACCACGAGTACGGGTCAGACATCCGATTGCTGGTAAGGGCGGCACCGCCGTCAGCTCATCAGGGCTGACGGCCGTCGTATCCGCCAGAACATCATGCTGGCGGATAGGTAAGGGATAGCGCACACCACAAAGCGTTCTGTACCCTGCGTTGATCGGGGCGTCGCGCGCTATACGGCCTTCGCCAAGGCATGGAGTATCGGTGGCTTCGCCATCTGTCTCCGGAGCCATCGTGTCGTCGTGTTCGCTAGCGCGCCCATCGCGATATGCCGGGCGGCGAGGCTTCAGTCTCATTGAGCTCATGGTCGCCATGCTGATCGGGGCGATCGTCGTCGTGGGCGTCAGCAGCGTTTTCCTGGCATCTCAGCACATTGCCCGCACCACGCATGCCTTGGCCGATGTGCAAGACAGCTCGCGCATGGCCTTCGAGCTGCTGGCGCGGGATATCCGCAATGCTGGCGCTACGGGATGTGGCAACCGACGCGTCGCCAATGTACTGGCCATCGGGCCAGACAATGGCGGCGTTATCTGGTGGGGTGATTGGCGCCGCGCCATCCTTGGGTTTGATGGCAATGATCCGGATACCCCCGTAGGCAAGGCCGCAGGCGACCGTGTGGCGGGCAAGCCGTCGCTGCAACTGCTGGGCAGCAAAGACACGAGCTATAGCGTTGCCTCACACGATGAGGCCCGGGCGACGCTCACTCTGCGTGAGGCGAGTGCGGACCTCTCCACTGGCGAGGTGTTCATCGTGTGCGATTACGATCACGCGGCGATCTTCAAATCCAGCAGCGTCAGCGGGCGCACCGTGATGCATGCCAAAGGCGAGGGCAACTGCTCGGCCGGGCTCGGTTATCCCGCATCGTGCGAGTCACCCAACAGGTATGTCTTCGGCCCTAACGCCATGCTGGCGCCTGTCTACGTCTCGGATTGGTACCTCGGCATCAATCCGGATAAGGGACTGTCGCTTTATCGCCTGGGGCTGGAGGGCGGCACGCTCAAACGTCAGGAGATGGTACGAGGCGTGACGGATCTGCAATTGGCTTATCAGCAGCGCGACCATGCAGGGCCATTCAGCCGCGCAACCGAAGTGACCGATTGGGAAAACGTTATCGCGGTGCGTGTGACGTTCACTCTGCAGAGCGCCGACCCACGAGCGGGCGTGAACAATGCACCCATCTCGCGCGAGTTCGGTATGACGGCCACGTTGCGCAATCGGGTGCAGTGAGATGGCTCGGCGACAAACGAGGGCGCGCGGCTTCGCGCTTGTGGCGGCTCTGCTACTGCTCGTCGTGCTCACCTTGGTCGCCTTCGCGGGCCTGCGCGGCACGCTGCTGCAACAGAAGATGTCGGCCCATCAGTATGATCGTCAGATCGCGTTCCAGCATGCGGAGGCAGCGCTACGCGTGGCGCAGTCACGTCTGATCAGCCATCCCGAAGAGAGTGCGCGCAACTGTCAGAGTCAGACAGTGGCCTGCCTTGCCAACCCGTTCAACGATCCCGGTTTGCCGAAGGGCAGTATCCATACCGTGGATAGCGGTGACTTCACCGTGTCGCAAGTCGCCCCTGGCCAGCCTCAGTACGTGATCGAGAACATGGGTGACTGGCTCGATCCGGAGCAGGGTGCGGCGGTCGAACAAAGCGCGAATGCCCGCAACTACGGGGGCCACTCGGAGAGTTCACGGCGGTATTACCGCATCACGGCGCGGAGTAGCGATCCGGTCATCACGGACGGCCGCGTGCTGGTCATCTTGCAGGCCACGCTGGAGCAGCGCCGCTAGTCGCGGGCACTGCTCGAATTCTGGTGTGCGTCCGCTGATGACCAGCGCTGATACAGGCCGGAGTGGCGGTGCACGGGCTGCTCCACGGACTGTCGTACGATGGCGGCCGGCGTCAGCAGGCTGAACCAGCGCCGCGCGCGCGTGATGCCGGTATAGAGCAGTTCGCGCGTAAGCACGGCATTGGCCTCCGCAGGTAATACGAGTGCGGCGTGGTCGAATTCCGAGCCCTGCGACTTGTGCACCGTCATTGCGTAGACGGTTTCCCGTTCGCTCAGGCGCGAGGGCAAGACGAAACGGATGCGCGACGCGTGGTCCGCCGCGTCGCCGGCGACTTCGAACGCCACGCGCAATTGCATCACACCCTGTTCGTCAGGCACGCGCAGGGCGATGCCTACGTCACCGTTCATCAGTCCCAGGCTGTAGTCGTTGCGCGTGACCAGCACGGGGCGGCCTTCGTACCACTCGTGACTGCTGTCGATCAGTTGAGCCTGATGGAGAATGCCTGCGATCTGGCGGTTGAGTCCTTCCGCACCGAACGAGCCTTGTCGCAACGCGCACAGCAACTGGAAGCTGCCGAAGGCACGCAACACACCCCGGGCCCATGCGTCGAATACATCGGGCGCGGCTGCCGCCGACGGGCGTTCGCACCGCAACCATTCAATGTAGTGGCGATAGCCGTGCGGTTGTTCGCCATCGGCGCGCGGCAGAAAGCGCGACGCGCCGCCGTCGAGCACCAGGTCAGTGAGTGTGCGCGCATCGGCAGCGGCATCGACCCAGGCGATATCGGCGAGCCGTTTGGAAAGCAGTGCCTGCACCTGTGTTGCATCACCTTCGTTTACACGCTGCGCGAGCGTGCCGATGCCGCTGTCCGCGCCGAAGCGATGGCTGTGGCGAAGCATCGCCACATGTTGGTCCAGCGCGCGGGCGTCATCGCATACCCATGTATCGATACGATCGCCGGTGGTATCGCGCAGCCATGCCGCTGTGGCCGCACTGTAATGGCCGGCTTCGGCGCGGCGACACAGGTCGCCAAGCACGGCACCAGCCTCCACCGATGACAATTGGTCTTTGTCGCCGAGCAGGATCAGGCGGGCGTTGTCCGGCAGCGCGGCCAGCACGGCGGACATCATCTCCAGGTCGATCATCGACGCTTCATCGATGACCAGCACGTCCAGGTGCAAGGGATGACTGGCGTCGTGACGGAAGCGCCGCGTATCTGGCCGCGCACCCAGCAGGCGGTGCAATGTATCTACCTGGCTGGGAATGCTGGCGCGCACGTCGCTGTCGACGTCCAGTTGCGCGATCTGTGTGCTGATGGACGACTGTAGCCGCGCCGCTGCCTTGCCGGTCGGTGCGGCGAGGCGGATGCGCAAGGGGCGTGCGGTTTCTTTGCGATGCAGGGTCTGCAACAGGCCGAGCAGGCGCACCACCGTTGTCGTCTTGCCGGTACCCGGCCCACCGGTGATCACCGTGAAGGCGCCTCGCGCGGCAAGTGCGCACGCCACGCGTTGCCAGTCGGGCGCCTCGGTGGAGACGGCGGGGAACAATCGAGTGAGTTGTGCCGACAGTAGCGGTGATGCTTCCCACGTATTGGCCAGGCGCTGGCTGATCGCCTGTGCGACCCGTTGCTCGTGGTTCCAGTATCGGCGCAAGTAAAGCCGGTCACCGTCGAGCACCAATGGCGAGGCGCTGCGCGCGGGATCATCAATCGCGGCCAGCAGCATGGATGAGAGCAACGTTGACGGTGCGCGCGCGGCCTCGGCGAGCATCGCCTTCCAGTCGGAAGGCCAGCCACCGTCGTCCGCCAGGGATTCCCACGATGACAGGTCAAGGCAGAGATGGCCGTCTGCTTGCTGTCGGCTGACTAGCGCGCCGAGCAGGGGCAGGGCAGGCGGGGCGTTCGGATCCTGTGCATCGAGGAAACGCGCAAAGGCGACGTCCAACGGTCGCAACCAGTTGCGCTCGATCGCCTGTTCCATGGACGTGAGCCGGGATTCAGGCGACATGGGCGTGCTTTCCGGTGGCGAACAGGTGATCCATCGCTTCGATCAGCGCTTTGGGCAGGCGCTCGATATGTACGCCGTGCCCGGCCTCGTCCACACCACGCAGGTACAAGTAAGCCACGCCTCCCATATGCCGCTCGTAGTCGTAGCCGGGCAGGCGAGCGCGCAGCTGCCGGTGCAGTGCCAGCGTGTACAGCGCGTACTGCAGGTCATAGCGCTCGCGCAGGATCGAATCGCGCATCGCTTCCGTCGTGTACGCGGTGGCGTCGTTACCCAGCTTGTTGGATTTGTAGTCGATCACGTAGTAGCGGCCCTGTTGCTCCACCACCAGATCGATGAAGCCCTTGAGCAAGCCGTTGATACGCTCAGCGAGCAGCGGCAAGCGAGGGCGCGCATCCAGTGTATGCGTCGTCACCAGCCGATCAAGTGCCAGCGTGTCGACGTGCATCGCCTCAAACCAGAACTCCAGTTCGGCGTAGTGGCTGTCCATCTGTGCCAGCGATGCACGTGTGCCATCCGGCAGAGCGAGTGGCGTGCGCAGCAGCTCCGCCATCCATGCGGTGAGCATGGCAATGTGCGATTGCCAGCCGCGCCGCTGGCAGCGCCGTGCAATTTCATTCTCGAGCGCCGACGGGTCGTCAGCGGTCTGTGCAAAGCCTTCGTCGGCGGACCATTCCAGCAGGTCATGCAGGAACGTGCCGGCTTCCGCACCGGCGTGGAAAGCGTGGATGCCTTGCGCCGGTGCCGCAACGGCGTTGGGCAGCACGGGTTGTTCGGCGCTAGCCTCGATCAGCGTGTCCTGCGCTGCTGTTTCCGGCGCGGGGATGTGTATGTGCTCGACCTCGGCGTACTTCAGGCCGCTGTAGCTCGATACGCGCCAGCGCTCCGTGGTCGGGCCCTCGTAGTTGCGCGCATCCCACAATGGTTTGATCTCGGACGGCGAGGCAGGCACGGGCTGGGTGGCTGGCGTGTCCAGCAAACAGATGGTCATGTCGCTGCCGTCGCCGCGCAAAGCGTCCAGTCGCGGCAAGAGCTCGGCGGGCTCGATCTTCGAGCCGCCTGACAACACATGACCGAACGCCGATTTGTGCAGCGTCGATGCCTTGCCCTGTCCAGCGCGCGTGCAGGCCACGCCCAGCCAGCAGGCGTACTGCGCGCGGGTCAGGGCCACGTAGAGAAGGCGTAGGTCTTCCTGCAGGCGTTCACGGTCTGCGCGTGCGAGCGCAGCGTCATCGGCGCGCAGGTCCATGCGCAGCTCGCCATCATCGTCGTGCCAGGTAAAGCTGTCGTCGGCTTTCAGTTCGCGCGCCGAACACACGAAAGGCAGCAGCACCAGCGGATATTCCAGGCCCTTGGACTTGTGGATGGTCACCACCTTGATCAGCGCCGCTTCGCTTTCCAGGCGGACGATTTGCTCGTCGGCGGTGTCGGAGTGCGGGTCGCTGGCGGTCGCTATCTGCGCGGCGAGGTAGCGGATCAAGGCGTGCTCGCCATCCAGCGTGGACGCGGCGTGCTGTAGCAGTTCGGCTAAATGCAGCAGGTTGGTCAGTGCGCGCTCGCCGTCGAGATGCGACAGCAGTCGCCCGGGCAGGTCAAAGGCGTGTAGCAGGTCGTGCAGCATGGCGAGCACGCCGTGGCGTTGCCACGTGGCGTGCAACAGGCGGAACCGGTCGCCGCAGGCTTCCCAATGGTGTTCGTCAAGGTTGAGGCGATCGAGCTCGGCATCGCTCTGGCCCAGCGTTGGCGTAGCGAGCGCGGCGCGCATGGTGCGATCCGAGCCGGGCTCGGCGCAGGCGCGCAGCCAGCGCAGCAGGTCGGTGGCTTCCGGCGAGGCGTAGACCGAATCGCGGTCGGAGAGATACACGCTCTTGAGACCACGACGCTGCATTTCCTCGCGCACTTTCGCCGCTTCGGAGCCACGGCGTACAAGAATGGCGATGTCGCCCGGCTGCAACGGGCGCAGCGTCCCGTCCTCGCGCCGAAAACCGCAGCGCCCCTCCTGCGCGGCGGTGAGCAGATCGACTAGATAGGCGGCGGCGTGCTTCGCCATCAGGTCGGTATAGGCCGTGCCGCTGATCGCGTCGTCGCCCGGCTGCACTGCCAGTTGCATGGGCGGTAGCGGTTGATCATCCAGCACCAGCTCGTCGCTACGGCCACGTGCGGCCACGGGGAAGAACGGCAGCGCATCCTTGCCACGGCCGAAGTCGAATGCACCGTTCTCGTGCGTGTCGGCAAACGCGAATACACGATTGACGGCATCCACCAACGGCACAGTGGAGCGGTAGTTGGTGCCCAGTGTCCACATCGGTTGCCGCGCACTGGTGCGGGCACGCAGGTAGGTATGGATGTCCGCACCGCGAAAGCCGTAGATCGCCTGCTTGGGGTCACCGATCAGCAGCAGACCGTTCATGTCGCGATGCGCGTATATGCGATGAAAAATGCGCCACTGCAGCGGGTCGGTGTCCTGGAACTCGTCGATCAGCGCCATCGGATACTGCGTGGCGATGGTGTCGGCCAGGCGCTTGCCGGTATGCCCGTACAACGCGCTGTCCAGGCGCTTGAGCATGTCGTCGAAGCCGAGCTGCGAACGGCGTTGCTTGGTTTCCTCAAGTTTGGCCGCGACCCAGCGGGTGGCGTGCGCGAGCACGGGTGCGCGCCAGGGCGCGACCAGTCCGTGCGCTTCCACGCAGGTTTCGATGGCGTCGAAGGCGGGATGCTGCAGCGCTTCGGCGCTCTTGTTCTTTGCCGCTGCCAACGCGGTGCGCGTGTAGCGGGGCAAGGCGATGGATGCGTCCGCGCCATCGCTGGCCCAGGCGCGGAGCAGGGCGAGTTCGTCGATCACCTTCTCTTTGCGCATCTTGTTGCCATTGAGCGCGCCGGCTGCCAGCGCCTGCGCAAACAGGGCTTCGATGGCGTCGACGTCGTCCAGCCACCGCTGTCGGGCTTGTGCCTCGGCGATGGCTGAAGCGCCGACCCGCTCGCGGAATTCATCGAGCGTCCGCTCGGCATCGGGCAGGGGGCGACCATCCAGTCGCAAGCTCTCCGGCGGTTGCCGCAGCAAGGGTTGCAGGTCGCTCTGCAGGTCGGCGGGTGTTTTCCACCAGCGCGAGATCAGTGCGGCGCCGTCGCGATCCAGCGGAAAGAAGTGGCAGCGCCAATAGTCGCGTACGACATCGGCGAGCAGCGCGCTTTCGTCGGTGTCCGTGTCCTGCACGAACGGATGCCCGCTGTCGAAGGCGTGCTGGCTCAGCATGCGCTGGCACCAGGCATGGATGGTGTGGATGGCCGATTCGTCCATCCATTGCGCTGCCAGGTCGAGTTGGCGCGCGGCGCGTGCGCGGCTGTCGTCGTCGGGATAGACATCGATCAGGCTGCGTAGGAATTCATCCGCCTCGCGGCGTCCGCGGAACGCATCCGCCGCTTCGCCCAGGCGCTCACGGATGCGCTCACGCAGCTCCGCCGTGGCTGCCTTGGTGAAGGTGAGTACGAGGATCTGCGAAGGCAGCAACGCCTTCCCTTGATGCGTGCCGTGACCAAGCACCAGTCGCAGATACAGCGCGGCAATGGTCCAGGTTTTACCCGTGCCCGCGCTGGCTTCGATGAGCTGGATGCCTTGCAGGGGCAGTTGCAGGGGCTGGAGCGGTGCGGTCGCCGTCATGCATCCGCTCCATTGACGATGGCTGGTAGCATGGGCTGGTAGAGCGCCAGCCAATGATGGAAGCCTCCGGCTTCGAGCGCGTCGAAGCGCGGCCATGCACGGGCGAGATAGGCGTCTTCCTGCACCTCGCCCACGCCGCCGAAGCCGCTGCCTTCATAGGCTAGCTGCGCCTGCTTGCGTGCCTTCTCCGGATCGTCCGGATTCTGCAGCCACGCGAACGCTGTTTTGCGTGCGACGGGCAGCGGCATGCGCATGCCTTCGAGCAGGCAGGCCAGCATGGCGTTGAGGCACATACGGGCGTCGTCAGCGTCCAACGGTTTCAGCACCAAGGTCGTGTCGGTACCGATGATGCGCGACTGCAGGCGTAGGCCTAGCGCGTGCGCCACTACATGGATAACCCAGGCGTTGATTGCCTTGTCGTAGCGGATGTCGTTCTTCTGTTGCAGCTTTCCCGTGGCCAGTTCGAGGCGCACGTAAGGGGTTTCGTCCCCGCGGCGCAAGTCGGTCAGCCAGTCTTCGAGGCGTACGCCGTGCGCCTCGTGCAGCACTTCGATCTTTTCATCCACCAAGGGCCAGCGCTCGCAGGCCAAGCGCCAGCGGGTGGCGAGGTCGCCGCTTTCGCGGGCCAGTGCATCGCGTGCGAGTTCGCCAAAGCCGCCGGGAGGCAAGCTGCCCTGGTCGACGAGTTGGCGGGTAGCAACGTCGACGGCAGCGCGAGGGTCGGCCGACGTCACGGCGGCACGCAGAACGCTGGTCGTGGCGACGTGGCGTTCGAGCGCATTGAGGCCGAACGGCTCCTCGTCCATCGCTTCCTCGTTCCATGTATTGAAATGGACTTTGAGGCGATGGTTGAAGAAGTGGCGTACCGGCCGCGCCACGAAGCCCTGCAACAAAGCCAGGCTCATGGCGGCATCGGGCTCCCACGGTGCCAGCGATCCGTTCATCGCTGCATCGTCGTGGTCGCGAAGTGCCTGGCGCCATTCACGGGCATAGGTGAACAGGTGGGCGTCGGCATCCGCGTTGAAATAGCGGCGGCTGAAAGGTTGCAGCGGATGCACGGTGGTCATCGCGTCCAGCAGATGTTCGCCGCTGCGGATGTCATCCGGATCGTCACCCAGGCGATGCCAGCCGGCGGCGATGTAGTCGCGCAGTTGGCCGACCAGCACGGAAGGTGGCAGCACGCTGTTGTCACGCACGTTGCGTCCCACCCAGCTCACGTAGAGCGTGTCGCGCGCGGAGGCCAGCGCCTCCAAGAACAAGTAACGATCATCCTCGCGGCGTGAACGGTCGCCAGGGCGCGCGTTGCCGGGCTGCGCCATCAGGTCGAAGTCAGCGGGAGCTTGTCGTCGCGGGTAGTCGCCGTCGTTCATGCCGAGCAGGCAGACCACGCGGAACGGAATGGCGCGCATCGGCATCAGCGTGCAGAAGCTCACCGCGCCGCCCATGAAGCGTTGTGACAACCGGCTTTCGTCCATGGCGGAAAGCCAATGCTCACGCACGATGTTGAGTGGCAAGGGCAGGGCGAAGCCTGCCTCCGCGCAGGCCTGCTTCCACTCGTCCAATGCATCGTTGAGGCGCGTGAGGCGGTCGCTATCGGCCGGGTCGTCTGCATCGAAGAAGTCGAGCAGCAACTGTTGCAGGCGTTCGTGCCATTGATCGGGTGCAGCAGGTTCGCGCATGCGCGCCCACCATTGCTCCAACTGGTCCATCAGCAGGATCAGCGGGCCGACCAGCGCGGCATCCAATCCGCCCACCTCACCGTAAGGCGCGATGCCATGCCAGGTGTCGCCTTCACCCACGGCGTAACCCAGCAGCATGCGGCGCAGGCCGAAGCGCCAGGTGTTCTGTTCGATGCCCGGCAATTCCAGGCTTTGTTTCTGCGTGCGGTCGAGGCCCCAGCGGATGCCTGCGCCTTCGATCCAGCGCCGCAGCGTGTGCAGGCCGTTTTCGTCGATGTCGAAGCGGCTGCGCAACGCCGGTACGTCGAGCAGGTCCAGCAGGTCGCTCACGGCAAAGCGCGATTCCGGCAGCGACAGCAGATGCTCCAGCGCCACCATCAATGGCACGGCACCACGCGCGGGTTGATCGGCGACGGAGAAGGGCAGGTGGCGCGGATCATCCGGCGGCAGACGGCCGAAGACGGCCTGTACGTGCGGCGCATAAGTCTGGATGTCCGGCACCATCACGATGACGTCGCGCGGCGAAAGCGGCTCGCCGCGTTGTGCCGCGTCCTGGAACATCGCCAGCAACTGGTCGTGCAGGATCTCCACTTCGCGTTGCGGGCCGTGCGCGACGTGAAAACGCAGCGAGGTGTCATCATCGCGCCACAGCTTGCGCTGGGCGGCTTCGACTGGCAGCGGCTCCAGGTCCAGAATGGCCTGCTGCATCTGCCGCAGCAGCGTGCTGCCATCGGTATCGGCAAACAGGTCGATGCTGCGGTTCCATGCAGTGAACTGCGAGCGATAGCCCTCCGGCTTGTCGAACGCGTCGAGCAGGCGAATGTAGTCGCGCCCCTGTCGGCCCCAGGCGGCCAGCAGCGGATTGGCATGCAGGTGCAGATCTTCGTAGCGCGGCTCGGCCGGTAAGCCGGGCTTCTGGTCGTGGCGGCGCTGGCTGGCCTTGAGCAGTTCGCGATCTTCGATGATATCGGCCCAGTAATGCCGACAGGGGTTGGCCACCAATAGCATCACCTGGCTGAAGCGAGCCAGTGCGGTCAGCGCTTCCAGGGTCTGCTGTGGCAGCGAGGAAATGCCGAACACCACGATGCGGCGAGGCAGCGTTGCAGGCCGCGTCGTCATCGTGTCGATGCGATCGAGAAAGGCCTGGTGCACGGCGGCACGATGGTTGTGGCGCTCCTCGCCCACGTCGTCGAGCAGCAACTGCCATAGGCGAGCCTGCCAGCGTTGATCGGCGGGAAGCTCGGGATGCTCGCCGCGCAGATCGTTGCGCAGCACATACCGCCCCTGTTCCCAGTCCGCGAGCCAGTCGGCGCGATACACCTGGTACTGGTCGAACAGGTCGGCCACGCGTTCGGCCAACTGGAAGCGTTTGCGCTCGTCGGGGTCGTCGCGAAGGAAATCGCGCAGCGGTGCGAACTCGGCCTCGTGCAGATGCGCGGGCAGCAGGCGCAGCAGTCGCCAGCTCAAGCGGGATTTGTCGAATGGCGACGTGGTGGGCACCGCATCACGCCCCAGTACGCTGCGATAGGCCGCCCACAGGAATCGGCCGGGCAGTTGCACGTCGATGGCGGCACTGATGCCCAGGCCTCCGCCTACGCCGGTGGGCCGAGCCAGCGCCCACTTCAACCACTGCGCGATGCCGTTGCTCTGCACCAGCATCAGCTCATCTTCCAGCGGACGCAGCGGCGCGCGGGCAAGCCAGCCCGTCAGCAGATCACGCAGGTCTTCCATGCGATTGCCATGGATAACCATCAGGCCCGGCTGGATCGGGCTCTCCAGAGGCAGGTCCAGGGTGTGGCTCATGGTTGGCAGCGGCAGGTATCGCTCATAGCGGGCATTCTCGCCGAGTGGGCGAGAGATGTCCCGCATACTGCCGCCGTGCCGTCCCATGGCCTGAGACGGCGCAGGCGCTTAGAGCAGGCTCTTGGAGCCTGTTCAAAATCTCCAACCCTGGCGGGCGTCATTCCGGCGTAGGCCGGAATCCAGTGACGGACGCCATCGGTTATCGCGTCGACTTCAAGCGTTTGGCTCTACTACGAAAACCGAGCTACGTGGTCACTGGATTCCGGCCTGCGCCGGAATGACGGTGAGGGGAATGAGCGCGCATGTGAAATTTTGAACAGATTTTTAGAAGGTGTAGCGCACCCGCCCGTACCAATAGGCACCGTTGAGGCCGATAGGCGAGATCACGTCATAAGGGAAGTTGCCCGCGTAGTTGATCTCGCTGTTGGAGCGGGTGGGGTATTGGTCCGTGAGGTTGTAGCCGCCCACGGCGAAGCTCAGTTGCGTCGTCGCCTTGAATTCCACTTCCGCATCCAACTGCCAGCGGGGCGCGTAGGTCTGCGTGGGCACGTCGCCGCCGCCGAAGTCGAACACGCGCACCACGGAACCCTGGCGTGTCACGCGCCCCAGCAGGTTCCAGCGCGTGTTGCTCCAGTTGGCGGTAAACGAGCCGCGTTGGCGCGGCGCGGCATCCGTCAGCGTGTTCTGTTCCTCCACGCCGAACAGCACGTTGCCGGCGCCGGTTGCGGCGAGTGCCTCAGGTGTGGGAATCACATGCAGGATATCGGTGTGGTTGTGGCTGTAGGCCAGGGTGAGCAACAGACCGCCGCCGGCGAGCGGCGTGCGGTAGTTGCCGACCAGTTCCGCGCCGCGCGTGCGCGTGTCCACCGCGTTGGTGAAGAACGCGATGCTTTGCACGCCGGGTACGCCGAAGTGCTGCAGGATGTAATCCTCCAGCCCCGGGCTGTCGATGGTTTCCGACAGCGTGACCCGATGGTCGATGTTGATCTGGTACGCATCCAGGCTGAAGTCGAAGTGCTCGCCCACCTGGCCGGTCAGGCCCAGGCTGGCGTTGCGCGACTTCTCGGGCTTCAGCGGTTCGGCGCCTAGCCCGCGCGCGATGGGGTTGTTCACCGAAAGAATGCGTCCGGTGACCAGCTTGCCGTCCGCGCCGTAGCCGGTGGTAGTGGCCTCGTAGCCGATCTGGCTGAGCGATGGCGCGCGGAAGTTGTTGGACCAGGCACCGCGCAATGCGAACCCAGGAGCGAACTCCCAGCGGCCGCTGAGCTTGCCGCTCCAGTTGCCGCCGAAGTCACTGTAGTGCTCGTAGCGCGCGGCGGCATCGATGAACACGTGTTCGGTCACGTCGCTGGAGAGCTCCGCATAGGCCGCGCCCACGTCGCGCGACAGGTTGGCGGCATCCTGCGGCTGCAGACCACCACCCGCCTGCGCGCCGACCGGTGCGTCGACGTAAGGGCCGGCGATGTAGGACGCAGGGTCACCCGGACGCGTGCGGAAATTTTCGTGGCGGTATTCCGTGCCCAATGACAGCGTGACGTTGCGCGATGCCACGTTGAAATCATGGCTGAAATCGCCGTTCACGCTGCCCTGGTTGAAGGTATAGCTGCCGATATGGAACGAGGTCGGGCTGTCCGGGCCCAGCGACGCATTGAGCGAATCGCGCAGGTCGTAGTCGAAGCCATTGCTGCCCCAGTTAAGGCTGCCGTCGTAGTGCCAGTCACCGAGCAGGCCGCGTACGCCGGCGGCGGTTTGCAGGTCGCGATCGCTGCCGACGGATTTGGGCAGGTAGCCGTCCGGATAGACGGAGGTGATGTTGGCGCTGCTGTCCGGGTAGCGGAAATAGTTGTCGCCCACGCTATGGCGTTGCGTGTACGTGCCGAACCAGTAGAACGTTGCATTGCCGCCTAGCGGCACTTCGCTGTTGAGCCAGCCGTTGTAACTCTGTGCGGCGGGGTCACCCGCGGCGTAATTGCGCCGCCCGCGTAGCGCCAAGTTTGACGGCGTGGGATCGGCTAGCCAGTCCGGCACGGTGTCGATGCCGGCCCGGTTGGTCGAGCCGTGGTTGTTCGCCTCGATACCGAAGCGGAAAAAGCCCGTACCGGCCAAGCGCGTGCCCCACTTGGCGGCGGCGTAGCCGGAGTCGCCATCGGTGATGTCGCGGTCGGCCGGGCGAAAATGCGTGTGGTAGGCGCCACCCGTGGCAGTGACCTCACCGCCCTGTGGCGCATCGTCCAGGATGATGTTGACCACGCCGGCAATGGCATCGGAGCCGTATTGCGCGCCGGCGCCATCGCGCAGCACTTCCACGCGCTTGATCGCGCTGATGGGGATGGCGTTGAAATCCACCGGCGTGGTGCCACGGCCGATCTTGGTATCCGTGTTCACCAGCGCGGAGGTATGGAAGCGCTTGCCGTTCACCAGCACGAGCACCTGGTCAGGCGAGAGTCCACGTAGCTGCGCTGCACGCACGTGATCCGAGCCGCCCGAGTTGGATTGGCGCGGAAAGTTGAACGAGGGCAGCAACGTCGCCAGCGCCTGGCCGAGTTCGCCATTGACCGCGCCGGCAGCGCGCAGGTCGTCCTGTGTCAGCACGTCGACAGGCACCGGTGATTCCAGTGCCGTGCGATGGCTGGCGCGGACACCGGTGACCACAACCTGATCGAGCGTCTTGGCCTGTCCGTCGCCGGCCTGGGATTGGGCCTGCGCCACTGGCGCGAGCAGCCCGACAATCAGGGCCGGCAGGAGTCGGCGGCGTAGGGCCGCGGTGTTGATCGGCATCGGGTTTCCTTGGAGCGCAGCAGTCCATGACGCCCTTGGATCGGGCGCCGGAGGATGGATAGAGAAAGGGAAGGGCGCCCATCAGGGCGCCAGAGCGTCAGCCCGGGCAACATCGCCGCATGGCATGACCATGCGGCGTCGAGCGATGTCCAGGTGTAGCGACGTTCATGTCAAACAGACCTTGTGTCCCCGGTGAAACTGGCAGTGGGCCCGTATGGCTACGTGACCGTAAGTTATTTGTTGCATTGCGCAAGTTCTGTTGTCAATACTTTGCGAAGACATCCATGGATTTTTATCCGTCTGGATGTCCAAACGAACATAAGGACATAACGATGCGTCATATGCTTTTTGTTTCCGCGCTGCTATCGGCGGCGCTGCTGTCGGGCTGCGCAACCACCGCGCCGGTGACCCAGGCCACCCTGCATGGCGATGCGGCGCACCCCGCGCAGACGCAGGGCTGGGTGGAAACGCGGCTGTATTTCGGGCTTGGTCTGGTGGGCGACGACTCGCACGGGGTGACCGAACAGGGTTGGCGCGCCTTCCTGGACGCCGAAGTGACGCCGCGCTTTCCCGATGGGCTGAGCGTGGTGGATGTCTATGGCCAGTGGCAGGGCAAGGGGCAGGCAACGCCTGAGCGCCTGCGTTCGAAGATGCTGGTGATCGACTACCCCGATATCCCCGCCAACCGCGATAAAGTGGAGGCCATTCGCGCCGCATGGAAGCAGCGCACGGGCGATCAGTCCGTGTTGCGCGTGACCCAACCGGCCGAGGTGTCGTTCTGAGATGAGTGTGACGGTACGTGAGCGCTGGATATCGCCGGGCGACCTCAACGGGTTCCTCGGGTTGGTGGTGGACAATCTGTCGGTGCTGGCGTTTCTCGCCACGGCGCTGATCGGCGTCTTCGGGTTTCCCGCCGACATCGTGTTCATGCGCATGGTGCCCGGCACCACCTTCGGCGTGTTGCTGGGTAACCTGGCCTATACGGCCATGGCCCGACGACTCGCGCGTCAAAGTGGACGGACGGATGTCACCGCGATGCCGCTGGGGCTCGATGCGCCCACCAGCATTGGCATGGCCTTTCTGGTGCTGGGGCCTGCGTTTCTGCACTTCAAGCAGATGGGGCTCGATCCACAGGCGGCCGGGCTCGCCACTTGGCGATTAGGCATGGCGTCGCTGGTGATCATGGGCGTGTTGAAGTTCGTGCTGTCGTTCTTCGGCGGCATGGTGCAACGGCATGTGCCACGCGCCGGCCTGCTCGGTTCCATCGCGGGCATTGCGCTGGTGTTGATGGGGTTCTTTCCGCTGGTGGAAATCCTCAAGCACCCGCTGGTGGGCTTTGCGGGATTGGGCGTGGTGCTCTATGCGCTGGTGGCGCGCGCACGCATGCCGTGGAACTTGCCGGGTGTGCTGGTCGCTTTCGTGGTGGGTGCGCTGCTCTATTACGTGCTCGGCCCACTCGGTGGGCTAGGCAGCGGCTATGAGCCGCCCAAGCCGTGGACGTGGCGCTTCGCGCTGCCGCTACCGACGCTGGAGTGGATCGGTGGCTTGGGATCTGCGGTGCCCTATCTGCCGTTGATCCTGCCGTTCGGCCTGTTGATGGTGGTGGGTGGCATCAACGTGACAGAGAGTGCGCGCGCCGCCGGGGACGAGTACCGCACGCGCGACATCTTGTTGGTGGAAGCAGTAGCAACGCTAGTGGCGGGTTTCTGCGGTGGCGTGGCGCAGACCACGCCGTACATCGGTCAGCCGTCCTACAAGGCCATGGGTGCAGGCACGGGCTATACGTTGCTCACTGGCCTGTTCGTGGGCCTGGGCGGCGTGTTTGGTTATCTATCCAATCTGGTGGAGTTGATTCCGCTATCGGTGCTGGCACCTATCCTGGTGTTCGTCGCCATCGGCATCACCGTGCAAGCGTTCGAGGCGACGCCGATGCGTTACGCGCCCGCCGTGGTATTCAGCTTCTTTCCCGCCATTGCGCGCATGGTGGCGATCAAGCTGAGCGACCCTACCTATGTGTCGCCCGAGCACGTTGCTGCGTTGCTGGGCGATCGCACGCACGGTTTCTCCGAGCTGGCCATCATCAATGCACTGGGCAACGGCTTCATCATCACGTCGATGGTATGGGCAAGCTTCGTGGTGGCCATGATCGATGGCAAGGCGTTGCGTGCGGCGTTGATTCTGCTGCTTGGCGCGGCGCTCAGCCTGTTCGGCGTGATCCACTCGGTGGAGCTGAGCGGCGGCATCTATCTGCCGTGGCAGCTCGATGAGGCCCAGCGCCAGCTCGCGTGGCAGTTCGCGGCTGCGTACGCGGTGCTGGCGGTGGTGCTGGTGGCACTTTCCCTGAGTGCTTCGTCACGACGGGCAGATACGGCCTGACGCATCTGACGAATTTGCGATTGGACGCAAGGACGCGTCGCGTCGTCATCGACACAATCCGCGAGCCTCGTCGTGCTGATGCGCGGGTGTGTGCCTAGGAACACATGTCCGACATCACGCGACGAGGCACCGTGGAGGCGTGGGTGTCGCAAGAACATACTTCGCGCCGTCGTCATCCTTCGTACGCCAGTCAAGGTTAGGATGTGCCGTCATTGAACAAGGCACATCAACGGAGACGGGTATGACCACGCAAGGACGGCAGGGCAGCTTGATCGCATGGACGTTGGCCCTGTTCATGGCCGTCGCCGCGCCGCAGGCGTGGGCGCAGTCGGCGGACACCGCCGCGGAGAGCGACACGCCGCCGACCGATGCCGATCTTGCCGGCACGCGCTGCGTGTCTGGCGAAGAGAAGATCCTGCCGGGCGACTACTTTTATTGCCTGGGCACGCAGACCTACGGGCTGGGCAAGTACGCCACCTCGCAACGCTTCTTCAAGACCGCCGCGAGTTGGGCAAGCAAGCCCGCGCAGTACGTGCTCGGCGTGATGGCACTCAACGGCGACAATCAACCGGTGAGCCCGGCGTTGGGTCTGGCCTGGCTTACGCTGGCGTCGGAGCGTGCCAATTCGCCATTCCGGCAGGCGTACGACACGGCGTTGAAAAACGCCACGGAAGCCGATCGGCACGCTGCCGAACAATTGCTGGTCAGCATGCGCCCGGTCTATGGCGATGCAACCGCTGGGCCGCGCGCGGAGCGCCGTTACACGGACGGCATGGCCACGCTGAACCGCCTGAGCGCGCGTGGCGCGAAATTCTGCATGGCGGGCATGACCGACCCATCGCGACCCGTGGCCGATCCCAACGGCTGTCCGCCGATAGAGACCGTGATGAAGGCCTTGGACAAGGCGGCAGTCAATGTCTTCGATGGCTGGGTCGGCCACGTGCAGGTGGGACCGTTGGAGCAGGTGCCCGCCGCAGACGCGCCGAACAAGAAGTAAGCCTTCTGTCGCGGCGCGGCAGATCTTAGTTCCGTGCGTCCATCACCCACGCATGGGTCAGGCTGGTGATGTCGGCCAGGTTCATGGAGCGCTCCGCGCGCTCCAGTGCGTTGCAGGCCGATTCCGCGGCATAGCGCATCAGGTAAGCGAGATGCGCACGGTACTGCGAGCCGATGCCATGCGCGCGGATCATGCCGGCCGCTTCGGCCAGGCACTCTAGATCGTTGTAGGCACGGTCGAGCTCTGCACTGCTGGAGCACTGTACGAATGCACCGGCGTCACTGGGATCGCGTGAGCGAAGGCTCACTACGTCTTCCACCAGTCGGGCCGCCTGCCGCGCCGCGAACATCAGCACGTCGGCGGCAGCGTGGGACAGCTCACTGTCGGAGACGGCTCGGTCGGTCAGCTCGACAAGGCTGCGCGTGACAACAAGCAGTTGGGCCACGGGGCGGCCCGCGGCATCGCTATGAGTCATGGTTCCGGCTCCCCCCGGACTGATGGGCCGGCACATTGTCCACGGAGTCGTGACGTTTGTGTACACGGCGGCACTAGGAATTTGTGACAGCTCGCTCACCTTGACAGGACGATTTCCCCCCGCTAGCGGAGTCGCCCGGCGGCGTGGAAGACGCAGGTTATTGAAAGCACGGGCCTAGTTTGCCCGTGAAGCATGGCTTTGCGCCGACGTGGGTGCGGCATCCGCCATCAAGGAGCAAGGTCATAGGTGTAGATATTGGGGTCTCGACTGCTGTACCCGTCGCCATGGGCACCCATGACCCGGTCATGAGCAGGATCGAAACCGAGGATGCCCTCGGATCCCTGCAAGCCAAGCTTCTTCCAGCTTCTGCCGCCATTGGTGGAGTAGTAATTCGCGTCGGCGTAAATATGGGCTGCGTGCTCATCGAAGGGAGTGAACAGGCGAGGGGCGTTGTAGGCGCTGTCTGTCGTCACCACGATGCTCTTGTCGCCCACCGAGAATGTGTAGGTGGCATTGCTGCGCAGTGTGGTTCGGTTATCCAGAGGCCAGAATGGGCTGGGCAAGGAGCCTTGTTCTTCCCACTTGCTGTTGCCTGCATTGAAACGCTCGATGGCCTGCCCGTTTCGTTGGTCGCGGGACGTGACAGCAAAAAAATCCCCTCGCGTATTTTGCGTCACCTTTTCCAGATAGAGACCGTCGTCGCGGGTCGAGCTGGTGATTTTCCAGGTGTTTCCATCCCTGGATAGCTGCACGCGTGTCGTCACGCTGTAGCGCGCTCGCTTGTCGCTGTCCGGCCAACTTGCATCGAAGTATTGCGACAACCAGCCGATGGCGTGGGTGTCGTCCAACTGCCGGATGACGCGCTTGGCGTCGCCGTCACTGATCGATGCATCGGCGGGAAGGTGTTTCTGCGCTTCGTCGTCGGAAACAGCGACAGGCAATGTGGTTTCCACCGGAACAACGGTCTTGCCCAGGTCGGCCGAATAGAAAAGGCCGATACCCTGGGTGTCGCCATTGGGAGCGTCCCAGACCCAGACCCAGACCTGGTCACCCTTGAAAAACTGGGGCTGCATCGCCCACGCGACGAGGTTCGCCTGTGGAAAAAAACCGTCCTTGAGCCATTGCCAGCTCTTGCCCTGATCATCGGAACGAAAGACGGCCGACTGACGGGGCTGGGTGTCGTCCCCGGGCGCGTCGAGGCCAGTCAGCAGAAAGACGTGTGCACCATCGGCACTGGTGATCAGGCAGGCATCCTCGCCCACGGTGGCGACCAGCTTGAAATGGCCTGCGTCATCAAGGCGCGATATGTAACTTTGCTTGGAATGATCGCGGAGGGCGTAGCCGGAGAACGATGGCGACGAATCCGCCTGCGAGTCGTCCTTGGCGTTGTTTCCCGGCGGCGTGCTTTGCAACAGCGCATCGATGTCGACGGCCTTGAGCTTCTTGAGCTCGTCCGGGACATAGTCATCCATCTTGCCGACCAGCCAGGTCGAAGCCGGCGTTGTTGTGACCCCGGTGCAGTACTGATCCATGTTTCGCAGGTAGGGGGATTCCGCCGTGCCGAGCAGTTTTTCGTTGGGCCTGGATCCACCCCATTCCAGTTTTGCAGCGCTGAGTATCAACACGTAGGTTGCGCCGAGAAGAACGGGAAGTCCTATCAGGCAGCCGAGCCCGATTGAGATTTTTTTCTGTGCTGAAAAAGGCATGGTCATGTTCCCTATGAAAGCCGCACCCGATCCAGTTGGGGCGACGCTGATGCCGATACGAGATGATGGGGACGTTGCCAAGCGAGGCGACGTGCCGGTGTTGATAGCCGCAGTCAGTGTGCCACTGTCGTCCCGGGGCGGCTATGACGCCGTTGGCTTGATGTAAGCCTCAATTTCTTGCGTTCTGCGACGCCTGTTCGTCTTGCAGCCATGTCGCCGCACGGATAGCTGGCGGTCATTCCGCGGCGGCGGTAATGTCCGCCACGATCCGGAACCGGTACACGCGCTCCGACACCGGGAAGCCCTCGTCCAACATCAAGAGAACAGCTCATGCAGACTCGTATTCAGGGCACCGTGATGCCCGTACTGGAAGTATGGCTTGAACCCAACGAAAGCGTCTTCGCTGAGAGTGGGGAGCTTTCGTGGATGACTTCTTCCATCCAGATGACCACGCACACGCAGATGGGCGGCGGCGGTGGCTTGTTCGGCATGTTCAAGCGTGTGGTCGCCGGCGGCAGCCTGTTCATGACTGAGTATCGTGCCGCGCAATCGCCCGGCGAAGTGGCCTTCGCGACCAAGGTGCCGGGCCACATCGTGCCGATCTCGGTGAGTCCGAGTGACGAATACCTGGTTCATCGGCATGGTTTTCTTTGCGCAACGCCGCAAGTCACCATCGGCGTCGGCTTTCAGCAGTCGCTGGGTGCAGGCATCTTTGGCGGCAACGGTTTTGTGCTGCAAAAGATCGGCGGCTCGGGCACGGCGTGGCTGGAGCTCTCTGGCGAACTGATCCGCAAGGATCTGGCTCCCGGCGAAACCCTGCGCGTGCATCCGGGGCATGTCGGAGCGTTCCAGGCGTCGGTCAACTTCCAGATCACCACGGTGCCCGGCATCAAGAACGCCATCTTCGGTGGCGATGGCATCTTCCTCGCCGCGTTGACCGGTCCTGGCACGGTGTGGCTGCAGACCTTGCCCATCTCGCGCCTGGCGCACCAGATCGCCGAGTACCTTCCCGGTAGCGAGGGTGGCAGCGGCACCGGGCGGGCTACCGTCGGTGGTGCACTGCTGGGCGGCATCGTGGGCTCTTTGCTGAGCGGCGACGACAACTGATATTCGGAAGGAAGGGCAGGGTGAGGGCGGATACGCCTTCGCCCCGCTGGTGGCTCGTCGGCTATCGGCTTATCTCATTGATAGCAAACGACATGGTGTTGCCGCTCCGCAGCCCATCGGCTCGGGCCCACGCGCTGCGGAGCCGCGGCAGCGAATCGTCGCCGGACTGCATGCCAGCAGAAAACCGTGGTCTGGTGGGTGTCGCCAAACTATGATCGCCCTCGAACGTCGCTTGGCCGGATCGGCCGATGGGGGGCGCGTGGATTCCACAGAAGAGCACGTCGCATTCCGGCCGGCGCTCATCGTCGAAGATGATGAGGCGACGCAGCATCGTCTTGCGCGTCTTCTGCTGGAATTGGTTGGCACGGCGGATGACGTCACTGTCGTAAGCAGTGTGGCGGCTGCCAAGGCTGTCGTTTCTTCGTTGAAGCCCCGTCTTGCCCTGGTCGATATCGGGCTGCCGGATGGCAGCGGGCTTGAGTTGATCGACTGGGTGGAAACGCATCATCCCGACACGACGACGGTGGCCATCTCGGCCTGGGGCCACGAGGAAGTCGCGCTGGCGGCGTTGCGTTCCGGGGCTGTCGGTTACCTGATGAAAGAGCGCGACGACGTTGAACTTCGCGCGGCCCTGCAGAGCATTCGTCGTGGCGGTGCCTTGATTGATCCGCTGCTCGCGCGCCGCATTCTCGCCCATGTTTCGCTCGCATCCAGAGACGATGCGACGCCAGCGGTTGCGACCACCGATTCGCCGGCTAAACGCGATATTTCGCTCTCGGAGCGAGAGTCGGAGATCCTGCAATTTGTGGCGCGTGGATTCAGCAATCGCGAGATCGCTAATCTCACCAGCCTTTCGCGCTTTACCATCGAAGGCTACACGAAGAGCATCTATCGCAAGCTGGCGGTGAGCTCCCGCACGGCTGCTGTTTTCGAAGCCAAGGCGATGGGGTTGCTCTAGACATGCGTGCGCTGCTCGCCCTGTGGCTGGTATGCGCCATGCTCGCGTTTCCAGTCTTTGCGCAGGAATCCGCGCCGGCTGCCGCTGCCACGATGGATCTTCGGTCCGCCGACGCGGCAGCCGCGGATTGGCTATCGCCATCGCCACCGGCGGAAGGCTGGACGCCCGTCCAACTCGTCGATACGTGGGATGGACGCTGGCCGCAGCACGATGGTGTCGTGTGGTACCGCCTGCATTGGAATCAGGCGAGTGCCGACCGGCCGGTAGGTTTGCTGATCGACTATGTCAGCTCGGCCTACGCGCTTTACGTCAACGGTAGCCTGGTTTACCGCGATGATCATCTGGTCGAACCGCTGTCGCGCGTGTGGGTTCGGCCGCAGTATTTTCTGCTCGACAAGCCACTGCTGCGCCAGGGAGAAAACACGCTTTGGGTGCGCGTGTCGGGTTTGGGCGCTTATCAGTCGGGGCTGGGCGTCGTCACGGTCGGGGTGCCCGAGTTGGTACAGGCGCGACAACGTCAGGGTGAGTTCTGGCGCTACGACATGCAGTTGTTCGGCCAATCCGTGGGGCTGGTGTTCGGCGGATTGTTCCTCATCCTCTGGTTGTTTCGGCGCAAAGACACCTACTACGGCTGGTATGTGCTGTGCACGTTGTTCTGGTCGCTCTATTCGTTCAACTTCGTCGCCTACAGTCCGTGGCCGTTTGACAATACCGACGCTTGGGAAGCGGTCAATGCAGCGGCTTATGTCGCGGCATCGGTGACCTTTTCGATCTTCCTGCTTCGCTATGCTGGCCACCGATGGCCGCGCACCGAACGAACGCTGTTGGTGCTATGCGTGGTGTTAGGCATAGCAGCCATGGCATGGCCGATCTGGGTTGGGCACCATCGCGCCGTCGCGTTCGTCTTTGGCTGCGGCACGTACTACGCGGCGGTGTTTGGTTTCCTGGGCTACTCGCTGCGACGCCGACGCACGGATGGCTATGTGCTTGCCGCGAGTCTGTTGATTCCCCTGTTCGTCTCCGCGCACGACATGCTTTTGTTCTTCGGTGTCATTCACGACCAAACGTATTTGATGACCGTGACATCGCCATTGACGATCATTGGCTTGGGTTTCGCGCTTGCCTATCGGTTTGCGGCGGCCATGCGGCGAGCTGAAAATTTTGCCGTGGAACTACAGCGCGAAGTGGATGCCGCCACCCGGCAGTTGACCGAAACGCTGGGGCGTGAGCATCACCTGGCCTTGAATAACGCGCGTATCGGCGAACGCCTCAATCTGGTTCGCGACTTGCACGATGGGTTCGGCGGCAGTCTGGTTGCGGCGATTTCAGCGCTGGAGCATCCAGGGCGCCCGGTCGGCCCGGCGCAGGTCGTCGCCACGCTGAAGGAACTACGGGACGATCTGCGCCTGATCATCGACACGACGACGCACGAGCAGGACATCGATCTGGCCGGTTTGATCGCTCCGCTGCGACATCGTTGGAGTGAGCGCTTCGAGGCCATGGCGATGGAAAGTTCGTGGACCGTGGAAGGCGTGGACGGTATTCGCCTTGGCGCCATGCGGGTGCTGGAATTGCTGCGCTTCCTTCAGGAGGCGTTGACCAACGTACTCAAGCACAGCGGTGCATCGCGGGTGCAGGTGTCCGTCCGTTGCGAGGGCGAATACCTTGCCGTGGATGTTCGCGATGACGGGCGCGGATTTGATGCGGAAAGCACGGCCACTCAGGGCGCAGGCCTGCCGAGCCTGCACGCTCGCGCCAGCCGCCTCGGCGCGAGGTTGCGACTCACCACATCGCCGGGGCAGGGGACGCGCCTAAACTTCGACGCGCCCTTGGCGTCCAACGCTTAGAACTGTTTGCTCAGGCCGATGCGTATGCCCTGGTCATGTGCATGCGGCATCAACAGGTATTGGTATTCGGTGGTGATCATCAGGTGGTTCGAGAGTTGCAGGTCACCGCCGAAAGCGGCTTGCACCGTGGTGCCATTGGCCGAATAAGGGTTGCTCAGCACATTCCAGGAGCCCGCCGACGGCACGAAGGCATAGCTCAGTGCGGTGTCGCTGGTGCCCTGGAAATCATGGCCGACCTCCAGGCGCACATGCGGTATGAACATGCTGTCCTTCCAGGGAATCGTGCCGCTGGCACGTATACCGGCGACCACCTGCGAACTGCGTACCGTTTGTGCACCATAGGCCAGTGCTTCGGCGGCATCACCGCTTTCCGAGTAGCCGTTGAGCGAAGACAGTGACCACGCCAGTCGACCGTAAGGCGACACCGACCACACGCTGGTTTTGTATTCGTATCCCGCCGTCAGCGAGGCGAACCACTGGCTGCCGTTGCGCTGGCCGATGAGCCCGGTGCCACTGTCAGCGGAGTAGCGCCGGCTATCGAAGCGCAGGCCGCCACCGCCCAGAACACCGTCGATATACACCTGCGATAGCGGCTGGTAGCTGCCGTAGATGGCAGCGCTATAGTCCTGTGCGACGCTGCGGGTGCCGTCGTTGCCGATATCGCTGTGGTCGTGGTTGTAGCCAAGGCTGAAGCCCACCAGGGCGTGCTCGCCGATCCGCTGGTCGACACCGGTATTCACCGCGATGGTGTCCGAGTCGAATCCAGCCGATTGACGGTATGTATCGAACGAGCCGAAATTCGCCGCACCGTCGATCCACACGCCAAGGCCAGAGGATGCTTGCGTGGTGGGCGCTGGGGCCTTGGCTTGAGGCGGCGTATCCGCGCTGGCCGAAGTGCTTTCTGCGGCGCCCATACCCGGGCGAGCGCCGAGCGGCGTCGAAGCCCCGGAATTCGACGTTCGCCCGGCGCTGGATGCCGTATCGCCGGTTGCCTGCAGTGGCTTGCCATCCAAGCTAATGGATAGATGGTTGCTGAAGCTTGCTGAGGTATTTCCGTCATGCAGGCTGTCCAGCCGGCTCTGAATATTGCTTAGCTGGTTCTGCGCGAACCGTTCGGCCTGCATGGTCTGCGCGTTGATCAAGCCCAATGCATCCGGGTTGTGCGACGGATCAGGCTGACTGCTCACCAGCACCAGTACATCGACCACTTGCGGTTGCCCATTGGCGGAGATCAGCACGGCCGTTATCTGTACCAGGCCGTGGAAGGTCGAGGCGGGCGTGAAGGTCAACGTCGCAGGTTGGCTCAAGGTCGTGCTGCCCGCACCGGCCGGCGACAATCCAAGCAACGCCGATGATGCGTAGGTGCCGGGCGCGATCCCAGCCAGATTCACCGACACAGCACTGCCCGGCCGCGTGGTCACGGTCTGGCTCAGGCCGGCAGCGCTGCCGGCGGCAGTGACGGTGACCGTGATCGTGCCGGGCGTCGACGTGCCGAAATGGTTGCTCAGTTGATAGCTGAAACTGTCCGTACCCACGAAGCCTGCAACGGGTGTGTAGAGGATCTGCTCGCCGCTGACCGTGGCGGAGCCGTGCATCGGTTGCGTCGCTACGCTGGCGCCGGTCAAGGGTTGCGTGCTGTTGGCCACGGCCGCCGCTTCGATCAGTACAGGCGTTGCCTTCGTGGTGGCGACGGAGAGTGGCGGGGCGGTCGGCCCGTTCAGCGGCGTCACCGTAATCGTCACAGTGGCGGGTGCCGAATGTCCGCCCGGGTTGATCGCGGTATAGGTGAAGCTGTCGGTGCCGCCGTAGAACGTGGCCGATGGCGTGTACGTCACCGTGTTACCCGTGACGCTAGCACTGCCATGCGTAGGCGCGCCGGCGATGTCGATGCCGGTGATGTCTGCTCCCGATATCGCACTGGAGAGATTGATGCTCATCGACGTGTTGTAGGGCGTGGTAACCGTCTTCGCCGTAGCCGTCGGCGCGGGCACGGTGCCGATGGTTATCGTGATGGTTGCCGTAGCCGATGTGCCGCCGGCATTGGTTGCCGTGTAGGTGAAGCTGTCGGTGCCCCCATAGAACGTGGCGGAAGGCGTGTACGTTGCGGTTTGGCCCGAAAGACTTGCCGTGCCGTGCGATGGTGCATTGACGATGTGCACCGCCGTGATGCCCGCTCCGGAAATCAAACCCGCCAGGTTGATGTTGGTGGGCGTGTTGTACGGCGTCGTGGCCGCATGGCCTGATACGGTCGGCGTGCCCACCGTGCCTACGTTTACGGTGACCGTAGCGGGGGAGGAGGTTCCTCCCGCGTTCGTCGCCGTATAGGTGAAACTGTCGGTACCGCCGTAAAACGTTGCGGAGGGCGTATAGGTCACCGTTTCACCCGACACGCTCACAGTGCCGTGCGAGGGCGCGGCAGCGATGTTGACGCCGGTGATGTTCAGCCCGGAAATCGCGCTTGCGAGATTGATGCTGGTCGCCGTGTTGTACGCCGTCGTCGCCGACGCGGCAGTGACAGTGGGTGCTGGCGGTGGACTGACCGTGATGGTTACGGTGGCGGCAGTCGAGGTGCCGGCGGCGTTGCTGGCCACATAAGTGAAGCTGTCCGTCCCGGTGTAGCCCGTCGTAGGCGTATACGTGATCACCGTGCCGGCGGCGTTTGCCGTGCCGTGAGACGGTGCGCTGGCCACCGTCACCGAGGTGGGATTCCCACCGAGGTTGAGTGTGATGGGGTTGTTGCTGCTGTTGAACGCCACGCTGGCGCTTGCTGACCCTGCGCTGGGTGGGAGGAACTTAAATGTCCCACCGCTGTAAGTGCCTGTGTCGGTAACCACGGTGATTGCGACCGTACCTGAGCCGTTGGGTACGGTCGCGGTGATGCTCGGGCTGGCGCCGTAGTTAACGCTGAATGCGGTGGCGGGTATGCCGCCAAAGAGTACCTGCGTTGTTCCCCAGAAACCGGAGCCGGAAAGGGTGACTGTGCTGCCGACGGTGGCCGAAGAGGGGCTGACGCCCGATATCGTGGCACCGACCGATGTGCAGGTAATGCTGTAGTTCGTTGGGCTGCCAAGCAAGTTGTCGATGTTGTCGGCGCTGGCGCCCGAGCCGCTCTCCGTGCCACTGACGGTGTTGTTGTTAGCGAGCATTTGCAGGAACGAGCCACCATAGAAAATCTGGCCCGACGTGGTCAACGTGACGTAGTCGCCTTGATTGACCTGCTGACTGTTGGTCAGCAATTGGATGTAGCCATTCGCGGGAATGGTGCCGGATAGCCCGTTGAGCGCCTGGCACCCAGGCGATGCCTGCGCCAGGCCCGGCAAGCCAAACACGCCAAACAACGCGAGCCAACCTAGCCCACGCCCCACCCGCCGCGCCCATGTGCTGCTCATGCCCCTGCCCCTGATACTCAACACCGTGCATTGTGTTCGGGGGTGGCAGTGCAGGCACCCCCGATTTCAGGGGTGTACATAGCGCGGGATACGTTTCTGATATTCCCGGTGGCCGCTCCTTTCGGTTGGGTAGATACCCACGCAGCAGCCATTCCTGTTCCTTTGGCAGTGGCGTCGTAAAGGATGGCGGCTCAAGATGAGGCATTACTTGGAGCCCCCTTCATGACCGTGCTGATCCGCCCCGAGACACCTGCCGATGTCGACGCCATCCACGAGCTCACCGTGGCGGCGTTCCTCGATGCCGAACATACGTCGCACACGGAGCAATTCATCAACGATGCCTTGCGCAACGCGGGGCAACTCACCTTGTCGCTAGTGGCGGATGACGGTGGCGCCATCGTCGGGCATGTCGCCATGTCCCCCGTGTCGCTTTCGGATGGAAGCGTGGGTTGGTTCGGCTTGGGGCCGGTGTCGGTATTGCCTGCGTGTCAGGGCGAAGGCTTGGGCTCCCGACTCATCCGGCAGGCGCTGGACGCGTTGCGCGAGCAAGGTGCGGCGGGTTGCGTCGTGTTGGGCAATCCGGATTACTACGGGCGTTTTGGTTTCCGCGCCGATCCGCGCCTGGTGCTGCCTGGCGTGCCGCCGGAGTACTTCCAGGCGCTGGCTTTCGTTGGCCCGGTACCCGACGCCAGTGTCCGCTACCACGATGCGTTCAATGCCAATGCATAGGATCGCGATGCGGAGCAGTACACGTCGATGGACATTGAGCTGGACAGGATGCGCGTGTTGAGGCTCGTTCACCGCTATTTCGGCCAGTGATGAGCCTTGTCGATGCACGGTCGATACCTCGCTTAGGCGAGGTATCGACATGGTGCGGTTACTGCGCCAACACCCAGCCATCGTCCGTCTTGACGAAGCGTTGCCGCTGTACGCCTGTCGTGCCTTGCACGTCGCACTCGTAGCCGCGGTCGGCTGACTTGCAGCCGAGCACTTTGATCGAATCGATTTCCTTGGCGTATATCTCCGTCGCCTGGCTGCCGGCCAGTGCAGTCATCTGTTTGCGCACGGCAGCCTTGACGTCGTCGGTGCTGGGGCCGGACGAGCAGGCGGCAAGAGTCAGTGTGGCGATCGCCATCGTCAGCAGTCGTTTCATGGGTGTTCCTTGAAGTGGGGTAAGCGTGTTTCGCGCGCGGCGCGCATCAGCACGGCGATTCACTGGAGGCGGCCATGCTCCAACCCGCGCCGGCCGCTGCGGGTGCTGCGAGGTTCAGTGCCTTGCGGGTGGTCGAGCATTTCACCTCGATGGGGCCCAGCTCTTTGCCGCCGAGGGTGAACAGCGGTTTGCCGGTCTTGCGGTCGACGGCGGTAATAGCGTCGATACCGAGGATGACGGTGTCGTCCTTGCCTGGGCCCCAGATCGTGCCCAGCGTATGGCCTTCGTATTGGGCCAGCACGGGGACCCAGTCGCCACCGCCGGCGCTGCGCTGTGACGCCAGTGTGGCCTCGATGGCGCGGGCCTCGTCTTCGTTCTTTGGGTGATAGGCGTAGCTCGTGCCTGCGGTCATGGCCGGGATGCCGACGAAGCGGAAGTTCCACGCGCCATAAGGGTGCGGATTGCCCGTGTTCTTGAACACGCCGATGCTGCTGCTCTCGCCGTCCGTGGGGAACGCGATCTTGAAGCTGCCCGTGGCTGCATCGTACGGATACACCTGCATGAGCGAGCTGGTGCGCACGGCGTAGTCCTGCCGTTGCCGGGCCGTTGAGTAACTCTGCTCCAGTTCTGCAGCATGTGACTTCACGATATCGGTGCGTTTGAAGCTGTCGTTCTCTTGCCGGTAAGCGTCGATGTAGTCGTAGGCCAGCTTGTCCATGTCCTTGGGCGCAGCGGACCAGAACGCGGCGCGTACCTGCCGGATCAGGCCTTGATAGACCGGCTCAGCGTAGCTACTGGGAGAGAGATCGATCAGCTCATAGGCATCCATGGGCTTGGCATCGCGGCGCTCGGGGGCGGTCGGTGCCCCGGCTTCGCTGTGCGCGGGTGCGGCAGCCGTCAGTGCCGCGCCGGCAGGCGCATGGTGCTTGCCGCAGGCAGCGAGCACGGCTGCGGCAAGCAGGCAGGGAAGGAGCAAGGCAGGGCGTTTCATGAAGATCCTTTCGTCGGGCGGATGGGAGCGGCGAACAGGTCGCCTTATCTCCCCATACGGAACCTGGCCGCCGAAAGCGCCATGCCTGCAAAAGAAATCTGGCACCATGCCGATGTAATTCGTGCCATGGCCGATGGCGTCCGTTGTCCCAGCCCGAAGCCGATCCCCATGCCCCTTGCCCCCAGTGCTCCGCCCAGCGGCGACCTGCTCGCCGAGACGTACGACGAACTCAAACGCATGGCCCACCAGCGCCTGCGCAAGGGCGAGCCGCTGACCTTGTTGAACACCACGTCGCTGGTGCATGAGGTGTGGTTCCGTTTGCGTGATCGCCATGCGGTGTGGAAGGACGACAAAGCCCATTTTTTCGGCTACGCCGCGCAGGCCATGCGCTCAGTGGTGGTGGATGCCGCGCGTGAGCGGGCGGCGTTGCGTCGTGGTGGAGAGCTCAGGCAGGTCACACTGGACACGCAGTTGCCGCAGATCGATGGCGACGCGGAAATCCTTCGTGTGCACGAGGCGTTGCAGGATCTAGAGAAAATCGACGCCCGCCTGGTCCGTGTGGTGGAGCTGCGTTATTTCGTTGGGCTTGATGAAGTCGAAGCGGCCGACGCGTTGAATGTTTCCCGGCGCACGGTGCAACGTGATTGGTTGAAGGCGCGTGCGCTGTTGTGGGAGGCCATGAAGTGAGCGAGCCAACCACGCCAGCATGGCCTGAGGTTTCGGCACTCCTCGATGCCTTGATCGATCTGGAACCTGCCGGGCAAGAGGCGGAGCTCTCCGCACTGCACGCCACGCATCCCGTGCTGGCAGCGCGTGTACGCGCACTGCTGGCGTCCGCACGAGCCGCGGATGCGGCAGGCTTTCTGGACACTATGCCGGCGATCACGACGGCCGATGCAGGTGGCGCAGCCCATCACCAGCCGCAGGATTGCGTCGGCCCCTGGCGCCTGCGCTCGCTGCTCGGCCACGGCGGCATGGCCGAAGTGTGGCTGGCACATCGCGACGATGGCTTGCTCGAACGCCAGGTCGCGTTGAAGCTGCCCCTGCCCGGATACGGCACGGGTCGCCTGGGCGCACGATTTGCGCGGGAGCGGGACATCCTCAGCGCGCTAAACCATCCGCACATTGCGCGCCTTTACGACGCGGGTGTCGACGAACAGGGGCAGCCGTGGCTGGCGCTGGAACACGTGTCGGGCGCGAACCTGATCGACTGGTGCGACAGCCGGCAGTTGGGCATGGAACAGCGACTGGCGCTGTTCCTGCAGATAGGCAGCGCCGTGCAGTACGCACACGGCCAATTGGTCATCCATCGCGACCTCAAGCCCGGCAATGTCCGCGTGAACGACGATGGCCAAGTGCGCCTGTTAGATTTCGGCATTGCGCAACTGCTCGATGCGGATGACGAATCGCCCGCGCTCACGGCGGCAGGTGCGTCGCCGTTGTCGCTGGAAGGGGCGTCGCCCGAGCAGGTGCGCGGTGAGCGTCCTGGCGTGGCGTCCGATATCTATGCGCTCGGCCTGCTGCTGTATCGCCTGCTCACTAGCGTGAGCCCGTACGAGCCGACGCAACCCGGTCGTCAGGCGCTGGCGCATTGCATTCTCCACCAGACCTTGCGTCGTCCCTCCGAGCGCGTCATCGAACGCGCGCAGCAACGGCGGTTACGCGGCGACCTGGATACCATCATCCTCAAAGCGACCGACAAGGCACCCGATCGGCGTTACGCCACGGTCGAGGCACTGGTCGATGATGTGAGTCGCCATCTGCGCGGCGAGCCGGTGCTGGCGCGCAGACCGAGTACGGGTTATCGACTTTCTCGCTTCGTCAGTCGGCACAAGATCGGAGTGGCGGCTGGCGTGCTGGCGGTGGCCGCGCTGCTGGGGATGACGGGTGAGGCGCTGTATCAGGCACGCACGGCCGGCCGCGAAGCGGCGCGTAATCAGGCGCTGTATCAATTTGTGTTGGGTGTGTTCAATCCGCGTGGGCTGCCCATTCCCGATACGCGTTCGCGCAATATGCCGGCGCACGAACTGGTGGCATTGGCTGCGGATCGCGTGACCAGCAGCATGCCCGACCAGCCGCAGGCACGGTTCCAGTTGATGCACGACCTCGCCGCGCTTACCACCAGCCTGGGTATGGCCGATGCCGCATCGAAACTGCATGAGGCGCGGCTGGCGCAATCGCTGGCGCTGATGGGCAAGGACAGTCCCGAGTACGCGGATGCCTTGCTCGACCGTACGTCCGACTTGGAAGGGCAGGGGCGCTACCCCGATGCGTACCGGGATGCGAAACAGGCCTTGGCCATCTATACCGCTGCCGGCGAATCCTCACCCGATCGGCTGGCGCGTGCGCACTACCAGGTCGCCGCCTTCGGCATGCACTCGCATGCGGCCGGTGATGCCGACGATCTGATGCACCTGCAGACTGCCGCCAGTTTGTGGCGAGGGCGCTATGGCAAGAGCGAGTTTGGCTCGGTCATGGAGCGTATGACCCAGTATTACCTGCTGCTCAACCGCAACGAGGATGCCTACCGCGCCGCGCGCGACGGCATGGAGAACAACCTGCGCCAGTTCGGCGAGCTGGACTGGAAAACGGCGGCGGCAGAAGAACAGACTGGCCTGATGCTCAGCACCTTGCTTCGGCCAGCGGAGGGCGAGCCCTTGCTCAGGAAGGCGCTGGCGACTCAGCAGGCGATCTGGGGTGAGGGCCATTTTCTGGTTGCGCGTTCGCAAATGTACCTGGGCAATCTGCTCGCAGCTTCGTCGCACCATGACGAAGCCGCGGCCTTGCTGCGTTCCGCGCAGGCGTCGATCCATGCCGAACAGTGGCGGGGCAATAAAGTGGTACTGACCGGCTTTATCGACGCAAGTAACGCCGACCTGCACGACAAGTGGGGCGACCCATCCGAAGCCCTGAGTACCTGCGAGCCGTACTTCGCACAGATGCCGCCGTTGCAGGCGCCCGTGCATGTGCGGTTGGATCTGGTTTGCACGCACGCGGCGGCCGTCGCGGGCAGGATGGATGCCGCGAGCCGGATGCTGGACGATGCCACGCACACCGTCGCCGCCAACTGGCCGAACGATCCCGCGCGCATGGCTCCCGTGTGGCGGCGTCGCGGCGAGGTCATGCAGATGGCCGGCGATGTCGCCGGCGCCACGCATGCCTATACGGAAGCACTCAAACTTGCGGATGGCGATGACCTGGACACGCTCAGCGGCGCATGGCTCGACCTTGCGCGCGTGGCGAGGGCACCGCTTGACGACAACCAGCGAGCAGCCGTGGTGCAACTGCTCGCCCGCATGAGTGCGGCATCGCCTGGCGACTACTACGCGTTGTATGTGGAGCGCCTGCGCGAATCGCTGGGTGGCACAGCGATTCGAGAAAATGGCGGCAAGCACGCCATTTGATGTGGCTTGCCGCGCGTACGAATCAAGGAGAGCCAAGTGAGGCAGCGTTTCCCATTGACCACGAGCGTCTTCGTCATCGTTCAGCACGAGGGTAAAGTGCTTCTGCTGCGACGGAGCCATACCGGGTGGAACGATGGATGCCTGAGTCTTCCGGCTGGCGCGCATGACGGCGGCGAACCGCTTGTGAATGCCGCCGCCCGTGAACTCCGCGAAGAAACCGGGCTGTTGGCCGAGCCGACTGCACTTCGGCTGGTTCATCTCATGCACTGTCGTTCCGGTGACGCCGGCAGTGAGTGGCTGGGTGCCTTCTTTCGCGCGGATATCTGGAAGGGCGAGGCGCGACTGATGGAACCCGAAAAGCACGATCATCTGGGCTGGTACGAGCCGGCTCGATTGCCCGGGAACGTGATTCCTTACACCGTCCAAGGCATACGCTGCGCGCTCGACGGTGTGCCTTATTCGGAATTCGGTTGGGATGAGTAGCGCGCGCCGTCACTCGATCGGTTCGGCCTTCAGCGATTCGCCGATGGCATAGAACTGTCCGCCCGCAATGTAGTGCAGGCTGCGCCACGCGGGCTCGGCGTTTTCATAGTTCCAGTGGCCGTTGGCGAAGGCGCGGCTGTCGGCCCATGCGCCGACGACTTCACCAATGAAGAGGTCGTACGTTTCCTGGTTGTGCGGCTCGGGAATAAGCCGGCACGCCAGCCATGCGGAGCAACCGGCGACAAAGGGCAGGTCGTGGCCGTCGATGTCGAACCACCGCACGCCGGCGCGCTCCAGTTTGTCGGTGGCCTGCGCGCGTCCCAGATTTCCAACGGTGTACGTGAGCTGCAATTGCGCTGCCGTGGGCACCTGAATGACAAAGCGGCCGGTCTTTTCGATCAGTTCACGGGTCTTGGTCATCCTGTCGAGGATGACGGTGAGCTTGGGCGGGTTGAAATCCAGCGCGCAGGCCCACGCGGCCGCCATGACGTTGTCCATGCCGTCGTGGCGGGCCGACACGAGCACCGTGGGGCCGTGGTTGAGCAGGCGATAGGCCTTCTCCAGCGGAACCGGTGAAATATGGCTGTCCATGGAACTGTCTCGTTTGTGGTGTCGTTAAGCGCCGCATTCTGCCAGCACCCTGGTGTGCTACTGCAACACCGCGACTTGAGCCCACTTTCTTGTCGTGACACGATCGGCGTATGACCAGCAGACCCGACGAAGCGCAGGCCCTGCGCGACCTTGCACGGCTGCGTCGCGTGCGCGACCGGATCGACCGGGAGTACGCGCAACCGCTGGACGTGGAGGCTCTGGCCAGTGGCGTGCACATGTCGGCGGGGCATCTCAGTCGCCAGTTCCGCCAGGCTTATGGCGAATCGCCGTATTCGTATCTGATGACGCGGCGGATCGAGCGCGCGATGGCTTTGCTGCGCAGAGGCGAGCTTAGCGTTACCGAGGTCTGCTTCGAGGTGGGGTGCTCCTCGCTTGGCACCTTCAGTACGCGGTTTGCCGAACTGGTCGGCATGTCCCCCAGCACTTACCGGCGCGAGCAGGCGCATGCAGCGCAGGGCATGCCGTCGTGCGTCGCCAAGCAGGTGACGCGACCGATCAGGAATCGAGAAGCGCCGCCCCGGGAGCCGGAATTAGACTGATCCCCATGGACTTCACCACCCACCGAGAGAACGCCATGGACATCCAGATTCATTCCAGTTTCCTCCCCCAGAACGACCCCGATGCCGCGCTGGTCTTCTACCGCGACACCCTCGGTTTCGAGGTACGCAACGACGTTGGTTATGGTGGCAAGCGCTGGATCACGGTCGGCCCAAAAGGCCAGCCTGCTACCTCTATCGTGCTGTATCCGCCTGAGGCCAGCCCAGGTGTCACCGATGACGAGCGCCGCACCATTGCCGAGATGATGGTCAAGGGCACCTTCGGCATGATCCTGCTCGCCACTCACGACCTTGCAGGTGCCTTCGAGCGATTGCAGGCGCAGGATGCCGATATCGTGCAGGAGCCGACCGACCAGCCATACGGCGTTCGCGATTGCGCCGTCCGTGATCCGGCCGGCAATATGCTCCGCATTCAGCAGTTGCGCTGAGCGCGACGACGCACGGAACGACATGGCGGCGGATTCACATGGGTGAATCGCTGCCATGTATGTGATGGTGCGCCCGGACGCGCACGCCGTTGCTTTCATCGACACCACGTAAAACTCGGCAGGTCCACTTGCGTGCTCACTGCAAGCTGCCATTGCGGAGCGGTTCGACTTCAGGTTCCTTCCGCGCCGGCGCATCTGATCAACTGCAATTGTTCGATTTGCCGACGCTATGGAGCGCTATGGGCGCTCTATGAATCCCACGCGGTCACGGTTTCCGGGCGAGAGAGCCTGGCCGCGTATGTGTGGGGCAAGCGCACTATCCGCACTATGCATTGCGCCGTCTGTGGCTGCGTCACTCACTGGGAGCCGCTGCATGCCGAGGCGGGGCAGCAGTTTGGCGTCAACATGCGCAATGTCGATCCAGCGCTGATTGATGGCATTGAAGTACGGCGGTTCGATGGTGCGGATACGTGGACGTACCCTGATGCGGATGCCTCGCCCGCGGACTCATGATCTTCCCAATGACTCAGCCATGGCCGACCGAGGGGCTGGCTGCCGGTACATGGGCGACCTGCGTCCCGGAGGCCGCCGGGAAGCTGGCGCTGATCTCCTTCGCAAGCGCGTCTAGCGCGTTCACCTCTTCGCTCAACAGGCCCACCATCTGATTGGTGACGTGCAGCAATTCCCGCGGCTCGTACTCGCCCGTCTGGATGTCAATCATGGCGTCCGCCATGCGCGATTCGCTGAGTACCGCGGTCGTTTCGCCGGCAATGGTGGCCGCCTTGGTGTTCTGCTCAGCATAGATGCTGGAGTAGCGACGCAGGAGTTCCGTGTCGACCCAGCTGGCGGATTGATTGGCGACAGCAACATCCCATGCTTCACGGCGAAGGGTGGGCCAGCGACCATCGAGATAGAACTCGCTGGTCATGGCGTTGTGAACGTATTTGTCGATGTCGCTGGCGGACGCGTGGGATTTCAATGCATCCAGCAGGCCGTCACGGATCTTTTCCAGTGATGCGATACGCTCGCGGTCGTGATCCCTGGCCTTGGTGATTTCCACCAGGTTCTGATGAATCTCTGCCTCAATCCTCGCGCGGGCCTCGCTCGCCGCCCGCTCATGATGAGCGTGTTCGATCCATGCTTCCAGCGAAAGCGCAGTCAGAATGCTGACCACGATCATCAGATAGTGCTTGGCAAAATCCTTCAGCGAATGAGCGCTGACTTCCGGCAGTTCGAAATGCATGGCGCGTACCCTGTCTCGTCGATTCAGCGTGCGGAATGAGCAACCAGCCCGCCGAAGGGTACACGTTTTGCGCGCAAGGGAAACGTTCGCCTTGGCTCAAAAAGCGGGCCTATACAGCAGGGGAGACGCGCCTTCGTACAGAAGGCTCGCATTGCCGCGCACTCCCGCGTTCCTTCTGCCCGCTCGGCAACTCATCGTCCACTCAGATCCCTGTATACCGACGCCAACGGCGCCACGAGGATGGCGAACAATGGACCAACCAGCGCGAAGCCCACGGCGAGTGCCGGCGCTAGAGCGACCAATAAGGGCACGACGTTCGGGATTTGCCCTTGAGGGAAGAACGCGTGTAAGTGGGCTTGATCGAAGCCACCCAGCCGCGCATAGACGATCGCAATAATGATGCATTCCATGATCAACGCGATGGTGATGGCAATCACGGCCAGAACGGCGCTCATGCCGGTCAGTTTCCAGGCATGGCCTTTCGTCAATGCCCAGGACTCGTGCAGCCGAAACTCCTTCTCGGCAAACGTCATCACGGGGGCGAGGGAGAGTCGAATCGCTACCCAGGCCCATGCACCGATGGCAGCGATAACAACGCCACCAATGAGCACAACACGGGTAAGGGTGGCCGCGGTCGGGTCGGGTATCAGACCGCCGATCAGCCATGCCAAACCACCCAGGACACCGCCGCTAATCATCGCCCCCAGCATCGTAAACGCGACAATCACGCTATAGACAAACAGCACAAGACCCAGCCAGAGCTCCTGCGCGCCGAAGCGTAGAGAAAAGAAGCGGCGATTATCGGGTTCAAGAACGCTGCGATAGATGGCGCCGACCAGAAGTGCGCGTCCGGCCAGCCCAGTCACGAACATCAGCGGGTTGGCCATCATCATCCGGCTTTGCAGGCGAAACATCTCGGCCGACGGTCCCTTGTGCGGGTCCATGTGTTGGAGACTTGCGAAGAACGAAGGCATCTCCGACAACAGGTAGCCAAACAACAAGGCCATCGGGGCGATCGCAACGAGAAGGTACGCCATGCTCCAGGCAATCGCCGATCCCGGTCGGCGTGCAATAAGGGAAAAACCCGAACCTAAGGCCCCGCTGATTGAAAAATCCGTCACGTTCCCTCCCGACGAGATTAGTGATTATGCAGATGAAATATCTAAAGAATGCTAATGGTTAACCTTGCAAATCTTGATCGCGGCGTGCCTGTTTGAGATGAGTTTGGTCACCGTTCTCGACAAATGTCCGTTTGAGTTCAAGATGCGGGCACATCCGTTTCGGGTCGGAAGCGGCCGTTTCCAATTGAAACAGCCTATCCTGCTCAATCCCAGGGGACTTGGAGCAATAGATCGTCCGACGAGCCCTCAGTTTTCGTTGTCCCAAAACACGTCTACCGCATCGCGGTTCATGATGCCCCATATGGGCGTGCCCAGTCGTACCAGGCCTGTGCGTATGCGATGGATGGATTCGTCGTAAGCAGAGATGCGAAAGATCATCTGGTACTTCGAGGTGGTGAGCCACATCGACAGCGGAATGGACAGCCAGAAGGTGTTGGATTTCGCGTGCAGGATGCGCAAACCGTTGGAGTCTGCCCAGTCACTCAGCAGTGCCCTGGCGTTCTGGTAATGGCGCCAGCTCAGCCCGATCGCTCCCGCGATCAGCAGCAAAAAGAGCAGCAGCGTTGCTCTGGTCATGATGCCTCCAGGGGTTCTCCGCGCGGAGCCTAGGAGGCTTCGCGCGACTGCGCAAGCCGACCGGCTGGCTGAGGGTGATGGCGGCTATTGCCAAGGTCTGCTCCGGGTCGAAAGCGGACCTAACCAACTTCGTCATTCCGCCTGCGAACAACCGTCAGACTAGCTACTTCGGATTTACACGATGGGCTACGACGCGACCGTCGTGGCCAACGTCAATGGAGAGCTGCCCACCCAGCTGACTTTGGCGGGCACCGACTTTCCAACCGCCACGCCCCGGCTCGAGTGAAAACGCGGGCTCCCACCTCAACTGATGGTTGAGGGCATATTCGCGAGCAATGCGTAGTGCCTCCGTGGCATCCAGGCGTTGATCGTCCGGAATCAACATTCCTGTTGACTGACTGACGCGGAAACTCAGTGACTCCTCAACATGAACAACCCACTCGTCATCGTTAAGCACAATGAAGTAGGAAGCGCGACGGAGGGCTCCGTTTGAGGAGGCGGCACCCAGCGCCAGTTCTAAGGCTTGAATTTCATCCGCTGCCATGCAAATGACTCTCCGATCTATGTTCGTGATGTCCGCTTCGGGTCGGAAGCGGACCTAAGAATGCATTCTAAGCAGCGGTCTCACCAGGCGGTAACTCGTCCCCTCTCGGCGAGCGAACGTGGGACCGCGCCTGCTCATCCTTTGCCCCAAAAGTACGGTAGTTAAAGCGGGCTTGATTCAAGCTCGGGCGATTCGCGCCGCCTGCGAAATCAGCGTTCTCCAACTGGACGTCGTCATCTTCCCAAAAGCAAACAGGACAGATCACGAACGAGCCGGGGAATGAACCGTCGTCCGGCATTGTGAGATGACCGCAGCACGGGCAGGCAGGACTCATAGTTCCCCATCGTCATTTGTAAAAGTGTCTGCTTCGGGTCGGAAGCGGACCCTCCGACCGCGACCGCGCTACCCATCAAAATCCTAGCGCCCACCCAAAATTTCGTTCTGAAACTGAGCGTACGCCTCTTCCAGTTCAGGGAAATCGCGGAGTGACTCCTCGACCCAGACCATATGTCCACCGGGCATGTGTCGCTCCAAGGGAGCCGAAACTTCTCTGCTGATGGCTCTTTCAAGAAGCGGCCCAATTGCGGCCAGTAGTGTCTGAGCGGCCTCCGAGGAGGGTGAGAGGTCATTGAGAATCTCTCGTAAGCGCACTGCTTTCGTATACAGAGCATCCTGATCCATCACCCTCTCCCCCCCCTTTTCGCAACTCCGTTGGGTCCGCTATGGGTCGGAAGCGGACCTTACTGCTCGCCGCCGTGTACGCCCCAAAAGATCACCCATGTTGCGAAGTCATCTGAAAAGCTTTCGAAGCGATGCGTAACTCCGGCTTCGACAAAGATCACGTCCTGCGGCTCAAACGTTCTGCGGACTCCGTCCTTTACGAAATCCCCCGTGCCACTGATAACGATGTACAACTCGTCCTGCGAATGGGTGGATTGCCGGTCCTCGCCCCGAGGCGCATACAACCCGACCTTCATCGTTCCATGCCTCAGGCCGTAATGGAACCGAAAAGCAGCCTCGTCTGTCGGGAGGTTGGTAACAGCCTCCTGTAGACCAAACATCCAGTCTTCGTTTGGCATGCGTCCTCCCATATGGGTCGGGTCCGCTTCGGGTCGGAAGCGGCCCTTAGGTGAATGCAGTTCTTTGTGGATTACCAATTGATCAAGAGCTATGCGATACGCACATAGGCCTTAGGAGTTAAAAAATATAGGAGAATGGGAGAGGCGTTACGGTCCTGCATCCGGTGCACCGAAAGGACTCGCGCATCAGAAGGCGCGCCATGTTGTGTTGGGTCAGAATGAGCGGCTTCTTGCAATTGGGACAAGCCAAAATTCGCGATAGCTTAACGAGGATCTTCCGGGTCTCATTGATCCTCTTCGGATCGTCACTCAGCAGAAACATGCTCATGATCGTGCGGACCTGGAATGCAGTTCTCGCTCCTGGGTCCATGGCTTTCATGCGGTCGTAGAGGCCTTCGATCACATGCGCGAGAAAGAGCAGTACGGGTGGCAGCACCTCGTAAAGCCCGTCGTATGAATCATCGTCGGCGTAGTTCTTGAAAATGAAATTGAAGTTCTCCGGCTCTGTCCTCACCGCGTCCCGTTGCACGGTGATGAGGTGCACGGCACGTTGCAGGATTTTGTAGAGGCCGCGTTCAAAGTCGTCCTTGAACAGGACCGCGTGAAGCCAATCGCTCTGGATCACGCCCTTAAGGGCGGTCTTCTCAAGGGCGGTTTGGAGAATGGCCTGGCGCAGGTTGCCAACGATCTTGGGGGCCAGCCCTGCGGGCGACTGTTTGGAGAAAGCTTCATAGAAGCCGTCTTCGTCGCCCAGCATCCAGGCCAGATAAATGAGGCTATCGGTGAGCGGCTTGCGCAGCAAATTGAAGGCCACCACGACCTTCCGACGTTCCATGCACCGCAGCGCCTCATAGATGTGGTGAAGACAGTCGGACACCATGCCCATCGTGATGGTGTTTATGGCCACACGTCGCGCTTCGTCCAGCCGACCTAACCGCTTCAACGCTTCGACCGAGCCGACCTCGTTGGCTAGGCGTTCGAACTCGTCAGCCTCGTCGGCATCTCGGAATTTGAAGCGAACCAGATGGGCGCGCGCCTTTTCGTATTCGGCCAGCATCTGCACGCAGGCGTCGTGCAAAAAGTAGCAGTACTCATGTGCGAGCCGAGCTGATGGCGGGACCCATTGGAGGCGGTTCCTCGGAATTAGCCCGGATGAAACGTACCGCGAACGACCGGCACGGCTAACCGCTCCCTTGGGCTCATGCCCTATCGTAACGCTCGCCGCCATACGCCCCTCACACGATTAGTCGCACTGCGCTTTCTGGCCGATTTCAGCCTGTGGTGCGCGCCTGATCGAAATATTGACACACTGTCCATGCGTACAACGATTTCGATGCCGCTCACTTGCCCCCACGGCAAATATCTAGTTGAGATGGGGAAGGTCCGTTTCGGGTCGGAAGCGGACATTTGCAACTCGCCATAGCACGCAATTGCTCGGCGACCGCCAACCGGCATCAGGAACACCGAAGCCTAGGTGCTTATCTCATTTCAAGAAGATCTTCTCATTCTTTTCCGCGTTCTGAAGCGCATGAATTACGGTATCAACACCCACTCCGACAAGCTTAATTGCAGCGCTCCAGCCAACCGGAATCACCTGTATTGGCCCCTTTCCTTTTTGAAGAGTGATCTCCTCAAGGAGGATGTCTACTGATGCCACCTGACCTAAGTCCTCACTAAGGATATCTGGATGCGTCACCGTAACCCTATGCTTGATGACCTGGGTAAAGCTCGTGCCAACCGGAATCGGCTTTCCAGTGTTATTTGTGACAACGAGTAGTCCACCTGCCTCAACGCGCCCCAATAGTATTATTTCGTCACTCATTTCCCATTCCACAGGTTCAGGTGATGGAGACAACGTCTGGTATGACTGGGCGGAACTATTGGCAATAGAGACGCAGTGTCCGCTAAGGGTCGAAAGCTGACATTACCCGATCAGCGGCCATCGGCGTGACAGGCACTCTTTCCTGGTGAGTAGCGCAGAGATTGGTCGAGAGGAATCATTCCACCGAACTTCCCAACTGGAATGTTCTTTGAGCCAAAGGGTTCATACAGCCAAAAAACAACCCAGTTGTCTGGATGCTTTATCTCGGTCAGTTCATGGAAGTACTTTCCGAGATCCACCTTTCCAGAAATGGAGCCCCCCGCAGGAATGGTGTACGGCGTCTCCGGAAAGTCTTCAACCGGGTACCCTGCTTGCATGACCTTGCCGGAAGCTGGGTGATAGATAACTTGCTTGCTGGTAAGAATGCCACCCCACGGAAGATTGGTGATATCCATGACCAGCTCCTTGCCCGAACAATTCCAAACCCGGAAATCCAAGTAGAAGTTGTGGCCCGACTTCTCTACACCAATGGCTTCCACGGCGATGGGAAGCCCTCCACCAGGTTGCTGGCATAAGGCGATGACCGGAAAACATGCTGCGAGCAACGCTGAGCACAGGACTGTCCGTATCTTCATGGCTTCCTTCTCATTGGCCAGTAACCGTTTCGATGAATAGGCTGAAAGAATCACAGAAGTGTCCGCCTTGAGTCGGAAGCGGGCCTAAAGGCTAATGATCAAATCTATCTTCTCGACCAATTTAAGACGTCCATGCCTGAAGGCGCTTCGTGACGCGCCAGACCCCGTCTAATCGCTCAACCACAACGTATTCCCCGTGCGCACATAGCCCGCCACAATCTTCCTCGAAATAGACAACGGCCGTATTCTGCGTCCTGGAGTAGATCGGCATACTTAGGCGGAGTAGCAGTTCGATGTCGGGAAACGCGTCCTGGAACCCGGTATTCATACCAATGGGGATCCGTATGCCTGCCGGCACGGGAAGCTCCATAGGCTGTTTTGCTGGTTGATCGAATGCGGCCTTGAGGCGTGCGTAGGACACCATACTTACGCGCGGGCACTCGATCCCCGCCGGCAGCGCCTTAGTCTCATCAGCACGCTTGGCAAGGGCATTGCCTTGATCCATCGATATGTCTTGCGGAATCCATATGTGCAGGTCCCGGGGACCAATGGGCTTCGCTGAGAGTAAAACCTTGCCACGGCCCTTACCCTGGCATTGCAGAGACACCACCGCTGAGAGAACGGCCTTGTCGGTCCCTGGATCAGGGACATCAGGCCTCGCGACCAGCGCCACAATGGTGACCAACAGGCCAACGAGCACTACTCCCAACGTTATCGCCTTCCAGGTCATCGAGCCCTCCAGAATCCTTGGTGACCCGCATAACCATCCATCCCTGTAAACGAAACTGTCTGCTTTGGGTCGAAAGCGGACCTTACCGATTCACGGATCTACTGCTATACGCAATGGGTGCGACGGATTGTCGGCAATGAACGCATCCACGTCTGCGAGCCTGGTCGGCAATGCAGGACCAGATACGCTGCAATAACTGAAGAATCGGAAGCCTGCTTGATGAAGGCGCCGTACCTTTTCCCATTGCTCCTTGTCGCTAAGCTTCGGTGCGTGAAAAGAGCGCCCCATGAGGTGAAGCGGCCCTCCACATTGGGGGCATGTAGCACTTCCGTCCCGTCTTGGGCGGGTCTTGAAGCTCTTGCGGCATCGGAAGCAAGCATGGGCAACTAGATAGTCCGGTCCGGCCATACGCACCTCATATGTTCAGTTCGCCAGGGTCTGTCTTGGGTCGGTAGCGGACCTTAGCCGCATACGCCTAATCGATGCCTAAAACCGCCTCAAGCTTGGCCGCGAGATAGTTGAACTGGCTTCCCCACCCGCAGTCGATGGAGAGCTCTTGCAGATTGGCCGTTGGCAGGAGCAACAGTTTCACTTGGTACACCGAGGGATTCGCGAGAAGTGAGTCAATGTCATGGAGCGCCTTGGTCTGGTCCCCGTAAATGCCCCCTTCGCCCCCGCCCTCTACCTTCGCCCGCAGGTCCAAAAGGATGGCACGAGCTGACGAATCAATATCCATAGAATCTAGCGACCAGGCCATCCGAAGCAATCCATGCGTTGAACCCGTACCTAAACAGGTCCGCTCTGGGTCGAAAGCGGACCTTAGCCTAAGTTTTAGCAGGCTCAAGTTCGTCCGGATAGGAGATCACGCGGACGTCGTACATTTCGCGCTCGATCTCATCCATGGGTTGCCAGTGGTCGCTTGCCATCTCGAAAAATGCATCTGGCACGTTCATGGCGTATGTCGAGCCCTTTTCCAGATTGCGCTTGCGGACTCGTTCACGTCGGATGTCTCGTGGGGCATCCAACAGGTAGATGGTCAGCTCGTATCCGGCCCCTAACGCCTGCGTGCAGAAACGTTCGCGACTCGTCCTTTCTACCAGTCCAAGCTCAAGGACGACGTCATGGCCCGCGTCGAGAATCTCTTTCGCCGTTTCCCAGATCTGGTCCAGGCAACGCTCTTTCCTGGCTATGTACCATTCCATCAGGTTGGTGGCAGGGCGATCCGGGCTGTATAGCCTGACGAACCACGCGTCCAGAATGAAACCCGGTGCTGCGTGTTGCTTTCGCAATTCGGCGACGTACGTGGACTTGCCGGCGCCCACTGGTCCTTCGATCAAGTGAATCTTTGCCATTTGAGTCAGGCCATCCTTGGTGGGGCGTAAGTAGAGAGGGTTATTTCGAGCCGGCTGTTCGCTTTGGGCGACGACGGATATCTCATCATATCGCGAGACCCGTTGCTCCTTTCTTTCGCGAATCGCGACCGATTTATTACCTCTCAGGTAGTTGGCGCGTTGAATGCACACGCCTAAGGTTCCTCCACGTCGTCGATATCGACGGCGATGCACATATTCAGCGAGGACTACCCATGACATCTTTTCCCATCCATACGATCGAATCCGCACCGCTGCAGTCCAGGCCTTCTCTGGAGGCGCTGCGGGGCGCGTTTGGCTTCATCCCCAATATCGCAGGCGCGATGGCTACATCCCCCGTCCTGATCGAGGGCCTTGTCGGGCTCTTTGGCAAAGTTCATGGTGGCAGCTTTTCCGAAGAGCAGGTTCAGGTGGTTCTGCTTACCAATGCCGTGACGAATGAGTGTCCCTGGGCCGTGGCCTTCCACTCCTTCCTGGCGGTAAAGGAAGGCGTTGACGAGGCAGATGTCCACGCTATTCGCGAGCGCCGGAATCCCCTTGATACGAGGAACGCCGCACTCTCCGCCCTGGCACGGACTCTTATCGAGAAGCGAGGGCATTTGGGCGATCACGACGTGTCGACGTTTCTTCAGGCCGGTTTTGATAAACATCACCTTCTGGAAACGGTTGCCATTGTTGCTGCATCCACCATCACCAACTACACGGGCAATGTCACCCATCCGCCGCTGGAAGAAGCGTTCCAAGCATCCCGTTGGTCTGCCCCGTCGGCCTGACCATCCATGGGGTCGTTGGCGGGCGAGGGTGCTGATAAGGACGTAGGTGGCAAACGCACATGAGACACTCAAGCGGTTATCGTGCACATCGTCAGTTGGACGTGCTTAGAGGATCCCATGGGCACCATGCGTAGCGACCTGACGTACCCATCCCATGACCTGGGTCTTCTGCTGCGACACTGGCGAGGAATGCGCGGCGCCAGCCAACTGGGGCTGGCGCTTGATGCGGGTATGTCGCAGCGGCATCTGAGCTTTATCGAAAAGGGTCGCAGTGTGCCAAGTCGCCACGCGCTGGCGAGCATTGTCCAATCACTGGACGTTCCATTGCGCGAACGTAATGCGATCTTCCTGGCGGCTGGCTATGCGCCGATCTATCCAGAAACCGCCTGGAATGCCGAGGAAATGCAGGGCATTACGCGCGCGGTGGATCGCATGCTTCGTCAGCATGAGCCCTTTCCCGCCGTCGTCATGGATCGTTACTGGAATGTGCTGGCTACCAATGCGTCATCGCCGCATTTTTTCGGCTTGTTTATCGATATGGCCGCACGCACGAAGCCGAGGAACATGCTGCATCTCATGTTTGATCCCGAAGGCATGCGGCCGTTTGTCGTGGATTGGGACACGGTCGCCAGAAGCCTTATCCAGCGCGTGCATCGGGAACTGATCGGAGGTGTCCTGGACGAACGAAGCCAAACCTTACTGGATGAATTGTTTGCGTACCCAGGGGTTGATCCATCGTGGCGGCAGCGAGGATCAGACGGTTCCGCACCAAATCTTCCCATGATTCCCTTGGGTTTCAGGAAGCACGGCAAAACACTCCGTTACTTTTCCATGGTGACCACGGTAGGGGCGCCTCAAAGTGTTGCCGCCCAGGAGTTGCGCATCGAATCCATGTTTCCCGCGGACGAGGAAACGGAAGTGCTGCATGCGGAATGCATGTCGGGCGGGCCATCAGTGGCCTGAATGTGTGTGGGTTTGATCAATGCCTGTGCATGTGCAGTACCTGATTCACGATATCTGTTTCGGATCGAAAGACGCTCTCCTCATGCTTTCTTCGCCCGAACAGCCCTATCTACGCTTCCTCAACGGATCAAGCAGCGGCTTCAGTCCGTTGTGATCAAGTTCGAGTGCCAGGGCGAGGAGGTTGCCGAGGTCGCCGGGCGGAAAGCCTTTGCGGGCATACCAGGCGAGGTATGCGCCGGGGAGATCGGCGATGAGGCGACCCTGATACTTGCCATAGGGCATGGGCATGGTGACTAGTCGCTGCAAGTCTTCGGGCTTCATGGGATGAGCCGTGGCGTGGCGTCTTGTTTCGTGACCGCGGTCATGTGTTCTCCCGTACTTGACGCTGTGATCGTATGTGAGAGACGGCCACAGGGTTTCGGTGGCCTCTCGCCGCGCGGATCTTCCAACAGACCTTCAGCTCTGGCAACAGATCCGCGGGTTATGGGCAACTCCATCGGGCGTTTTCAGGGCGCGTATCGCGTGAACACGAAATCGTGCCCGCTGGCGCGCGCTGCGTGGCACGCAAAACAGGTACGGTGCTGCGCTTCATCCGCTGGCTTGCCGTCGATGAAGCGGCCAAAGCCCCATCCACCGGTGGCGGCATACTTCTTCGAGTCCTTCACCATTACTTGAACGGTAGTGGCGGCGCCGGGCACCGTTGCGGTGGCGAACTCGGCGGACGGTTGGCGTTTCCATGCGAGCTTGACCAGCACGGTGCCATCAGGAAAGGGCTGGCTGTTCCGGGCATAGGCATCAACGGTGGCCTTGTTGCCGACGACGGCACGCAACTCGTTGAGTGGTGCGTCTTCCAGTGCGGGCGCAATCAACTCCCATTGACGGTAGCCCTGAGGCAGGGAGACGCCGTAGATGGGGGATGCTGGACTGGTGGCGGATTCGCTCGCTTGTGACACTCCAGCCAGCACGCCCGCGATCACCAAGCCGCCGGCAGCAGCAAGAGCTAATAGCGTTTTCATGGATGTGTTCTCCGGGAACGGTTCAGAGGTGGTCCGCGTCGATCACGGCCTGCGCGAAGGCCACTGGGGCTTCCTGTGGCAGGTTGTGGCCGATGCCACCGCTGATCACGCGATGCTCGTACTTACCGGTGAATCGCTTTGCATAGGCGGCTGGTTCGGGGTGCGGCGCGCCATTGGCATCGCCTTCCAGCGTGATGGTGGGTATCTGGATGTTCGGCAGCGTGGCGAGCTTTGTTTCCAGTGCGTCGTAGTGCGTCTCGCCCTCGGCGATGCCCAGGCGCCAACGGTAGTTGTGGATGGCTACGGCGACCTGATCAGGGTTATCCAAGGCGGCCGCGGAACGCGCGAAGGTGGCGTCGTCGAAGTTCCATTGCGGCGAGGCCAGTTCCCAGATAAGGCGTGCGAAGTCGTGCGTGTACTTCGCGTAGCCCGCTTCACCGCGCTCGGTGGCGAAGTAGTACTGGTACCACCACTGCAGTTCGGCCTTGGGAGGCAGCGGCGCGCGGTTTGCCGCCTGGCTGCCGATGAGATAGCCGCTGACCGACACCAGCGCTTTGCAGCGCGTTGGCCACAACGCAGCCAGGATATCGGCGGTGCGCGCGCCCCAATCGAAGCCGGCGACGATCGCCTGATCGATCTTCAGCGCGTCCAGTAGCGCGATGGCATCGACCGCGAGCGCAGCCTGTTGTCCGTTGCGCGGGGTATCGGCCGAGAGAAAGCGGGTGTCGCCGTAGCCACGCAGCCACGGGATGATCACGCGGTAGCCTGCGGCGGCGAGGATGGGGGCTACGTCGACGAAGCTGTAGATGTCGTACGGCCAGCCGTGCAGCAGCAGGACGGGTTTGCCATTGGCCGGGCCGTCTTCGGCGTAGGCCACGTCGAGCACGCCAGCCTTCACATGCTTGATGGACTTGAACGAGGTGTGTCCACTCGTTGCCGTACGCCCACCGCTGGTGGGCGCTGGCTTCGCCGCCTGGGCGCTGGCGAGCGAAGACAGCCCCAGCGGGGCGATCGCAAGGCCAAGCGCGGTGGCACCAAGGAAGCGGCGGCGCTTCGGGTCGATCAGGTCCGACATGGCTGTTCTCCGGCAGGTGGGTATGGCGTTAGGAGAACATCGCCGTGTATCACCTTCGTGTGACGCATCGGCGGAATTGCAAGCTCATGTACCTACGGGGCGGCCGGATACATTCGGATACAAATCTCTGGGGCGCGCACCGGGTCTTTGGGATGTTGCTGGGGCGCTATGTGCGCGAAGCGATGCTCGGCTCGTTTCGCGAGTAGCGACGGCCGGCCTATGTGCTTGAGCGCACGAGGCGGCGCGGGCTAAAAGAAAACGGCCGGCAAAGTTGCCGGCCGCCAGGGATGGAGCAAAAGGGCGCGGATTATTCCTCGCCGTCTTCCTCTTCTTCCTCTTCGCCTTCGTCCTCGAAGGTTTCGAGTTCTTCCACGCGCAGGAAATTCGGCGCGGCGTCGGCAAAGCTGATCTGCTTGCCGTTCACCAGCATCGGGCGCACGTCACGGTGCGTGGTGCCGTTCTGCACGGACTCCACCAGCGCGAAGCACACGAGCGCTTCCGCACTCTCGTCGCCGTTCTCGTCGAACACGGCAACCCAACCCGTGGCGGGCATGATCTGGATGATGGTTTCTTGCGAGGACATGGCAACTCCGGTTGGTCAAACGGGGAAGCTTGCCGGGTGCCCGGTGGGACTGCAAGCGACGGTTTCGTGACCGTGCGCGGTGCGCCCCGGATCGCGCACATCCGCCCTCGACGGGGCGGACGTGCGCCGCGCGGCGAATGCTCAGGGCGCCTTGGTTGCCTGGAGCTGCTGCACGATGGCGAGCGACTTGCTCACATGGTCCTGCGGATGCAGGTGATCGGCTTCGGAGGAGAACACGGCAGCCACTTTGCCGTCGCGCCCGATCACGAAGGTCACGCGCGAGATGAAACCGTGCTCGATGGCCTGGCCTTGCACATCCTTCGCGTCAGGCTCGGCGGCGGACATCTTCACGTCGTACTGGGCGGCGATCTTGCCCTGCGGATCGGACGCCACCGGGAATTTGCCGGCGCAGTAACTCGGGTCGGCCGAGAACGTGTTGAGCCGGTCGATGCTGTCCGCCGAGACGCCAATGATGGTGGCGCCTGCCGCAGCGAATTTCGCCGCTTCCGTGGCAAAGGCGTGTGCTTCGATATCGCAACCGCCGGTATAGGCCGAGGGGAAGAAGTACACGATGACCGGCCCCTTCTTGAGCGCGTCGGCCAGCGAGAGGGTGAAGCTCTTGCCGTCGTGACTGGCCTGGGTGGTGAAGGCCGGAGCGGTGGCGCCCTGGCTGATGGCGGCGAAGGCGGGGGACGTCAGGAGCATGCCGCCAGCCAGAACAGCAGCTGCCAGCGAACTCAGGAGGTGCTTTTTCATGCCGGTATCCTCGTGGTGCGTCGGGGTAGACAGTGGGGAGTGAGTGCCCGGGCCAGGCCCTGGGGTTTAAAAGCTCAATCTATCGCTTGTGGCCGATGCGGCGACAGTGGGCGGCGATGGCGCCGGGAGGCCCGGGCGTTCGAGCCCGATCGGCGCCGTGCCCAAGGTGGACGGCGTGCGAGGCTCTTGCCGGCGCGATTCTCACCGGCCGGTGAGGCTACCATGCGCCCAGGCGTAGGCGCGCGCCACTTTGCTTGTCTCGATCCAGCAAACTTTTCAGCGGTTGTGCAGGGCTTTGTGGCGGCTCGGGGCGATCCTTTGCCATATGTCGCCTGGCGTGCTCAGCGGTCAGAAATTGCCCTAATATCGCGGGATGGAAAACTCTTCGACACCGGCAGCGACAGACGTGCGCCACGGCAGCCTGGCCTGTGTCGGCCTGGGCATGACGCTCGGATCCCACCTCACGCCGCTGGCGCGCAGCCATATCACCCAGTCGGACGTGGTGTTCGCGGGTGTGTCGGACGGCATCGTGGAGGCATGGCTGCAACGCATGCATCCAGACGTGCGCAGCCTGCAGCCCTATTACCGGGAAGGGAAGTCGCGACTCACGACGTATCGCGAATGGGTCGACCTGATGATGACCGAAGTACGCGCGGGCAAGCGCGTCTGCGGTGTGTTCTACGGGCACCCTGGCATCTTTGCCTGGTCGCCGCACAAGGCTATCGAAGCGGCACGCGCCGAAGGGTATGCCGCGCACATGGAGCCCGGCATTTCCGCCGAAGATTGTCTCTATGCGGATCTGGGCATCGACCCGGGCCGTTTCGGTTGCCAGCATTTCGAAGCCAGCCAGTTGCTGCTGTTCGAACGCCGCATCGATCCCACCGGTTATCTGGTGCTGTGGCAGGTGGGGCACGTGGGCGACCAGTCGCTGGCGCGTTTCAAGGCGACGGGTGCTGCGTATCGGCAGGTGTTCGTGGACCTGCTGAGCGCGGATTATCCGCTCGACCATCAGATGATCATCTACCGCGCGGCTACGCTGCCCATCCAGCAGCCGCGCATCCGCCGTGTCGCCTTGCGTGACCTGCCGGATATCGAGTTGTCCGCCGAGGAAACCGTGGTGTTGCCCCCGGCGAAGGCCATGAAGCCAAACCTGGCGATACAGGCGCGGCTGGCGGAATTGGAAGCGGCGGAAAACGCCGTGGAGCCTGCGTAACGCGATACAGTGGCCACGCGCGACGGGGGAGAGGCCCGTTGGCGCATGGCACGATGATGGCCTGCCGATGACGCCTGTCATCGTGTGTCATCAAGCTATACCGGCGCGACCGTGGCGTGCCGGCCGCAGCAATCAATGCAAGATCATCACAACAAAACAGAGGGGGCTCTGACCTATGACAGATACGATGGATTGGCTTGAGGCCATTGGCCAGGATGCAACGCTGCGCTATGCGTCGTCTGATGAACTCTCCACCTTGCTGGCGACGGCTGATGCCTCCGAGGCGCTGGTGGCTGCGGTGGCATCGGGTGACAGCGCGCCGTTGGGGCGGGAGTTTGGGGAGCACGTGATGCACGTGACCCAAAGCTCTCAGACGTACCCGCAACGCGAGGAGCCGATTCCTGTGCCGGTTCCTGTGCCGGACGAAGAAGGGGAGCCGAACAAGGATCCCGAGTCCGTGCGCAACCTGCTCGCGCAGGCCGCCTAGGTATCGCGATGTCGCTCCGGCGATGCAAGGCTTGGCCACGGCTCGCACTTGCGAGCCTGGCCTTCTGCGTACTACCGGGCGTGATGCATGCCGCCGGGACGGTTACCGATCCCGGCGAGTTCCTCGAGCAGACCGAGCGGGTACGCACCATCGATCACCCGCGTTTCGTCGCCATGCTCGCGCAGATTCACGAAGAGGCGTCCCAGCTGACGCCCGTCCAGAAGTGGTACCTGCGTTACCTTGATGGGTGGCAGACAGCCTTCGAGGGGAATGCGACCAAGGCCAACCTGATGCTGCAAGACGTCATCGATCATTCCGGTGACGCGACGCTGAAGGCCAAGGCCATGGCCTTGCTCATGCACAATCTCGGGCTGAGCAACCATTACGAGGAAGCGTTTACGCTGGCCAACCAGCTGGCTTCCGATTTGCCGACGGTGAAGGACAGGCTGGCACGCTTCATCGTGCTGTCCAATCTCTCCCAGTTGATGGTGTACGCGGGGCAGACCGATCTGGCGATCAAGTACGCGCGCATGATGGAGGACGCGGTACCTCCCGGTGAAAGCCTGTGCAACCCGCTGTCCATGGAAGTGAGTGCACTCAACAAGACGGATCGGCTTACCTCGTCCAGCCCGAAGCTGCAGGAAGCGATCGACGCTTGCTCGGCCGCCGGACAGCCGGTGTTCGTCAATACCATGATGTTGATCAAGAGCGACCTTTACCTGACCGAAGATCGGCCGGAAAAAGCACTCGCCCTGTTGAACCGCCTGGCGCCGAGCGTCGCCGCAAACCGCTACTACTCCCACATGCGGGCAGTGCAAGTGCAGCTTGCCCAGGCATATGAAAAGCTGGGCGACGAGGCCAATGCCCGCAAGGCTGCGCTCGCCGCATTGACCATGAGCGGCCAGGACGAAGTCAGCGAATGGGTCCGGACCGCCTACGACGTGCTCTACAAGGTGGAGAAACGCCGTGGCAACCCTGCAGCCTCGCTGGCCTATTACGAGAACTTCGTCGCCCAGGACAAAGGCTACATCGACGATATCAGTGCCAGGTCGCTGGCCTATGCCACCGTGCAGCAGCATCTGCTCGCGCAACGGCTGGAGGCCGAGGGGCTGAGCAAGCAGAACAATATCCTGCGCTTGCAACAGGCGCTGGACACCAAGGCTGTCGAGACGAGCCGGCTCTACATCGCGTTGTTACTGCTGCTGGTCATCTCCATCGCGGCATGGCTGTTGCGCATCAAGCGCTCGCAGCTGCGTTTCAAGATGCTCTCCTTCCGCGACAGCCTGACCGGCATCTTCAACCACCAACACTTTGTGAGCGAGGCCGAGCGCGTGTTGCGCACCACGGAGAGGAAATCGGGTGCTGCCTGCCTGATCTCCATCGACCTGGATCACTTCAAGTTGATCAACGATACCCACGGCCATGCCGTCGGCGACATCGTGCTCAAGCACACCGTGACGCTCTGCCAGCGACAGCTGCGTCCCACGGATCTGTTCGGTCGCCTGGGTGGTGAGGAGTTCGGCATTCTGCTGCCCGACTGCACGCGTGAGCAGGGCGTGGCTATCGCGGATCGCATCCGCACGGCGATCGAGGCCACCCCGGTGGAGGGTGACGGCCGTCTCGTCACGTTCTCCGCCAGCATTGGACTGGCGTCCACCGACAGTTCGGGCTACGAGCTTCAGCTGTTGCGCAGGGAGGCGGACGCCGCGCTTTACCGTGCCAAGCGCACGGGGCGAAACCGCGTTATCGCGGACAACCAGCTCCCGGGCATGATCCGGGCCTGATCTGTTCGACCCGGCGCGCGCCGTGGTGGCGTTGCCCCATGTCGATCCGTGAGACGCTCGTTCGTCATTCTGATGAACCATCACGCCGGAACGATGACCGGCACGATTTAAAGGATGGCCATACGGCTGCCGTTGCGCTCGCGCGGCGGGACGCCGTAAGGCTTTCTGTCCCCACGATGTAGGAGTAGCCCGATGAAGTTCATTCCCTATCTTGATTTCGATGGCCAGGCGCGCGAAGCATTCGACTTCTACGCCAAAGCGTTCAACGGCAAGGTCACCATGCGCATGACCTACGGCGAATCGCCCATGGCCAACGACATGCCGCCCGAAACGCACGGCCGTGTGATGCATTCGCAACTGGAAACGCCCAGCGGCATCCTGATGGGCGCGGATGGCCCGCCGCACACGGTCGTCTCCAAAGGTTGCGTGAATATCGACGTGGACAACGCGGCAGAGGCCGACCGCGTGTTCAAGGCGCTGGCCGAGGGTGGCGAGGTGTCGATGCCCATCGCTGAAACCTTCTGGGCGCATCGCTTCGGCATGCTCACAGACCGTTTCGGCAAGGCGTGGATGGTCAATTGCCTGAAGGCGATGTGAGAGTGAATGACGCAACGGGCCGCGTAGTCGCGGCCCGTTGGTTCCGTAGTCAGGTGCCGTAATTCAGCTTCGGATACCAGTCAGTGCCGCGGCCTTCGGGTACGCAATCCAGGATGGTCCAGATCGGCATGAGGTCAGGGGCGCCGCGCGGGTCTTGGCCGGGGTCGGCGGTGGCCATGCCCATTTCGCCGGCCCAGAACAGGCGGATGTGGCCATCGCGTTTGGTAAAGACACAGAACGCCGGCTCATCGTTGCCTTTGTCATCGATGGCGCTGTAGTCGCGGCTGAAGTGGGCGTTGATGTCGGAGTACAGCGGCAGGTCTTTCCAGCCACGCTCTTGCTTGAAGGCGAGCAGGCGTTCGATAGGCGAGCGGGCGATCACAGCCAACGCGACGCGTTGCTGGATGTCGCGCGCCTCGCCGTTCCATGCGCCGAGCAACGAGGTGCACATGGGGCATGGGCGTTCACGCTGCGGGCCGAACATGTAGCTGTAGGTGACCAGGGTCTGTTTGTCGCCAAACAGGCCGGCGAAATCCAGCGGGCCATGCTCGCCCATGAAGCGGTAGTCGCCCTTCACGTCGGGGCCGGGTGGCAGCGCGCGGCGTTGCTCGGCCACGCGTTCGATATGGCGGCGCAGTTCGAGTTCTTCGGCCAATAGAGCGTTGCGGGCGTGGCGGTATTCAGCGCTCTCGCCGGCGAACGTGACGCCGTTGCGCTTCACCAGCTCGTCAACGGGGATCAGGGTGGGGGCTTGGGACATGGACATAACCTCGGGCGCAGAAGGTGGAGGGCCAGACGCATCCTTGACCTGGTGAGGCGAAGGCGGCGTCTATCCTCACGACGAACGGGGGGCTGCCATATCGACAACGCCCTGCCATGCAAGTGGCCCTTTTCACCCTGTTGCCATGCATGCCTACTGACTTAGTCTTGGGGTTCGCTCAACGCTGCCGCAGGACGCCGCCATGGATCACCGGATCGTATCGCTGCCCGCCTTCACGGTCGTCGGACTGGAGTATGTCGCCCGCAGTCCCAATGGCGTTGGGCCGCTATGGGAGCGCTTTCTGCCACGCGAGCACGAAGTGCAGCCGCTGGCGGAGCCAGGCGTGGCCTACGGCGTCTGCACGCCCATGCCGGACGGCATGCTGCGCTACGTGGCAGGCCTGCCGGTGGCTGAGGACGCAGCCGTGCCCGAGGGCATGGTGAAGTTCACCGTGCCGGCCCAGAAGTACGGTGTGTTCACGCACCGGGGTGTGGTGAGCGGGATCGCCGAAACCTTCCAGACCATTCACACCCGCTTGCTGCCCAAGCTGGGCCTGCGCGTGCGGGCTGGGGTGGAATTCGAGCGTTACGACGAGCGCTTTATCGCGCCGGACGACCCGTCGTCGGAAACGGATCTCTACATTCCCGTGGAATAAGAGCCTGTTCTCAGGCAGCCAGCTGGGCGCGGGGGAAGGCGGCGAAAGCCTCGTTCAGTGTGGTGCTTATCTGTGCAGCCAGTTCGCCGTAGTTCGCCGCGCGGGGCACGCGGACGCGCTTGGGGGCCTCTTCCAGCAGATCGACGAAACCGTTCGTGGTGGCATCCGCTGCGCTGGCGAACAGGCAGGCGCGCGGTGAGTCGAGGTACACGCGCATCTCCACGCGCACGCGGGTGTCAGGCGTAGCGGAGCTGTCCGGCTGGATCAGGATGGACAGCGAGCGATGGCCACGGCGACGCAGCATGCGCAGGCATTCATCCAGCTCGATCATCCATTCGTGGCCTTCCGGCAGGCACAGGTCGCGGTAGAGCACGGCTTCGAGCTCGTTCACCGCTTTGCGCACCTCATTCTCGATGCGGCCCAGGAAGCCCACGCGCAGTTCGTGCCGCGTGTAGTGGATGGGCATGGTGGACACCTGAACGTCGTTCTTGCGCACCAGGGTGGAGTGGTTGACGCGCGTGAAGCTCAGGCCTGCCGCTTCGTAGCTTTGCTGGGCGTTGGGGCCGCTGATGCCCGCGAATGCAGCCCATGCGGCCTTGAGATAGGCGATGTTCGGCGCCGTTTGCAGCATACGTGTCCCGCCATGACGTGTGGTCCGTGCCCCAATGCCGGGCACGAGGGGTTTATCGGCGCACCGGTTAGAAACTTCAGTCCCGCCGATCCTGAACGCCGGGATGTGCGCCGGGTCACGCGTACGACACGCGTCGATGATGGAATGCAGACACGCCAGGCGGCGAAATGGCCCTATCCCCACGCAAATCCCAAGGCGGCGACATGACCACCCAGACCGCAAGCCAGCTGTCGGCCATCAACCACATCGTGGTGCTGATGCTGGAGAACCGTTCCTTCGACCACATGCTGGGCTTTCTCTATGCCGACTCGGGCAACGTCTCGCCCGCCGGCCAGCCTTTCGAAGGGTTGACCGGCAAAGAGAACAACCCTGGAGCGAGTGGGGGAGCCGCCGTCACCGTATTCAGCATCCCGCCCAACACCACCAGCACGTACTACATGCCCGGCGCCGACCCCGGCGAGGGTTACAGTGCGACCAATGCACAGCTGTTCGGCAGCGCGGCCGCACCGGTGCCGCCGGTGGCGACGAATGCGGGCTTTGTCGCCAATTTCGCGTCCACGTTAACGTGGGAGGCGCAGCAGAAGCGCTCCATCCTGGCAGGCACCGTAGCCGCCGACATCATGGGTATGCACACGCCGCAGACCTTGCCGGTGCTATCGGCGCTGGCGCGTGGCTTTGCGGTGTGCGATCACTGGTTCGGCGCGGCACCCACCGAAACCCTGCCGAATCGCGCGTTCACTCATGCGGCGACCTCACAGGGCCACATGGACGACACGACCAAGTCGTTCACCGCGCCGACCATCTATGCCGCTCTCACGCAGAAGGGCGTGTCCTGGGCCATCTACGGCTACAACGCCGAGCCGCTCACGCGCGTGACGTACACCGATCTCGTCAACGCGCCGGATACCAACTTCGGCCAGTTTTCGGACTTCCAGACGGCTGCTGCGAATGGCACGCTGGCCGCCTACACCTTCCTCGAACCCAGTTGGGGTTCCAGCGGCAATAGCCAGCACCCTAACTACGACGTGGCGTTGGGCGAGCAGTTGATCCACGACGTCTACACCGCGTTACGCAGCAGCCCGCTGTGGAACCAGACACTGCTGATCGTGACCTACGACGAGCACGGCGGTTGCTATGACCACGTGCCGCCACCGACCAACGCCGTGCCACCTGATGCCACGGCGGGCGAATACGGTTTTGACTTCAAGCGCTTTGGGCCGCGTGTGCCGACCTTGCTGATTTCACCGCTGATTCCGGCAGGCACGGTATTTCGGGTGCCGTCGGGAAGCATGGCGCTGGATCACACCTCCATCCTGAGCACGGTCGAAGCGCGTTGGGGCGTGCCGGCATTGACGGCGCGTGATGCCGCCGCGCCGGATGTTGGCAACGTGCTTACCCTGGCGACACCTCGTACCGACGATCCGCTGGCAGGCGTGACGGCACCGACTTCCAAGGGCAAGAACCCCGCGGCGGGCGAGCCTTCGCATCTGCAAGAGGTTTACGCCGAACTGGTATCGCAGTTGCCCGTGCCCGATGCGCAGGGCAACACGCATCACGCGATGCCCGCGCTTACGACCGAGGCCGATGCGGACCACTACATCGCCGAGCGGCTGGCCGCGTGGAAGGCGTCGCGCGCCATACGGTCGTGAGCCCTCCTGCCGAAGGCTCATGCGGTGGATATCCGTCCAAAGCATGACCTTTGTCCTAGGCGAATGCCGCAGGGCTGGGGGTATAAGTGTCACGACAGCATTGAATATCGTCGCGAAGGGAGAGCGCGACGACAACGACTCGTGAACTATTCGCGCCACCGCTGGGGAGAGACAACGCATGACCCGTTTGACGATACGGCCGCTGCTGGCGGCTTGCTTGCTGGCTTCGATGGGCAGCGCATTGGCTGCGGACGATCCGGGCAAAGCCGACCAAGGCATGCTCGGGTTCACCACCGACGGCGCGGCCGCGCAACAGAGCCTGGAGCAACGCTTCGACGCCTTACTCGATCCCGCCGATCAGCGCGCGTGGCTCAAGCAAATGTCGTCCGAGCCCAATCAGGTGGGCTCGCCGCACGACAAGGCCAATGCGGAGTTCATGCTGGCCAAGTTCAAGGAGTGGGGCTGGGATGCCCACATCGAAACCTTCAACGTGCTCTATCCCACCCCGAAGAAAGTGGCGCTGGAGCTGAAAGGGCCGCACCCGTATACCGCCAAGCTGCACGAGCCGGCCGTGGCGGGCGATGCAACATCCAGCATCAAGGACGGCGTGTTGCCGCCGTACAACGTCTACGGTGGCGATGGTGATGTAAGCGCGCCGCTGGTCTACGTGAACTACGGCATGCCTGACGATTACAAGGATCTGGCTCGCCGCGGCATCGACGTGCGCGGCAAGATCGTGATCACCCGCTACGGCGGCGGCTGGCGTGGCCTCAAGCCCAAGCTGGCGCAGGAGCATGGCGCCGTGGGTTGCTTGATCTATTCCGATCCGCACGATGACGGTTACGCCGAAGGCGACACCTATCCGCAGGGTGGCTGGCGCCCGGAAGATGGCGTACAGCGCGGCTCGGTGGCCGACATGCAGCAGTACCCCGGCGATCCGTTGACACCCGGCATCGGCTCCACGCCGGATGCCAAGCGGCTGGCACTGAAAGATGCCAAGACCATCCTCAAGATTCCGGTCTTGCCTATTTCCTATGCCGACGCCACGCCGTTGCTGAAGTCGCTGACCGGTCCGGTGGCGCCGGGCAACTGGCGTGGCTCGTTGCCGATCACCTATCACATGGGCCCGAGCAGTGCGCCCGTACACCTGACCGTGCTGTCGGACTGGGGCCAAAAGCCGGTGTACGACGTGATCGCCGTGATCAAGGGTTCCACCGAACCCGATCGCTGGATCGTGCGCGGCAACCATCACGACGGCTGGGTGTTTGGCGCGTGGGATCCGCTGGCCGGCAACGTGGCGCTGTTGGCGGAGGCGAAAGCTATCGGCACGCTCTATAAGCAGGGCTGGAAGCCGCAGCGCACGCTGGTCTACGCAAGTTGGGACGGCGAAGAACCCGGCCTGCTCGGCTCCACCGAATGGGCGGAAACCCACGCGGACGAGTTGATGCAGAAGGCCGTGCTGTACCTCAACTCCGATACCAACGGACGCGGATTTCTGGAGGCGGGCGGCAGCCACTCCTACCAGCATCTGGTGAATCAGGTAGCCGAGGGCGTCGTCGACCCTGAAACCAAGGCGAGTGTGCGTGAACGCATGCGCGCACACGTCATGGTCAACGGCAGTAATAAGGACGCCAAGCCGGACGCCAAGGAGTTCGCCAAACTCGCTGCGGCAGGTGGCGACGTGCCGATCATGGCGTTGGGCTCGGGCTCCGATTACAGCGCCTTCCTCGAACACTTGGGCATCGCCTCGCTGGACCTTGGCTTCAGCGGCGAGGACGACAACGGCGGCATTTATCACTCTGCCTATGACTCGTTCGATCACTACGTGCGCTTCGGCGATCCGGACTTCCAATACGGCGTAGCGCTGTCGAAGGTGGCTGGCCATATTGTGCTGCGCACTGCCGATGCCAGCGTGCTGCCGATACGATTCAGCGATTTCAGTGACACGCTGGATCGTTATGTCGAGCAGTTGCACAAGCTGGTGGAGGACACGCGCAAGGACACCGAGCAGCAACACCAAATGCTCGACAAGCATGCGTATGCGCTGGTATCCGACCCGACGCGGCCGATCCTGCCGCCCGAACGTGATTCGGATGTGCCTGACATCAAACTCGCACCGCTCGATGACGCAGCGAAGAAGTTGAAGAAGAGCGCGCAAGCGTTCGAAGATGCATACAGCAAACGTGCTGCTGCCGGCTTCAAGCTGTCGGCCGAGCAACAGCAGCAGGTGAATGCGCTGATGGGGCAGATGGAGCAATCGCTCACCGATGCCTCTGGCCTGCCAGGACGCCCGTGGTTCCAGCACATGATCTACGCGCCGGGCATGCTCACCGGCTACGGCGTGAAGACAGTGCCGGGCGTGCGCGAGGCCATCGAGTCGCGTCGCTGGGATGAGGCGAACCAGTTTGCGCAGGCAACGGCAAAAACGCTGGATGGTTACCGTGAAAAGCTGGACACCATCACGGCGATGCTGAAGAAGTCGACCTGATGGGAAACGACCACCGTCATTTCGGCAACGCTGGGGTGACGGTGGTCGTCACGGTGATGTCCGTGTCGGCATGCAGATAGCCGAGCTTGCGGTGCTTCGGCAGCTGTTTGATGGCCCACTCGGCGCGCGATGCTGCCGCGCGGTTTTCATACGCGCGCGAACCGAGCAGGCGCAGCGGAGGGTGCGAGCGTGTGTAGCGCGCGCCCTTGCCATTCACGTGAGCCTGATAGCGTGCATCGAGATCGTTGGTGATGCCCGCGTAATACGAGCCGTCGCGGCATTCGATCAGGTACAGGCACCAAGTGCCGGCGGGTGTGGCGGTGTCGGTTGGGTCGGGCATGGTCGGGGCAGCGCATTCCATCGTTGCCAGTGTGCCTGATCTGCCGTGGGCGTGGGCTCAAAGATGGTTGGTAAGAGCGCACCTAGCATGGCATCGAGGCCATGCTGCCCATGTTTACCAAGGACAGCATGAAGGCTGCTCGCTACGCGAAGGAGCACGCCAACACCCTGCACGCACGAGAATAATCAGTTTGGGACAGATCTGATTGCCTGGTATTGGTCTGGCGCGATATATGCCCTAAACCAGTCAGACAAGGAAGATGAGCAGTGTCCGATAAGCGATACCCCAAGCGCATTCTCCCCTTTGCTGTTGCAGGCGCACGAACCAATCGGGGCGCCATTTTCCAAGAGGGAGGCTCAGGTCAGGAGATTCACGGAAAGAAAGTCCTCCGTGTTGGTGACAAAGTGATCGATCCCGTGGACGGCGAAGTCACCATCATCTCCGGGCTCGACAAATGCGTTGATCGCGGTGAATTGATTGCGGGACTTGGCAGTGTGCTAAGTAATGGCACGTTCATCGTCGATGCCGGCCAGAACTATGTGTACTGGGCCAAGGACGAGTTAGGAAGCGTCGCCGTCTTCACTGCGGAGGAAGCACATGCTTCGTAGTGGTGGCCCCATCCGTCTGGGCGATCTGACCTCGGGTGGCGGTCGCGTTATTACCGCTAGTGGCACCAACTTCATCATTGACGACCTCCCACTTGTGCTCCAGGGCGACAAGGCCACCTGCGAAAAGCACGGCGGGATACAAACCTTTGTCGAGCACTGCCTTGGGAACATGGACGAAGACAAAGGCTGGGTCATCGAGGGTTGCAAGTTGAGCTGCGGATGTATCGCCTACAGCTCTTGCGCAAGCACATTCTGGGTGGAAGACACGGTCGGTTGCGGATACCCGGCGTCTGAACTAGCGCAAATGAGTCCATGGCTCTCGACGCCCGCTGACCCAGACTCCATCGCCTATGACCAGCAATTTCAATTGGTAGATGACGGCGGTCTGCCAGTCCCCAACACAAAGTACAAGATCGTTTCCGCCACCGGAAAGCTGAAATCTGGCATCACGGATGCGGAAGGCAAGACCATGCGCGTCTTCGCAACTGCAGAGGAAGATCTTGACGTTCATTGGGTGGGTTCAAATGGTTGACGCACAAACTGCGGCGGTCGCTTCGGGCGATATTCATATCGGCTCAGGCACGACGGATACGGCGAAGGGATCTGTCGTTAAGATCACAGTGCCGTCGCTAGCAGAGCCGGCTACCGTGTTTTTCATCGGTGGGGCTGGCGACAAGACGTCTTATTACTTCTCTGGTCCAAACAACAACGTCGTGCGCGCACAAGAAATACTGGAAGCACGCATATCCGATCTTCTAAAGCGAAAGTTTTATGTTCCCTGCTATCTCGGCTATTACGAAGTACATAGCAAATCGGACATCAAGAAGAACGTCTTAAGCGTGATACCAAGCAAGACCGCACCAGTCTATATTGTTGGTCATAGTCTTGGCGCGTGGAATGGTGCTCATCTGTCGCGAATGCTGACAGATGCCGGCTACAACGTCGTCATGCTTGTGACACTCGACCCGGTCGGTGGCGGCGCCATCGTCACTCTCGGTTCTTCCATTTGGTCTCATGCTGAGCCGACACCAAATGCCAAGGTCTGGATCAATGTGCATGCTGCGCCGACACACCCCAATCAATCGGACGGCGTGGCAAATTTCGGTGATCGCTGGGTTATCAAGTCTGGCCCCAACGTCAATGTTGACGTGAACGTCAACCATGCCAACGCTGGAGCGATTTTTAACACCAAACTGGCCAACGGCATGACCGTGCCCGAAATTATGGAAAATTCCATCCGCTCTTGGACAAGAAGGGCCACCGCAGAGCCTTCTAAATAGCGCGCACATTACCTTGAACGAGTAGCCGTAGATCTATGAAGATCCGATATAGCTTCGTGTTACCGATCCTTCTGTCGCTCGTATGCACGGCTTGCTTCAGCACTCCGGAGCCTCCTGCTGAGCTCACCTTCATAGGATTCGCGCCAAAAGGATATAACTACGAGCTAACTTTCAACTCAGGCACCGACTTCTTCGCTCATTATTGGGAGAGGGAGCGTCGCCCCGTTGTGACGCGGTTTCTCAAGTGTTCACTGGACGGCGATACCGATTTTTCGGTTGATCACGTGTTGCTTCACTATATGAGGGGAAGTATTGAGCCGGAAGAGGAAAGAATGGCGAGCGATGCGGCTCAGTTTACTTATAGGGTTTTGCTGAACTTTCAACAGACTGACAGTAATGGAAGTAGCACTCAAGACCTCGACGCAGCGGCCATCAAGGAGTTGCTCGCAGGCAGAAGTACCATTCCCTGCAAGGTTGTCATGACCATCTTTTGGTCAAAGCCCTACTATTCGAAGACTATGCAGGTTCCAGTCAAGGCCCTTCTCGATGCGGTAAACGTAGATCCGTGAAGATTCGATGTCGCTTCGTGTTGCCAATTCTTCTGGCACTGGCTTGCACAGCATGCTTCAGTACGCCCGAGCCGCCGGCTTCTCTTGGTTTTGAGCGGTTTACGCAGAAAAAGTACGAATACTATGAGTTCGTTTTTAAATCAAATGTCGATTTTTTTTCTACGTATTGGGTGAAGGAGGGGCGGCCAGTTATAAGGCGAATGCTGGTTTGTTCGCTGGATGGCGACACGGATTTTTCTGTAGAGCATACGTTGCAACGCTTTATGAGGGGCGAGATTGAATCAATAGGTAGAGCAGCTGAGGGAAAGCAGACTCAGTACAACTACGCGGCACTAGTCAACTTCAGCGAAACGCTGGACGGTGGTCGGAGTGACAATCATCTGAGCGGTGATGCGATTAACCAATTGCTTGCTGACCGGTCAACGGTTCCATGCAAGGTCATCATGACCATCTATCTCTCAAAGCCGTACTACTCGAAGACGATGCAGGTTCCGGCCAAGGCACTACTCGACGCGGTAACCGTACATCAGTGAAGACCCGATATAGCTTGGTGTTGCCGATCCTTTTGACCCTCGCATGCACGGCTTGCTTCAGCACCCCGGAGCCTCCAGCTGAACTTACCTTCACCGGAATCTCGCCAAAAGGTTATAGCTACGAGCTAACTTTTGATTCGGATACCGACTTCTTCGCCCCCTATTGGGTCAGGGGGCGTAGACCTGTTGTGACGCGGTTCCTCAAATGCTCGCTGGATGACGATGCTGACTTTTCGGTTGATCATGTGCTGCTTCGCTTCATGAGGGGCAGTATTGAGGAAGCCGAGCAGAAGGCACCGAGTAATACGTCTCTGTTCAAGTTCAAGGTTCTACTGAACTTCCAGGAGACGGACAGTGGCGGTAGCGGCTCCAAAAACCTCCATGCTGCCACCGTCAGCAGATTACTCGCGGGCAGAAGCACCATACCCTGTAAAGTTGTTATGACCATCTATCTGGCGAAGCCTTACTACTCGAAGACGATGCGAGTACCAGTCAAGGCCCTTCTCGACGCGGTAGCACAACCAAGTAAGTAGCTCGCAGTCTGTCCCGACGGGGTGGTCAAAGAATTATGAAGATCCGATACAAACTGGTTTTGCCAGTTTTTATGATCCTGGCTTGCACAGCTTGCTACAGCACGCCCGAGCCTCCAGCCACACTCACCTTCACCAGTTTCGCGCCGAAGAGATATAGCTATGAGCTAACTTTCGATTCGGACACCGACTTCTTCGCTCCTTATTGGGTGAGAGGGCGAAGGCCGGTTGTTGGTCGTTTTCTAACCTGCTCGCTTGATGACGATACCGACTTTTCTGTCAAGCATACGCTTCGCCGCTTCATGATGGGAAACGTCGACTACGGTGAGCCGAAAGCAGTTGGTCAACAGACTGCCTTCACGTACAAAGTTCTGCTGGACTTCGAAGAGACAAACAACGGCGGAACCACCAGTGAGCACCTCAATGCGGTGACCGTCAACGAGTTACTCGCGGGCAGAAGCACCATTCCCTGCAAGGTTGTCATGACCATCTTTTGGTCAAAACCCTACTACTCGAAGACTATGCAGGTTCCAGTCAAGGCCCTTCTCGATGCGGCAAACGTAGATCCGTGAAGATTCGATGTAGCTTCGTGTTGCCAATTCTTCTGGCACTGGCTTGCGCAGCATGCTTCAGTGCCCCCGAACCGCCTGCCGACTTGCACTTTGAGCGTTTCGAGCAAAGCGGAAATTTCTATGCCCCGACGTCCCCCCGCTTTCAGTAGCGGGACGAATTAGAGCCCAGTGTCACTTTAGCTGCTTCGCATAGTCGGCGGGCGTGAGCCCGCCCAAAGCCTTCTTGGGTCGTTCTTCGTTGTATTCCCGGCGCCAGGTTTCGATCTCGGTGCGTGCGTGAAGCAGGCTGGGAAACCAGTGCTCGTTGAGGCATTCATCGCGCAAGCGCCCGTTGAACGATTCGATGTAAGCGTTCTGGTTGGGCTTGCCAG